>NZ_CAJYPF010000048.1 GCF_913776565.1 uncultured Microbacterium sp. | reverse complement strand
CGCCGTCGGCGCGCGTGGGCTGCTCCGAGATGGCGTCGGCGACGAGCACGAAGGCCGGCGAGCCCTCGCCGAGCGTTCCGGCGGGGAACGACGACACGGTGCGCGAACCGATCGTCGAGCACTCGAGTGCGGCGCCGAAGATCTGCTGCGAGGCGATGAGGGTGTCCATGCCGTCGGGGGCGGTGTCGAGCGACTGCAGCTGCACCTGACCGGAGGCGGCGTCGATGAGCGTGTAATTGGCCTTCAGCACGTCTCCGGCCTCGATCTGCTGGCCCGAGCCCTCGACGAGCGTTGTGCGCTGGAGCTCGGTCGGGTTGTACCCCGCGGGCAGGTTGACCGTCACCTTGGACGGGAAGTCGCCCGAGACCTCGAGCCCCTCGGGGGCCGGCGCCTCGGCGAGGGCGCTCTGGCATTGCCCGGCGTCGGCCGAGCCCGTGGCATCCGGAGTCTGCGCCTGGTCGGGTGAACCCGAGCAGCCCGCGAGCAGCAGCACCGCGGCGGCGGCGACGGACAGGGAAGCGATCGGGCGGAAGCGCACGGCAGACCTCTCGAAGGGGATCGGGACGCTCCCATCCTTGCGCATCACGCTTTGGCATGGCTGAGAGGACTGCCCGCCGCCATGCACGCGCGGGCATGCGGCGACGAGTAAGGTCGTCGGGTGAGTTCCGACCCCTCCGCCGAAACCCCCGCCGCAGAGCCGCAGCAGATGGGCGCCGCGTACGGGCTGGGGCGCTTCCTGATCGCTCCCCTCGCCCGCGCGGTGTACCGCCCCCGCGTCGAGGGTCGCGAGAACGTCCCCCGTACGGGACCCGTGATCTTCGCCAGCAACCACCTGTCGTTCATCGACTCGATCGCGATCCCGGTCGCCGCCCCGCGTCCCGTGCACTTCCTGGCGAAATCCGCCTACTTCGAGAAATGGGCGTCGCGACAGTTCTTCACCGCGATCGGTGCGATCCCCGTCGAGCGCGGCGCCGGCCAGAAAGCCCTCGACGCCCTCGACCAGCAGCGCGTGCTGCTCGAGGACGGGCGCGCGGTCGCCCTCTACCCCGAGGGCACCCGCTCGCTCGACGGGCGCCTGTACAAAGGCCGCACCGGGGTGGCGTTCCTCGCTCTGCAGACCGGCGCCCCCGTCGTCCCGGTGGGATTGATCGGCACCGACAAGGCGATGCCGGTGGGCGCGAGGTTCCCCAGCACGAAGGAGCGCATCACCGTGCGCTTCGGAACGCCGCTCGACCTCTCGCCGCACGGGCCCGCCTCCTCGGGGCGCGCTCGGCGCGGAGCCACCGACGAGATCATGGCCGCCATCCACGCCCTCAGCGGTCAGGATCTGGCCAACGCCTACAACGAGGCGCCCGCGCAGAACCCGATCGAGCGCATCAAGCAGGTCCTCCCGCACGAACGCCTCTGAGCACGGCACGCCGGTCGCCCTTGACGCGGGGCTCCCCGGGCGAGCATCGTCGTGGAGGACGGCCCGAACCGTCGACGCCACAACGAGGAGGCACCGTGAAGAAGTTCGTCAACGACCCGGCAGACGTGCTGGCCGAGGCCCTGCGCGGCATCGGCGCGGCGCACCCCGAGCTGCGGGTGGATGCCGAGAACCGGGTCATCCTGCGCGCTGAGCCGACCCGCGCGGGCAAGGTCGCCCTGGTGTCGGGCGGCGGGTCGGGACACGAGCCCCTGCACGGCGGCTTCGTCGGCCGGGGGATGCTCGACGCCGCGGCCGCGGGCGAGGTGTTCACCTCGCCGACCCCCGACCAGGTGCTGGCCGCCACGCAGGCGGTCGACTCCGGAGCCGGGGTGCTGCACATCGTGAAGAACTACACCGGCGACGTGCTCAACTTCGAGATGGCGGCTGAGCTCGCCGCCGCCGAAGGCGTCGAGGTCGAGTCGGTCGTGGTGGCCGACGACGTGGCCGTGCAGGACTCGACGTGGACCGCCGGTCGGCGCGGGACGGGCACGACCGTCGTCCTCGAGAAGGTCGTGGGCGCCCTCGCCGAAGAGGGCGCCGACCTGGCCGCGGTCGCCGCGCTCGCGCGCCGCGTCTCGGCGGCCGGACGCTCGATGGGCGTCGCGCTGACCAGCTGCACGGTCCCCGCCGCGGGCCGACCGACGTTCGAGCTCCCCGAGGACGAGATGGAGGTCGGGGTCGGCATCCACGGCGAGCCCGGACGCACGCGCGTGAAGCTGGCGTCGGCTCGCGAGATCGCGAAACTGCTGGTCGACCCGATCGTCCACGACTTCGGCGACGCCGTCGGACCGGCGATCGTGATGCTGTCGGGCCTGGGAGCAACGCCGCTGATCGAGCAGTACCTGCTGTACGGGGAGATCGCGCCGCTTCTGAGCGAAGCCGGGGTCGACGCGCAGCGCGTGCTCGTCGGCGACTACATCACGAGCCTGGACATGGCGGGCGTCTCGCTCACCGTCGTCAAGGCCGACGACGAGATGCTGCGCCTGTGGGACGCCCCCGTCGTGACGCCCGGCCTGCGGTGGGGCGCATGAGCGGCACCGTGTCGACAGATGATCTCGTCGCGTGGATCCGCGCATTCCGCGATGCCGTCGCCGCCCACAAGGACGAACTGACCCGCCTCGACTCCGAGATCGGTGACGCCGATCACGGCTCGAACATGGCGCGCGGCCTCGACGCGGTCGTCGCCAAACTCGACCCCGCCCCCGCGATCCCGGCCGAGCTGTTCAAGACCGTCGGGATGACGCTCGTGTCGACCGTCGGCGGGGCGAGCGGCCCCCTGTACGGCACCCTGTTCCTGCGCATGGGCCCGGCTCTCGCGTCGGCGGAGCAGACGGATGCCACCGCCCTGGGCGCGGCGCTGCGCGCCGGGGTCGACGGGGTCGTGGCCCGCGGCAAGGCCGAGGTGGGCGACAAAACGATGATCGACGCCCTCGTGCCCGCCCTCGACGCGTGGGACGCCGCCGCAGGCGGATCCCCGGCGAGCGCCGCCCGCGCCGCGGCCGAGGCCGCCGCCCGCGGACGGGACGCCACGATCCCGCTCGTCGCGCGCAAGGGACGGGCCAGCTACCTCGGCGAGCGCAGCGCCGGGCACCTCGACCCCGGTGCCGCCTCGGCGACCCTGCTGCTCGACGCACTGCGCGACACGCTGGCGGGCGCCGAATGATCGGCATCGTCGCGGTCTCGCACAGTCGCCCCCTGGCAGAGGCGGCCGTCGAGCTCGCGCTGCAGATGGGCGGGGAGGATCCGCCCCGCGTCGGCGTCGCCGCCGGCGGTCCCGATGGAGATCTGGGGACGGATGCCGTGGCCATCGCCGCGGCGATCGACGACGCCGACGGCGGCGACGGGGTTCTCGTGCTGATGGATCTGGGCTCCGCGCTCCTGAGCGCCGAGACGGCTCTCGAGTTCGTCGCATCCCCGGACCGCGTGACGCTCAGCTCCGCGCCGTTCGTCGAGGGTCTCGTGGCCGCGGTGGTGACCGCCGCGGGCGGCGCCGATCTCGCCGCGGTCGCAGCGGAGGTCCGGGGCGCCGCCGAGGCGAAACGCGTCCACCTCGGCGACGACGGCGGGTCTCCGGCATCCCCCGCCCCCGAGGAGTCCGCGGTGCGGGAGGATGACGAGACGTCCTTCGAGACGGTCGTGGTGAACCCCTCGGGCCTGCACGCGCGGCCCGCGGCCACCTTCGTCAAGGCGGCGTCGCGCTACGACGCCGACGTCCGCATCGCCGACCTCGACGCCGGTTCCGACGAGGTGTCGGCGCGCAGCCTGCTGGCGCTCATGGCGCTGGGAGTGCGCCAGGGGGCGCGGGTCCGAGTCCGCGCGAGCGGTCCGCAGGCGCGGCAGGCCCTGGACGAGCTGCGGGCGCTCATCGACGACGGGTTCGGCGAGCGCTGAGATCCGCCGCGCCCCGTCGACGGATCAGCGCGTGACGCTGAGCAGGCGCCGGGCGAGCGATTCCTCGACGACGAGCTCGGTGATGAGGTCGGCGGCGAGGGCGCCGCGCAGCCCGTCGAGCTTCGACAGGCTCGAGACCACGCAGAACCGTCGGGGGATGCGGCGGACGGTGTCGAGGTCCGGCCCGCTGGAGCGTTCGTTCAGTTCGGGCACGTCGCTGGACCCGTCGGCGCGGTAGAAGACCGTGGCGCAGTCGCCCACGATCCCCTCGCGCTCGATCACGGCGCGGTCGCGCTCGTCGAAGTAGTCGCCGCTGTACACGTGCGACGGCACGTCGGCGTGCGGAGACCCCAGGCCGAAGACGAACAGGCCCACGCGCTGCTGGATCTCGAGCACCGACCGCACGGAGCGCTCCCGCCACATCGCCTGTTTGGTCCGCGGGTCGTCGAACAGGGCCGGCACCGGGAACTGGTGCACCGACGACGACCACGCCGCGCCGAACTTCGACAGGATCTCCCCCGCGTACGGGATGCCGGAGGTCCGGACGTTCGCGGCACCGTTCATCTGCACGATGTGCGTGTCGTGGACGTCCTTGAGCGGAACGTGGCGAGCGACCGCCGAGAGCGTCGACCCCCACGCGACGCCGACGGTCATCGAGGATTCGACCCGCTCGGCGAGGATGCGCGCCGCCGTCAGCGCGGTGCGCTCCAGGCGCTCGGCCTCGGAGGTGCGGGTGGGGGTGGGGACGACATGGGCCGTGATGCCGAATCGGTCGGCGATACGCTGCGCCATCTGCCCGCGGGCGTCATCGGGCGGGCTGATCGAGATCGTGACGAGCCCCACGTCGCGGGCGTGCTGCAGCAGTCGCGACACCGACGAGCGCGATACGCGCATCTCGTGGGCGATGGCATCCATCGTGAGGTCCTGCATGTAGTACAGCTGCGCCGCGCGCAGGGCGTCTCGCGAACGCTCCTCCGCCGCCGTCGTCACGGTGAATCCTCTTGCATGGACACCATTGTGCACGTTTGTTCAAGGGGCTTGCAACAACGTGCAGACGGGTTCATCCTGATCGACGTACCAACAACGAAAGGTCGCAGTCGACATGTCGTCTCCCGCTTCTCCGCTCCGCGCCGACGTCCAGGCGCTCCGTGACGCCGAAGACCTCGACGTCCTCATCATCGGTGGAGGCATCAACGGCCTCGCCACCCTGCGCGACCTCGCCCTGCAGGGCGTGAGCGCCGCGCTCGTCGAGCGCGGGGACTTCGTCTCCGGCGCATCGTCGGCATCGAGCCACATGGTGCACGGCGGGATCCGTTACCTCGAGAACGGCGAGTTCCGCCTCGTGAAGGAAGCCGTGACCGA
>NZ_CAJYPF010000047.1 GCF_913776565.1 uncultured Microbacterium sp. | reverse complement strand
GGAGCGTCGTCGTCGTCCGCGGTCGCGTGACCAGGACGCGTCCGATGACCGGCCCGACGATGACCACGGCGACCAGGACGGCGAAGGCCAGCCACGGCACCGAGACGAGCAGGTTGGAGAGCACCTGCCGACCCTACGTCGGCGGCACCCGGCGTCGCGCGACCACATTGCCACCGTCCCCCGCACCGCGACGGCCACCCGGCATACTGAATCCGTGACGACGACCGATCACGAGTACCGGACGAGCGAGCCGGGGCGAACCGCCGCTCGTGACTGATTCCGTCCCGCCGGCGACGCGATCAGCGACCCGTCAGGGTCGGAAGCGACCCCTCGGGCGCATCGGGCGGCTCCTGCGGTTCCCCTGGAGCCTTCTCTTCCTCATCGCGTTCATCGCCGCCCTGCTGGTGCTCCTCCCCGTCACGACGCTCAGCGCACTGGCCGACGCGGACGGCGACTGGCAGGCGCGGTTGCCCGGCGGCAGGTTCTGGACCCACGCGACCATCTCTCAGGTCGCATTCGCGGGTATCCCCTTCATGGGTCTGCTCGCGCTCGCCGAAGTAGGTCTGATCAAGATGTTGGCGGGCGAGGTGCGGCTGTGGCGCTCGCGGATGGCGGCCCGTGGCCCTCACGCGGCGGGCGTGAAGACGGAAGGGCTCACCCGCGCATCCCTCGCCGCTCGGCCCCGCCGCGTCACGCGGGGATGGCGGGCCCGATGACCGACAGCAGGCGCAGCTTCTCGGCGCTCTCGCTGCCCGGCGCCGCCGTGTAGACGAGCAGAGAATGGGCGCTCTCGGGATCGACGAGCGTCTGACAGTGCACCTCGATCGCCCCGACCTCAGGATGGACGAAGTGCTTCGTGTCTCGCGGACGCAGACCGACCTCGTGGCGCTCCCACAGCGTCCGGAACTCCTCGCTGCGCTCGCGCAGGTCGTCGGCCAGCTCGGCGGCCCGTGACCCGGGCCCGCGCCGACCGACGATCTCGCGCAGGCCCGCGGCGAACAGTCGGCTCAGGAAGTCGTGGTCTTCCTCGGCGTAGAGGCCGCGCGACGCGGGGTCGGCGAACCAACGCCAGCCGAGGCTGCGGTGCCTCCCGCGTCGCAGGGAGGCATCGCCCGTGAGCGCGATCCCCAGGCGCGATTGGCGCAGCGTCTCACCCAGTTCGGTCACGACCTCAGCCGGGGTGTCGTCGAGCCGGTCCAGTACACGCAGCAATCCGGGGCCGATGTGCTCGGCGGCATCCGTGCGTTCCGCGGGGACGTGACCGGCGAGCCGGAAGAGGTGGTCGCGCTCGGCCCGAGACAGGTGCAGCCCCTGCGCGATCGACGCCACCATCTGCTCCGAGGGGTGCGGTCCGCGCTCGCGTTCGAGCCGGGCGTAGTAGTCGGTGGACATATGGCTGAGCGCCGCCGCCTCTTCGCGCCGCAGACCACGGGTGCGTCGCCGCACACCGCGCGGCAGTCCGACGTCCTCGGGCTGCAGCGCTTCGCGACGCGTGCGCAGGAAATGCGCGAGGGCTGCTCGATCGATCACGGTGCCTCCTCGACATCCTGTCTACCCCGTGTCGCATGGGCGAACCAGGGCGCGGCGATCCCCCTCTGGGGAGCGGGCCGGATGCCACCCGCCCGCCCCTGCGAGTGGTCGCGACCGGGGATGCGCGAGACGGGGATCGACAGGCCCTGCCTGCGCCTGCCGCGACGCGCGACGCTGGACCCCTGCCCACCGACACAGGAGACCGACATGGCACGCGACGACATCGACATCACGCTTCCCGACCTCGCCGGACGACGGGTCGTGCTCACCGGCGGCAGCGACGGGATGGGCCTGATCATGGCGGACCGCCTCGCCGCCGCGGGCGCCGACCTGGTGCTCCCGGTGCGCAACCGGGTCAAAGGCGAAGCCGTCGCGGCTCGCCTGCGCGCGAAGAACCCCGGGGCCATGGTCGCACTGCACGATCTGGACCTGTCGTCTCTGGCATCCGTGCGCTCCTTCGGTACCGCGCTCACGGCCGAGGGTGCGCCCGTGCACCTGCTGATCAACAACGCCGGGGTGATGACCCCTCCGTCGCGGCAGACGACCGCGGACGGACACGAGCTGCAGTTCGGCACGAACCACCTCGGGCACGTTGCGCTCGTCGGCCACCTCTGGCCGCTGCTGCGCGCGGGCGGGGCCCGCGTCGTATCGCAGGTGAGCGTCGCCGCCCGGTCCGGCCGCATAGCGTGGGATGACCTCGAGAGCGAGCGCGCGTACGACGGCCAACGGGCGTACAGCCGGTCGAAGATCGCGGTCGGGCTGTTCGCTCGCGCCCTCGACGAGAAGTCGCAGCGCGAGGGGTGGGGGATCCGCAGCGTGGTCTCGCACCCGGGAGTCGCTCCGACGAACCTGCTGGCCGCCCGCCCCGAGATCGGGCGTGACGCCGACACGACAGGGGTGAAGGTCGTCCGCTGGCTGTCGGCGCGCGGCCTGCTGCTGGGAACCGTCGAGACCGCGGCCCTTCCCGCGCTCGTCGCGGCGACGACGGCCGCACCCCGCAGCGACGTGCTGTACGGCCCCACCGGCCCCGGGCACGTGGGTGGCGGCCCGGGAACCCACCCGCTCTACCCGCCGCTGCGTGACCTCGCCGCCGCCGATCGGATGTGGGATGCCTCGGTCTCTCTCGCGGGTGTCGCGCACGCGTTCGAGCGGGGAGCCTGAGCACTCATCCACCGGTTGCCTGTGAGTTCTGCGCGGCCCGGCACCCGCGCCGCTCACGCTCCATAGGCTCCCCTCGTGCCTCCTTCCCCCTCGCGCCGCCGCGACCTCACCGCTGCCGCCGCCGCCGTCGGCTCCACCGTCCTCGGAGCCGGGCTCGGCGAGCTCGTCGCCGCCCTCGTCGCGCCCGCGGCGAGCCCGTTCGCGGTGATCGGGGGCGCGATGATCGATCTCGCGCCGGCGTGGGCGAAGAACCTGGCCATCGACCTGTTCGGCACGGGCGACAAGGCCGCCCTCCTGGTGGGGATCGCCGTGCTGCTGCTGATCGTCGCGGGCCTGGCCGGGGTGCTCGAGAACCGACGCGCGCCGTGGGGCCGAGTCGCGCTCGCCGCCCTCGGCGGTCTGGGCGCGGTGGTCTCACTCACGCGCGCCGATGCGGGGCTGCTCTCGCCCGTCCCCTCACTCGTGGCGGGGGCGGTGGCTGCGACGATCGGGGGCCTGCTGATCGGGCGGATGCGCCGCCGGGCCGAGGCGTCGAACGACGATCGGCAGGTCGAGGGACCCGCCGGTGATGAACGGGCGGGAACCGACGCGCCGAGCCGTGACCGGACGGCAGCCGGCCAGGCAGGCCCCGACGGCCTGAGCCGACGGACCGTGCTCGCCTACTCGGGCGTGGCCGTCCTCGCCGGCGCCCTCGCCGCGGCCGGAGCCCTCGCGATCGGCGGCGGCGCCCGCGCGGTGAGCGCCCTGCGTGCGGCGCTGCGCCTTCCGGCGCCCGCGACGACGGCATCCGTCCCC
>NZ_CAJYPF010000046.1 GCF_913776565.1 uncultured Microbacterium sp. | reverse complement strand
CGGTCCCGCCGGCCGCCTAGACGCTCAGCGCGTCAGCCACACCGAGCCGCCCGCACCCGCGGGCAGGGCGACCTCGACGCCGTCCGCGCGCACCACCTCGTCCGAGACGACCTCGAGCTCGTGGCCGACGTCGATTCGTCGCTCGACCAGCGCCCGCAGCAATTCCGGGTCGCGGTCGCTCACCCGCAGCACGCGCCCCGCGTGCCCCGGCTCCGCCTCGGACAGCAGGACGAACGGCTCGCGGTGCACCGAGCCTTCGGCATCCGGGATCGCGTCACCGTGCGGGTCGAAGCGGGGCCGGCCGAGACGGTCGTCGATGCCCTCGAGAAGGCGGTCGCTCAGGGCGTGCTCGAGCACCTCGGCCTCGTCGTGCACCTCGTCCCACGCGTAGCCGAATTCGCGGACCAGCCACGTCTCGATGAGTCGGTGGCGACGGATGACCCCGGCCGCCCGCCGCTGTCCCGCGGGGGTGAGCGACACGGGACCGTACGGGCGGTGCGTCACCAGACCCTGCGCGGCGAGCTTCTTGACCATCTCGGTCACGCTCGAGGGCGCGAGCCCCAGCCCCGAGGCGAGCTGCGACGGGGTGATCGGCGAGTCCTGCCACTCGGTGTGGTGGTAGATGGCCTTGAGATAGTCGTCGGCCACGGGCGATTCCACGCCGTCAGCCTATCCGCCGCTGAACACCAGCCACAGGAGCGTGATGTTGAGGGCGATGAGGAACACGGATGCCAGCATCCCCGCGATCGTGGTGATCCGGCGATTGCGATGGATGCCGAGCACCTCGGCGCGAGCGGTCAGCGCGACCAGCGGCACCAGCGCGAACGGGATGCCGAACGACAGCACCACCTGACTGAGCACCAGCGCGAGGGTGGGGTCGACGCCCGCGGCCAGGATGAGCAGCGCCGGCACGAGCGTGACCAGGCGGCGCACGACGAGGGGGATCCGGGCGCGCAGCAGTCCGTTCATGATCTCGGCGCCGGCGTAGGCGCCGACCGAGGTCGAGGCGAGTCCGCTCGCGAGCAGGCCCACCGCGAACAGCGTCGCCACGACTGCGCCGAGTCCGTCGCGAAGCGCCGCGTACGCTCCCTCGAGACTGTCGGTGCCCTCGACTCCGGCGAGGTTCGCCGCCGCCAGCAGCAGGATCGCGAGGTTGACGGTACCGGCCACGGCGAGGGCGATCGTGACATCCCAGCGGGTGGCGCGCAGCAGGCGCGGGGTCGAGATCCCCCGCGCGCTCTCCAGGGCGCGGTGCGCCGCGTCGGGGTCCTCGACGACGCCCGCGCGCGCCGCGACGCCCGCACCCGCGACGCCCGCACGTACCGCGACGCCCACGTCCCCCGCCGCCGGAGCGAACCGATCGCGCGCGAGCGCCGAGTGCGCGTAGATCGCGTGGGGCATGATCGTCGCCCCCAGGATCGAGGCCGCCAGCAGCACCGAGGTGGTGCCCTCGAAGCGGGGGAGCAGTCCTCCCGCGACCCCGGCGGCATCGGGCGGGGCGAACAGCAGTCCCGCCGAGAACCCGACGGCGATGATCACGAGCAGGCCGATCAGCACGGTCTCGAAGGCCCGCGCGCCGCGGTGCGTCTGCACGAGCAGCAGCCCCATCGACACCAGCCCCGTGAGCGCTCCTCCCCAGACGAGGGGGATGCCGAACAGCAGGTGCAGGGCGACGGCTCCGCCGATCACCTCGGCGACATCGGTGGCCATTGCGACCAACTCGGCCTGCAGCCAGTACGCGCGCCGGGCCCAGGGCCGGCGGATGCGGCGGCCGAGCACCTGGGGCAGGCTCTCGCCGGTGACGATGCCGAGTTTCGCGGAGAGGTACTGGATGAGCCACGCCATGACGTTCCCCAGCACCACCACCCACACCAGCAGGTAGCCGAACGTCGCCCCCGCCGTCATGTTGCTCGCGACATTGCCGGGGTCGAGGTAGGCCACGCCCGCGACCAGCGCCGGCCCCAGCAGCCACAACGCGCGACCGGGAGCGGGGCGGCGGGTCGCGGCATCCGCTGTTTTCGGCATGCCGAAAACTGTAGTCATCTTTCGGGTGCCCGAAAAGCTACGACGAGGGCGCGGGTGCGCCGCGATTAGCCTGGACCGGTGACGGATGCCCACGACCCCCAGCCGCAGACCGGCGCCGCCCCGGCATTCGAGGCCCCGGCGCCCGGCCCCGACGTCGCCACGCACGGGGTGGGTCCCTGGCCGGGAGGGCCCGAGGCCTGGCCGGACGATCCCCGGTACGACCGCGAACTCCTCGCCGAGGGCGATCGCCGCAACGTCGTCGACGCGTACCGCTACTGGACGATGGATGCCATCGTCGCCGACCTCGACGCGAAGCGGCATCCGTTCCACGTGGCCATCGAGAACTGGCAGCACGACCTCAACATCGGCTCGATCGTGCGCAGCGCCAACGCGTTCCTCGCCGCCGAGGTGCACATCATCGGCAAGAAGCGCTGGAACCGACGCGGCGCCATGGTGACCGACCGCTACCAGCACGTGCGCCACCACGAAGACGTCGCCGCCTTCGCGGCGTGGGCTCGCGAGGCGGGTCTGCCCGTCATCGCGGTGGACAACGTCGAGGGTTCCGTCGCGGTCGACCGCGCCGCCCTGCCCCGGGAGTGCGTGCTGCTGTTCGGGCAGGAGGGGCCGGGGCTGTCGGCCGAGGCGATCGCCGCGGCCACCGGGGTGGTCGAGATCACGCAGTACGGCTCGACGCGGTCGATCAATGCCGCATCGGCGGCCGCGGTGATCATGTACGAGTGGTGTCGCCGCTGGGCCTGATCGCCGTCGTGATCCGTCACGATCGCGTTTTCAGGCCCCGGCCGTCATCCACGCCGCCCCGCGCACCCGCAGGCCGAGCGTGAGGGCCCGGGCGAGCATGTAGACGCCGAAGAACGCGGCCGCCAGCCACGCGAGCCCGCCGGCTCCGCCCCCGGCGAAGAGCGCGACGAGCACCAGCGCGGGCACGTACGGCACGAGGTTGAGCACCCCCGCCAGGGCGAGGTAACGCGCGTCCCCCGCCCCGATCAGCACCCCGTCGAGGACGAAGACGAAGCCCGCGAGCGGCTGCGCGAGGGCGAGCACCAGCAGCGCCGGTTGAATGAGCGCGGCGATGGCGGGATCGCCCGTGAAGAGGAGCCCGATCACGCCGGAGGCGGCCGCGATGACCGCGCCCACGATGACGCCGAACCAGACGCCCCACGCGCTCGTGCGCCGAAGGACCCGACCGACCGTGTCGTCGTCCGCCGCTCCGAGCGCCCGGCCGACCAGGGCCTGCGCGGCGATCGCGAGCGCGTCGAGCGCGAAGGCCGCCGTCGAGAAGATGGTGAAGGCGATCTGCCACCCCGCCAGTTCGGCCGAGCCGAGGCCCGTCGCCACCGCGACCGTCGCGAGCAGCGCGACGCGCAGGCTCACGGTGCGCAGGAACATCCACCCGCCCGATCGGGCGGTGCCGCTGAGGCCCTCGCGCTGCGGGCGCAGCGACGCCGCGTGCCGGCGCGCGAGGCGCCGGGCCACCAGGACGTACGCGCCCACCATGCCCCACTGCGCGGCGACCGTCCCGATCGCCGAACCGGCGATACCCCAGCCGAAGCCGTAGATGAACACGGCGTTCAGTAGCGCGTTCGCGCCGAAACCGAGACCGGCGATCCACAGCGGCGTGACGGTGTCCTGCATGCCGCGCAGCAGGCCGGTCGCGGCGAACACGACGAGCATCGCCGGCAGGCCCCACATCGAGATCGCGAGGTAGGTGCGGGCGTTCTCGGCCACGTCGGGCGCGGCCCCGAACAGGTCGACGACGCCGCTCGTCGCGAGCGATCCGGCGGCGGCGAGCACCGCACCCAGCGCCAGGGCCAGCCACATGCCGTCGATACCGACCGACACCGCCCGTCCCGGCTCTCCGGCTCCGTACCGGCGCGCCACCGCGGGTGTCGTCGAGTACGCCAGGAAGACCATGAGCCCGACGATCGTCTGCAGCACGGCGCCGGCCACGCCGAGTCCCGCGAGCGGGGCCACCCCCAGGTGGCCGACCATGGCGGCATCCACGATCAAGAAAAGGGGCTCGGCGATGAGCGCGCCCAGCGCCGGTACGGCGAGCCGCAGGATCGAGCGGTTCAGCGTCTCGGGCGGGCTGGTGGTCACGTCTGAGAGCCTAGGGCGGACCCCCGACACGGGCGGGAACGGCGCCGTTCCGAGCCCGCATCGAGACGCGGCACTTATCCTGTGTGCATGACCGACACCCCCCGCTCCGGTCTCGCGCTCGACGAGCTCAGCGACGAGATCCGCCCGCAGGACGACCTGTTCCGCCACGTGAACGGACGCTGGCTGGAGCGCACCGAGATCCCCGACGACAAGGCCCGCTGGGGCTCGTTCCACCTCATCGCCGAGCAGGCCGAGGCGGACGTGCGCACCATCGTCCAGGAGTCGCAGGACGCCGAACCGGGCAGTGAAGCCCGAAAGATCGGCGACCTGTTCGCGAGCTTCATGGACACCGACCGCATCGAGGCCCAGGGCCACGCGCCCATCGACCCCCAGCTCGAGCGCGTCGACGGCGTCTCCGACATCCCCTCGCTCCTCCGGCTCATCGGCGAGCTGGAGCGCGACGGCATCAGCGGCCTGCTGACGCTCTTCGTCGAGCCCGACCCGGGCGACCCGACGCGCTACGTCCCCGTCGTCTACCAGGGCGGTATCTCGCTCCCGGACGAGAGCTACTACCGCCTCGACAACTTCGACGAGACCCGCACCGCCTATCGCGGCCACATCGCGCGCATCCTCGACCTGGCCGGGGTCGCCGAGGCTGCGGCATCCGCCGATCGTGTCTTCGCCCTCGAGACCGACCTCGCCGCGCACCACTGGAGCCGCGAGGACAGCCGCGACTCGGTCAAGACCTACAACCTCAAGAGCTGGGACGACACCGTCGCCCTCGCCGGCGTCGACCTCGAGCCCTGGCGCGCGGCGGTCGCCCCGGGCCACGAAGAGGCGCTCGCCGAGGTCGTCGTCTATCAGCCCAGCTTCATCGAGTCCCTCGGCGCGCTGCTCGTCGAGGAGCGCCTCGACGACTGGAAGGCGTGGCTGCGCTTCAAGATCGTGCACGCGGCGGCGGCGTTCTTGACCGAGGCGTTCGTGTCCGAGAACTTCGCGTTCTACGGCACCCAGCTCACCGGCGTCCCCGTCAACCGCGAGCGCTGGAAGCGCGGCGTCAGCCTCGCCGAGGCCGCCCTGGGCGAGGCGATCGGAAAGGTCTATGTCGAGCGGCACTTCAACGCCGACGCCAAGGAGGCCATGGACGGTCTGGTCGCTCACCTGATCGAGGCGTACCGTGCGTCGATCCGCGAGTTGACGTGGATGACCGACGAGACGCGCGAGCGCGCTCTGGCCAAGCTCGACACCTTCGTGCCGAAGATCGGCTACCCCGTGCGGTGGAAGGACTACTCCGACCTCGAGGTCCAGGCCGACGACCTGGTCGGCAACGTCCGCCGCGCCCACGTGTGGGAGCACGACCGCCAGCTCGCCAAGGTCGGCCAGCCGATCGACCGCGACGAGTGGTACATGACCCCGCAGACGGTGAACGCGTACTACAACCCGCTCATGAACGAGATCGTGTTCCCCGCGGCGATCCTGCAGTACCCCTTCTTCGACGCCGGGCGCGACGCCGCGGCGAACTACGGCGGCATCGGCGCCGTGATCGGACACGAGATCGGCCACGGCTTCGACGACCAGGGCAGCCGCTTCGACGCCGACGGGTCGCTGCGCGACTGGTGGACGGATGCCGACCGCGCGGCGTTCGAGGAGCGCACGAGCGCCCTGATCGCCCAGTACGAGGCCCTCGTGCCGCGGGGCCTCAGCGAGGAGCACCACGTCAACGGCAAGCTCACCATCGGCGAGAACATCGGCGACCTGGGCGGGCTGGGCATCGCGATCGCCGCGTACCGACTGCACCTGGCGGAGCAGGGTGAAACGGAGGGTGACGGTCCTGTCGTCGACGGGTACACCGGTATTCAGCGTCTTCTGCTCAGCTGGGCCCAGATCTGGCAGCAGAAGGGCCGCGACGCGGAGACGATCCGCCTCTTGACCATCGACCCGCACTCGCCGAACGAGTTCCGGTGCAACCAGATCGTGCGTAACATCGACGCGTTCTACGCGGCGTTCGATGTGAACGAGGGCGACGCGCTGTGGCTCGACGCCGACCAGCGCGTCACCATCTGGTGAGGTCGCGTTTGTTGTCCTGCTGACACCGAAGGAGCCACGCTCGTGGGCATGTCCCCGGTTCCCGAGCCCGCGCCGTCCGACCCCGTCGGAGGGCCGGTGGAGTCGCTTCGCCGCGACGCCCCGGCCCTGCGCGGGGCCGGGCGCAAGGGACCGAAGCGGCTTCCCCGTCGAGCCGCCGCGGGTCGACGCTCCTTCACGGCGACGTTGCGGGCTCTCGACGAGCTGGCCGCCTCGGGAGCCAAGGTGGCGGTGCGCATCGACGAGCTCGACGGCGGGTCCGAGGTGCTGGCGGGCGACGACTTCCTGACGCTTCCCGTGGCGGGACTGGGTGTCGTCCCGCTGCTGGTCGAGGTCGCGGCCGCGTTCGAGTCGGGTCGGCTCGACCCCCTCGAGATCGTCGATCGCGCTGTCGTCCCGGGCGCCGCGCACGGGGGCACCTGGCAGCATCTCAAGGCTCCGGCCCTGCCGCTGATCGACCTGGCGATGCTGGCCGCGTCCACGGGCGACGCCCTGGCGGCCAACGCCCTGCTGCACCGTGCCGGCCTGCAGTCCGTCCGCGCGCGGATCGAACAGCTGGGGCTGCGGCGCACGGCGCTGCTGGACCGCTTCCGCGACGACCGCGGTCCCGACGACGCCCCGCACGTCGCCCTGTCGACCGCGCGCGAGATGGCCCAGGTGTTCGCGGGCCTGGTCAATTCGAGCGTCGTCTCGCCCGGCGTCAGCGCCCAGGTCGCCGAATGGCTGAGCTTGAACCACGACCTCTCGCTCGTGGCATCCGCCACCGGCTTGGATCCGTTCTCGCACGAGAACGACCAGCACGGTCTGCTGTTCGTCAACAAGACCGGTCGCGCCGCCGGCGTCCGCGCCGAGGCGGGCGTGCTCGGCGGACCCCGCGCGGGAGTGGCGTACGCGCTCATCGCCAACTTCGACGACCTGTCGATCGCGCATCGGCTGCGGGCGCACGACGCCTTCCGCGTGCTCGGCGTCGAGCTCATGGAGTACGTGTACTGAGCGGTGTCGCGCCCGGTTGCGGAATCGTGCCCCAACGCGAGCGGGAACGCAATCCCTCGTGTGCGGCGCGGCGCACTGGGACGCTGGTGGCCACGAGACGAAAGGAAGGACCGAAGCCATGTCCGACTCTCCTGCCACCACCGACCCGTTCGCCAACAGCAGCGGCCCCGAAGGCCACTCGATCACCGACTGGACCGACCTCGGCCGCGAGATGTGGTCGTACCTCACCGGTCGCGGCGCCGCCGTCAACTACTCGTTCGTCGACATGACGGTCGAGGTGCCGCGCGACATCGGCCCCGATGCCCCGCGCGCGACGTGGAAGCTCAACGGCACCCTGCGCGTCACCACCAGCGACGACACCGCGGCCGGGTCCGACCCGTACCGCGGCAACTGAGGGGAGGCGCCGTCATGGTGCGCCTCGACATCGACCTGGCCTTCTCCGAGCACGAAGAGGGGCGGGATGCCGACGTCCCGCCGTTCGAGGGGACCATCACGGCCGCGGGCACCGAGGTGCGCATCGTCGTGAGCGACCCCTCGCGACTGCCCGGCAACGGCCGTCGCACGCTGGCCGAGATGTCCACGGTCGCCGACGCGCTGGCATCCCGGGGCATCTCCGTCACGCTCGAGGGGCCGGACGGGCCGATCCTGCAGCTCGGAGACGTCAAGAGCGGTGCGCTGCAGCGGGTCATCACCGGATCGAAGCACATCCGGCTCGGTTCGGTGTCGGCGGTCGCCCCGCTGCTCGTGCGGCGCAACGGCGACCGGACGCTGACGTTCCCCGTGCCGCCCGAGACGCCGTTGCCACTCGTGCCGACGATCAACCGCACCGTGCGCCGCCGTGTCACGACGACGCACTACACGCCCGGATCCGGCCGGCCGCGGCTGATCTTCGCGGTGGGCGACTCCTCGTGGGACGGATCGCGTCCGCGCGAGTTCGACCTGCTGCCGACCAAGACGGTCATCGGGTCGGGCGACGAGGCCGACCTGCGGCTGCCGGGGCTCGCCCCGGTGCATGCCGAGATCCGGCACGAGGGCGACGACGAGTACGTGCTGTACGGCTTCGATCAGGTCGGTGGCGGCGGGGCGCGCGATCAGGGCCCCGGGCGCGACGGCGGGGGGCGCATCCTGCGCACCGGCGCGCGCATCGAGCTGGGCGACTGGCGGCTGGCGTACTTCCGCGCCGAGTTCGCCGACCACGGCCGCCCCTACGGCGGACGGCAGGGCGGCGAGTTCGCGCGTCAGCGCAAGCAGCCGCCGCGCGGTGGTTCGGGGCCGCTGAGTCGGGCGTCCGACCCGGAGTGACTCTCCCGCGCCGTGACCCCCTCTGGCGCCGAGACTGCAGCTGGCTGACGAAACCGTTGCAATCTGCAACCGACTTGTCAGCCAGCTGCAGTTTCGCGATGCTCGGTGGCCTCGACGCCGATGAGACTGAGCCGGAGGCGACTGCGGACGCCGGGTCGCGGCATCCCGGTGTCAGAAGACGATCGTGTGGTTGCCGTGGCGGATCACGCGATCTTCGGCGTGCCACAGCACCGCGCGCGAGAGCACCTGGCGCTCGACGTCGGCGCCGCGGCGCGCGAGCTCGGCCGAGGAGTCGGCGTGGGTGACGCGCACGGTGTCCTGCTCGATGATGGGGCCCTCGTCCAGGTCGCTGGTGACGTAGTGCGAGGTCGCCCCGATGAGCTTCACGCCGCGCTGCTTGGCCTTCTTGTACGGCTCGGCGCCGATGAAGGCGGGCAGGAACGAGTGGTGGATGTTGATCACCGGGACGCCGATCTTCTCGAGGAAATCGGCCGAGAGGATCTGCATGTAGCGCGCGAGGACGACGAAGTCGACGTTGCCGACCAGGAGCTCGAGGATCCGCGCCTCGGACGCCGACTTGTCGGGCCCCGGGGTCGACGGCACGTGGAAGAACGGCACGCCGAAGGAACGGACGTCGTCGGCCGCGGTCGTGTGGTTCGACACGACCATCGGGATGGTGACGGGCAGATCGCCGCGGCGGTGCCGCCACAGCAGATCGAGTAGGCAGTGGTCCTGCTTCGAGGCCAGGATCGCCATGCGCTTGGGCGTGGAGAGGTCGGTGAGCGTCCATTCGAGCTCGAACCCCTCGCCGAGGGTGGTGGCGATGTCGGCCCGGATCTCGGGCAGCGCCGCCGACAGGTCGGGACGGTGGAACACCACGCGCTGGAAGTACGCCCCTCCGCGCGGGTCGTCGGAGTACTGGTCGAAGGCGACGATGTTGCCGCCCCGGCGGGCGATCAGCGCCGAGACCGCGGCGATGATGCCGGGGGTGTCGCTGCCGTGCACGATGAGGCAGGCGTGATCGGGCTGCAGGTGGGGGCTCGCGGAGACCATCGGACCATTCTGCCGTGTGCGGATGACGTCGGAGACCAGGGGCGCGGTGCCACCGGGGCGTCCGGTGGAGGGCGCGTCGGCGCCGCGGCCGATGTCGGCGGGCGGAGATAGCCTGGAAGACGTGACCAGCACCCTGCGCCTCGATCGGCCGGGCTGGC
Source organism: uncultured Microbacterium sp. (assembly GCF_913776565.1). Taxonomy (GTDB): domain Bacteria; phylum Actinomycetota; class Actinomycetes; order Actinomycetales; family Microbacteriaceae; genus Microbacterium. The sequence continues at coordinate 4,799 of NZ_CAJYPF010000046.1, read as the reverse complement.
GCACCTGGACGCTGTGGATCGTCGGCGTGCTCGCCTACGTCGTCTCGATCGTCAACCGCACGTCGCTGTCGGCGGTGGGAGTGGATGCCGCGGTGCGCTTCGGGGCGGACGCCTCGGCGCTGTCGATGTTCGCCGTCATCCAGCTTTTCGTCTACGGCGCCATGCAGATCCCCGTCGGTCTGCTGCTCGACCGCTTCGGGGCGCGGCCGATGATCGCGATCGGCATGGTGCTGATGGCGGTGGGGCAGCTGGTGATGGCCTTCGCGGATGCCGTGGGGATCGGCATCCTGGCCCGGGTGCTGATCGGGGCCGGCGACGCCGCCATCTTCCCGAGCGTGCTGCGCGTGATCGCGACGTGGTTCCCGGCTCAGCGCGCGCCGCTGCTCGTGCAGTTGACGGGCATCATCGGCCAGCTCGGCCAGATCGTCGCGGTCGTCCCGCTCGCCGCCCTCCTGCACGCCACCAGCTGGAGCGTCGCCTTCGGCAGCGTCGCGGGGCTGGGCGTGCTCTTCGCGATCCTGACGTTCCTGATCATCCGCAACCGTCCGCCCGAGCGGCGCGACGACCCGGTCGACACCTCGGTCAACACGCAGACCGGCGCGATCCGGGTGGTGCGGTCCGCGCCCGACCTGCGCCAGGGGTTCCGCGAGTCGTGGGCGCACCCCGGCACCCGACTCGGCTTCTGGTCGCACTTCGCCACGCCCTTCGCCGGCACCGCGTTCATGCTGCTGTGGGGGTTCCCCTTCCTCACCGCGGGCGAGGGGCTGGAACCCGCGACGGCGTCGGCGATCATGACGCTGTTCGTGTTCTTCGGCATCCTGAGCGGCCCGGTGATCGGAGCCCTCAGCAGCCGGCACCCGCGCCGGCGCTCGCGCTGGCTCGTGCTGCCCACCGTGGTGTTCCAGGCGGTCGTCTGGATCGTCGTCGTCGCGTGGCCGGGGCCCGCGCCCCTGTGGCTGCTGATCGTGCTGATGTTCGCCCTCGCCACCGGTGGACCGGCGTCGATGATCGCCTTCGACCACGCGCGCACCTTCACTCCCAGCCACCGACTCAGCACCGCCACGGGCATCGTCAACGGCGGCGGGTTCCTCGCGGCGCTGCTGGCGATCCTGTTCATCGGCATCGCGATGGACGTGCAGGGCGCGGGCAGCCCCGAGACGTACTCGCTCGACGCGTTCCGGCTCGCTTTCCTCACCCAGGTGCCGCTGTGGCTCATCGGCGGAATCGCGATCGTCATCGAACGCGGGCGCACGATCCGTCACGTGGGCGGCGTGCTGCCGCGCTGATCGACTCGTCCTGCGAGACTCGGAGTCATGGCATCCATCGACATCCGCACCCTCGACACCGTCGACGCGATCCACGAGGCCGCGCGCGTGCTCGACCGGGTGTGGGGCGAACGCGGCACCATGCCGGCGAACATCCTGCGCGCGCTCGAGCACGCCGGCAACTACGTCGTCGGACTGTACGACGGCGACGAGATGATCGGCGCGTCGGCGGCGTTCTTCGGACCCCCGGCCGCGCGGTCGATGCATTCGCACATCACCGGCATCGTCGACGGGTACCAGGGCCGCGGCCTCGGCCGCCTGCTCAAGCTGCACCAGCGCGACTGGGCCCTCGAACGCGGCGTGGGTCGCATCACGTGGACGTTCGACCCGCTCATCCCGCGCAACGCCCACTTCAATCTGACGGTGCTGGGCGCGCGTGTCACCGCGTACCTCGTCAACCAGTACGGCGAGATGGATGACGAGGTCAACCGCGGCGACGAGTCCGATCGACTGATGGTGTCGTGGGCGCTCGCCGAGCCCGCGGCTCCGCAGCCCCAGGATGCCGAGATCAAGGCCGTGGTCGCGGTGCCCGACGACGTCGAGACCCTGCGTCGCAGCGACCCGGCGGCCGCGGCCGCGTGGCGCGTGCGGGTGCGCGATGCGCTGCGGGGGCACCTGGCATCCGGTCGCCGGATCGGCGGATTCGACCGCCGCGGTTACCTGATCACGGGGTGAACCCCGACGCGGATCACGCGGGGGCGGAGCCCATCACGAGGCGCGGACGCTCGATGATGACGTCGCGCGCACCGTGGAAGTAGCGGTCCTGGAGAGCGACCAGCCGCTGCACCGTCCGCTCGCCGAGGCCCGCGCGCTCGGCTTCGCGCAGCAGGTCGTCCTTCGTGCAGGGGTACTCCATCGTGCGGAGGAATGCGTCCATGTCGTGCTCCGGTCGGGGGCCATGACGCGGGCGCCGCGCGGCGGTGGGCGGCGGTGCGTCGGTGAGAAGGGGCGAAGAGCCTTGAGCGACTGTAGGCATCGACGGAGGGGCCGCGGGGAGCGGCATCCAGCGAAAGAATCGCTGATTTTGACGCAGAGATATCTCCGGTGCTCCTTGCGTCTCCCCGCGGGGTCAAACCGGTCGGTTCCTGATCAGGTCCACCGACGACGCATCCCCCATCCCTCGTCAGTCGCCGGAGTCCGCCTCCGGCATCCCCTGCCCGGGACCCGGGCGCACCTCGGCGTCGTCGCGGATGTCGATGCGGGTGACCCCGTCGTGCTCGCTCACGTCGATGCGGGGAGCCGCGTCGGCCTCGGTGGCCTCGGGGGCGGTCGTGAGCTGGTCGTGCCGGTTCTCGTCGAAGCTCTTGTCGTCGCTCATCGTCGTCACTCCTCCTCGCCCGCGGACCGCCAGGCGTCCGACTCCATGTGCGACCCGGCCTGCGGGCCCATGTGCAGCATGCCGCCGTCGACGACCCAGCTGGCGCCGGTGACGTACGACCCCGACGGCGACGCGAGGAAGCGGATGACGTCGGCGACCTCGTCGGGCTTGCCCGGGCGTCCGAGCGGGATGCCGGGACGGTGGATGCGATCGGCGTCCTCGGCGGACATGTCGTTGATGGGCGTCGCGATCTCGCCGGGCGCGACCGCGTTCACGGTGATGCCGTGCTGGCCGAGCTCGAGGGCCATCGTCTTGATCAGACCGCCGACGCCGTGCTTCGCGGCGACGTAGGGCGCCGAGCCGACGCGCGGCTGGTGCTCGTGCACGCTCGACACGACGATCAGGCGGCCGCCGCGGCCGGCCTTCGCCATGCGGCGCGCGGCGGTGTGAAGGGCGAGGAACGCGCCGTCGAGGTTGAGGGCGATATCGGTGCGCCACGTCTCGAAGTCGAGGTCGAGGAAACTGCCGCCGATGCCGCCGCCGGCGTTGTTCACGAAGACGTCGAGGCCGCCGAGCTCGTCGGCCATGGCGTCGACGGCATCCGGGACCGCGTCGAAGTCCGTCGCGTCGAACTGCGCGACGATCGCGTTGACGCCGCGCTCGCGCGCCGCGGCGGCGGTCTCTTCGGCGCCGTCCTTGTCGGAGTGGTAGGTAATCGCGACGTCGATGCCGGCGTCGGCGAGGGCGAGGGCGGTCGCCGCCCCGATGCCCGAGTCGGAGCCGGTGACGATCGCGTGGCGGGGGGTGAAGTCGTCGCTCATGCGGGCGACGCTACGCGCGCGGGGCGGCGGCCCCGGCGGCCTTGCCACGGCCGGGCGCGGGCGTTACGGTCGCGGGCCGGCTTGCGGCCGTGGCCCGGAGCCGCCGCCGCAAGCCGAAACCGTCGGCCGACCGACTCCGGCTCGGCGGGTCGGGGTACGGCGGCGTGCACAACTCCCGCAATCCCCCGTGGTCGAGCGCGGGTCCTCCAGCTCCGCGCCCGATTTGCCGGAGTTGTGCCGGGGCGCCGCGACACAACGCAGGAGATTCCCCGTGCTGCGGGCCGTTTCCCGGGGCCCGACGTCGGCGACTCCTGCGTGGTGTCCGCCGCTCCCGGTACCCTCCCCCCATGCCTCTCTTGCCGCCCGCCTCTGCCGTGACCCTGGATGCCGTGGAGCTGCGCGTGCTGCACCTGCCGCTCGTGTCCCCCTTCACGACGTCGTTCGGCACCGAGACCGTCCGCGAGGTCATCGTCGTGACGGCCGAGACAGCCGACGGGCGCGGATGGGGAGAGGTCGTCACCTCGGCCGAGCCGTTCTACTCCAGCGAGTACACCGAGGGCGCGTGGGACGTCCTGTCGCGCTTCCTCGTGCCCGCCCTGCTCGAGCGCCGGACGTTCGCGCCCGAGGAGGTCGCCGGCATCCTGAGCCCCGTCGTCGGGCACCGCATGGCCAAGGCCGGTCTCGAGCTCGCCGTGATCGACGCCGCTCTCCGCGCCGAGAACCGCACCTTCGCGCAGTACCTCGGCGCCGAGAAGACCCGCGTGCCCTCGGGCGTCTCGGTCGGCATCCAGCGCGAGCCGGCGGCTCTCGTCGACGCCGTCGGCGGCTACCTCGACGAGGGCTACGTGCGCATCAAGATCAAGATCAAGCCGGGCCGCGACGTCGACGACACCGCGGCCGTGCGCGCGGCCTTCGGCGGCATTCCTCTGCAGGTGGATGCCAACTCCGCCTACACCCTCGCCGACGCCGACCGGCTGGCCGAGCTCGACGCCTTCGACCTGCTGCTCATCGAGCAGCCCCTGCAAGAGGACGACCTGGTCGATCACGCCGCCCTCGCGAAGCGCCTGTCGACGCCGGTGTGCCTCGACGAGTCGATCGTCAGCGACAAGGCCGCCGCCGACGCGCTCGCCCTCGGTTCCGCGGCGATCATCAACATCAAGGCCGGCCGGGTCGGCGGTTACCTCGAGGCCATCGCGATCCACGACCGCGCCGTCGCCGCGGGGGTGCCGGTGTGGTGCGGCGGCATGCTCGAGACGGGGATCGGCCGCGCCGCCAACGCCGCGCTCGCCGCCCTGCCGGGGTTCACGCTGCCGGGCGACATCTCGGCATCCGCCC
>NZ_CAJYPF010000045.1 GCF_913776565.1 uncultured Microbacterium sp. | reverse complement strand
CGTCCGACGACATGAGCACGGTGCTGTCGTCGAGCACCACCACGGCGGTGCCGTGCTCCTCGGGAACGCCCGCGAACCGCGGGAACAGGCCAGGTTCATCGACGAGCGGCCCGAAGCCGATCACCGTGCCGTCCGGAAGCGCGGTCACCCCCGACTTCAGGTGCAGCACTTTGGTGACCGGGACCTCGCGAACGATCCACCCGCGGGGCTCGAGCAGCGCCCGCAGCTGCGCGATACCCTCCGCGTTCGTGCGCGACGATGCGCCGACGTAGACGGTCTCGCCGACCTTGAGCACGTCGCCGCCGTCGAGCGTTGCGGGGTCGGTGATCTCGGCGGTGTCGATTCCGGATGCCGCCACCCCGGCGCGCACCGTCTCGGCTTCGCCGCGGCGCGACACGGCGCCCGCGCGGCACAGCACGGCGAGGTCGCCGAAGATCACCACGGCATCTTCGACGAAGACACCGTCGGGCTGCGCGTCGGCGGGCTCGATCTCGACGATGTCCCAACCGCGAGACCGGAAGACTTCGACGTAATCGTGCCACTGTGTCAGAGCCAGCTCGGCGTCCACGGGCACGCGGTCGAGGTGCGTGAGCTCGCCCTCGGCGAGCAGGGGCGACGGGCGACGGACGAGAAGGCGCGGCATGTCCCGACCTTAGTGGGTCGGGGTGCGCGCCCCGGGTCGGCGACCGTGCCGCGAGCCGCCCGTCGTCCCACTTCTGCCAACGTGTGTCCCACTTCTGGCGGGCCGGTACCTCACGGCCGACTAAAAGTGGGACGAGGCCAGGGCGCGCCCGCCCCGCAGCCCGACGACCACGCCATGTCCCACTTTTAGGGGTGTATGTCCCACATAAGGCGAGTTGACCGCGCTCCAACCGACCAAAAGTGGGACGAGGTCACCCGACCAAGAGTGGGACTTGGAACGCCCCGCACAGCAGAACGCCCCGCCCCTCCGAAGAGGGACGGGGCGTTCTCAGCCGGATCAGACGCCGGGGTAGTTGCGCTCGGCCGCCCCCGTGTACAGCTGCTGCGGGCGGCCGATCTTGGTCTGCGGGTCGGTGATCGCCTCGCGCCACTGCGCGAGCCAGCCGGGCAGGCGGCCGATCGCGAACAGCACGGTGAACATGCGCGTGGGGAAGCCCATCGCCTTGTAGATCACGCCGGTGTAGAAATCGACGTTGGGGTACAGGCGACGCTCCTTGAAGTAGTCGTCCTGCAGAGCGATCTGCTCGAGCTCCTTCGCGAGGTCGAGCAGAGGGTCGCTGACGCCGAGGGCCTCGAGCACCTCGTCGGCCGCTTCTTTGACGAGCTTGGCGCGCGGGTCGTAGTTCTTGTAGACCCGGTGGCCGAAGCCCATGAGCTTCACGCCTTCTTCTTTGTTCTTGACCCGCTCGACGAAACGCTCGACGCTCTCGCCCGAGTCGCGGATGCGGCCGAGCATCTGCAGCACGGCCTCGTTGGCGCCACCGTGCAGGGGACCGGAGAGGGCCTGGATGCCGGCGGAGATCGACGCGAACTGGTTGGCACCGGTGGACCCGACCAGGCGCACCGTCGAGGTCGAGGCGTTCTGCTCGTGGTCGGCGTGCAGCATGAGCAGCAGGTCGAGGGCCTTCGTCATGACGGGGTTGACCTGGTAGATCTCGCTCAGCACACCGAAGTTCAGCTTGAGGAAATTGTCGACGAAGCTCAGCGAGTTGTCGGGGTACAGGAAGGCCTGCCCGATGCTCTTCTTGTGCGCGTAGGCCGCGATTACGGGAAGCTTCGCGAGCATGCGCACGGTGTTGAGCTCGACGTGCTCGGGATTGTGCGGGTCGGACTCGGCCTCGTAGTAGGTCGACAGGGCGGCGGTCGCGGCCGACAGCACCGACATGGGGTGCGCGGTCGGCGGCAGGGCCGAGAAGAAGCGCTTGAGGTCCTCGTGCAGCAGGGTGTGGCGGCGGATGCGCTCGTCGAACGACGCCAGCTCGGATGCCGACGGCAGCTCTCCGTAGATGAGAAGCCAGGCCACCTCGAGGTAGGTGCTGTTCTTCGCGAGCTGTTCGATCGGGTAGCCGCGGTAGCGCAGGATGCCCTGGTCACCGTCGATGAAGGTGATGTCGGACTTGGTCGACGCGGTGTTGACGAATCCGTAATCGAGCGTCGTGTGACCGGTCTGCTTGGTCAGCGACGCGATGTCGATGCTCGGGACGCCGTCGGTGCCGCGCAGGACCGGGAATTCGGCGGCCTTGCCCCCTACCGTGAGAGTGGCCTTGTCCTGCTGCGTGCCCGCGTCGCTCACCGCGCCTCCTTGCGATTTCTGGTCGCCCGTCCGGTCGATCGCGAGGCTTGCGGCACCCGCGGTCTTCTCGACCGATGGATGCCACGGGTATGGCATCCGGGTCGGCACGCGCACGGAGGATGCCCCGGACGCTGTGCTTTTACAGCCTAGTAGGCCCGGGGTCGTACAGATGACACCGCCAAAGGATGCACCCATCGAATGGAGGGATCCTCCTGATCAGCGCGCCGGATGACGACGCACGCCCCGCGCGGGATCGTCAGGCGGTCAGGCGCGCCGCCGCCGCGGCGATGCGCTCATCGGTGGCCGTCAGCGAGAAGCGCACGTGGTTCGGGAAGTGCGCCCCGTAGAAGTGCCCGGGGCCGACCAGGATGCCGAGCCCGGCGAGACGCTCCACGCTCTCCCACGCGTCGCGGCCCTCGGTAGCCCACAGGTACAGTCCACCCTCGCTGCGGTCGACGGTGAAGCCGGCGGCCTCGACCGCGGGCTTGAGCACGGCGCGGCGACGGGCGTAGAGCGCGCGCTGTGCGGCGACGTGCTCGTCGTCGCCGAGGGCGACGGTCATCGCCCGCTGCACGGGCGCGGGCGGCATGAGGCCCAGGTGCTTGCGTCCCGTCAGCAGGCGCGCCACGAGCGACGGGTCGCCCGCGAGGAAGGCCGCGCGGTACCCCGCGAGGTTCGACTGCTTGCTGAGCGAGTACACCGACAGCACCCCGGCCAGGTCGTCGCCGACCACGCGCGGATCGAGCACGCTGGGCACGGGCTGCGCGTCCCAGGGGGCGTCCCAGCCCAATTCGGCGTAGCACTCGTCCGAGGCCAGGACGGCGCCGATCTCGCGCGCGCGGGTCACGGCATCCCTCAGCTCTTCCGCCGACAGCACCCGGCCGTCGGGGTTGCCCGGGGAGTTGATCCAGATCAGGCGCGTGTGGGCGGGCCACTCGGAGGGATCATCGGATGCCACGGCCTCAGCGCCCACGAGGCGAGCCCCCACCTCGTACGTGGGGTAGGCCGCCCGCGGGTGCACCACCGCGTCACCGGGGCCGAGACCGAGCAGCAGCGGCAACAGCGCCACGAGTTCTTTCGAGCCGACGGTGGGCAGGACGTTCGGGGCGCTCAGCCCGGGCACCCCGCGACGGCGGTGGTACCACTCGGCGATGGCCTCGCGCAGTGCCGGCGTGCCCGCGGTCTGCGGGTAGGCGTGTGCGTCGGTCGCGTCGGCGAGGGCCGCCGCCACCACGGCCGGAGTCGGGTCGACGGGCGAGCCGATCGACAGGTCGACGATCCCATCGGGGTGACGCCGCGCGCGCTCCGCATAGGGGGCGACGGCGTCCCAGGGGTAGTCGGCGAGATCGGCGACGCCCACGACTCAGTGGCTCTGCGGGGGAAGCGCCGACACGACGGGGTGGTCCTTGGCGATCACGCCGACCTTGGCCGCCCCGCCCGGCGAGCCGATGTCGTCGAAGAACTCGACGTTGGCCTTGTAGTAGTCGGACCACTCTTCGGGCAGGTCGTCCTCGTAGTAGATGGCCTCGACGGGGCAGACCGGCTCGCACGCACCGCAGTCGACGCATTCGTCGGGGTGGATGTAGAGCGACCGCTCGCCTTCGTAGATGCAGTCGACCGGACACTCGTCGATGCAGGCGCGGTCTTTGACATCGACACACGGGAGGGCGATCACGTAAGTCACGGGATAAGTCTAATCCCGCCGGGGCGATCGACCCGGCCGACGGGCCGTGGCCCTATGATCCGGCGGGACGCGGCGCATCGTTCAGACGCGAGAAGTCGGGCCAGAGCGCCACGAGCACCATGAGCGCCGGACCCACCACGGTCCAGATGATCGGGATCCACTCCGTGCCGGCGGTGGGGGCGGCCACGATCGCCGACCCGCCCGGCCCGATCTGCGAGAACAGGTACGTCGCGGCGGTCAGCCCCAGCCCGCCCGCCAGGGCGTTGATGCGGTCGCCGGTGAGGCTGCGCAGGGCCACGAGCAGGGCGGCGCTGCCGATCGTGGCGAGAATCAGCCCGACGGGAAGGGGACCGACGAGGAACGCCTGGCCGACGGTTCCGGCGGCGCCGTAGAACGCCCCCACCAGCAGGGCGACGACCCAGCCGACGACGCGCAGAATCCTCGAAGTCACGCGCGCCAGTCTACGTGCGGCCCCTCTGCGTCGGCTGCGCCGCCGGCGGTCGGGCGCTCGAGACCTCGCGACCCGCGGGAGAAGGGCCTCGCGCTCAGGCGGCCCAGCCGCCCAGTCTCAGCAGCGCCGCGGTGACGGCGGCCCCGGCGACGACGACGAGGAACGGCGCGCGCGCCCACAGCAGCAGCGCGGCCACCCCGACCGCCGGAAGACGCGCGTCGACCGCGATCGCCGGTCCCGACGCCACGGTCTGCACGACCACCAGAGCGGCCAGCAGCGCCACCGTCAGCAGGTCGGCGATCCGGGCCGGACGCGGCGCGTCGAGCCAGTGGGCGGGCAGCAGGTACCCGGTCGCCTTGAGGGCGAGACAGAGGACGGATGCCGTGAGCACCGCGGTCCACAGGGTCATGGCATCCCCCTCTCATCGACGACGACGGGCGGCGGGACGGGGCGCCGCGGGTCGAAGAGCCCCACGGCCACGGCGACACCCGCGGCGGCGATGACCGGGATGCCGGGCATCAGCCACGGGGTCAGCACGGCCGCGACGACCGCGGCGCCGGCGGCGACCGCGAGGGGCTGCCGACCGCGCAGACGCGGCCAGAGCAGGGCCAGGAACGCCGCCGCCGCGGCCGCGTCGAGGCCGTAGGCGCGCGGGTCGCCGAGCACGTCGCCGAGCAGCGCGCCCACCAGCGTGGACAGATTCCACCCGACCCAGATCGCGACGCCCGTCACCCAGAACCCGGCCCGACGGGCGCGCGGGGTCTCGTGGGCGAGAGCGACGGCGACCGATTCGTCGATCGTGAAGGGCGTGGCGGCGGCTTTGCGCCACGCTCCCCCGCCGATCACCGGAGCCATCCGCATGGCGTAGGCGGCGTTGCGCACGCCCAACAGTGCGGCCGAGGCGATCGCCGCGGGAGCGGCGGCGAGCCCTCCGGCGGCGATCACGCCGACGAAGGCGAACTGCGAGCCGCCCGTGAACATCAGCAGGCTCAGCACGCACGTCTGCCACACATCGAGACCGGATGCCACGGACAGCGCGCCGAACGAGATGCCGTACGCGCTCGTGGCGAGGGCCACGGCGAGACCCTGGCGGGTGGCATCCCCCTCGGGTGTTCGGTAGAACGAACGCATGGGCATCATCGTGAACGATGCAGGTCCGTTCGTCAAGTCGAACGGACGACGACCATAATGAACGCATGACCGATCTCGGCGACCGCATCGCGGCGACGCTCCGGCGAGAGCGCGAGCGCCGCGATCTGAGCGCGTCCGAACTGGCGCGACGCGCCGGTGTCGCGAAGGCGACCGTCTCGCAGCTCGAGAACGGCGGCGGAAACCCCAGCGTCGAGACGCTGTGGGCGCTCGCGTCAGCGCTCGAGATCCCCTTCGCCGAATTCGTCGACGAGGGAGCGCACTCCCCCACCCTCATCCGGGCGGGCGAGGCGGGGACCGCGGTGGCCTCGGCATCCTCGGCGTATATCGCCGTGCTGCTCTCGGCGAGCCCCCCGCACGCCCGGCGCGACATCTACCTGCTGTCCGCCGAACCCGGCACCCCCCGCCGCTCCGAGCCCCACCCGCGCGGCACGATCGAGCACGTCGTGCTGGTGTCGGGCCGGGGTCTCGTCGGACCGGCGGACGCCCCGTTCGAGCTCTCGCCCGGCGATTACCTGTCGTATGCGGGTGACGCCCCGCACGTCTTCGAGGCCCTGACCCCCGGCATGAGCGCCGTCTGCGTGGTCGAGTCGCGCTGACACGCGCCGGCTCCGCCCCCGGCGCGGCCCGTCCGGCCCCGCCGTCCCCGAGCACAACGGCGGACCGCACCCCCGACACGCCGCCCCGACCGCCGACTCACACGGCGTGTCGCCCAATCCCCCCGCAGCTGTGCCCGCCCAGGGTGGCCGCGCCACAACCTGTGAACGACGACAGGCCCCGCCCCGGCCGTCCGGCCCCGCCCCGTCCGGCCCCGTCCGGCCCCGCGCACATCGGCGGGCCCCACCCCCGACACGCCGTCTCGACCACCGACTCACACGGCGTGTCGCCCGATTGCCCCGCAGCTGTGCCCGCTGCAGGGTGGCCGCGCCACAACCCCGTGAACGCCAACAGGCCCCGTCCCGGCCCAGGCCCCTCCGGCCCCGCCGTCCCCGCCGTCCCCGAGCACAACGGCGGACCCCACCCCCGACACGCCGCCCCGACCGCCGACTCACACGGCGTGTCGCCCAATCCCCCCGCAGCTGTGCCCGCGCCAGGGTGGCCGCACCACAACCCCGTGAAGGCCAACAGGCCCCTGCCGGCCCCCGGCCCCGGCCCGTCCGGCCCGGCCAACACCGAGCACAACGGCGGACCCCACCCCCGACACGCCGTCCCGACCACCGACTCACACGGCGTGTCAGCCAATCCCCCCGCAGCTGTGCCCGCTGAAGGGTGTGACCACCCCCGAGACGACGAACGGCCCCGCGCAGCGCGAGCTGGACGGGGCCGTTCGACGAGACGCGACGCTCAGGCGTTGGCATCCTGACGCTTCAGGCGGGAGGCGGCGCGGCCGCGCTCGGTCGCGTCGAGCACGACCTTGCGGATGCGCACCTTCTCGGGCGTGACCTCGACGCATTCGTCGTCGCGCGCGAACTCCAGCGACTCCTCGAGCGTGAGCACGCGCGGGGGCGTCATCGACTCGAACGAGTCCGACGTCGACGAGCGCATGTTCGTCAGCTTCTTCTCTTTGGTGATGTTGACGTCCATGTCGTCGGCACGCGAGTTCTCGCCGATGACCATGCCCTCGTAGACCTCTTCGGTGGGCTGGACGAAGAAGCTCATGCGCTCCTGCAGGGCGATCATGGCGAAGGGGGTGACGACGCCCATGCGGTCGGCCACGATCGAGCCGTTCTGACGCGTGGTGATCGACCCCGCCCAGTCGTCGTAGCCGTGCGAGATGGCGTTGGCGATGCCGGTACCGCGCGTGATCGTGAGGAACTCGCTGCGGAAACCGATCAGACCGCGCGAGGGCACGACGAACTCCATGCGCACCCAGCCGGTGCCGTGGTTGGTCATGTTGTCCATGCGGCCCTTGCGGGCGGCCATCAGCTGCGTGATCGCGCCGAGGTGCTCTTCGGGGGCGTCGATGGTGAGGTGCTCGAAGGGCTCTTTGAGCTTGCCGTCCTCGCCGCGCTTGGTCACGACCTGGGGCTTGCCGACGGTGAGCTCGAAGCCCTCGCGACGCATGTTCTCGACGAGGATCGCCAGGGCGAGCTCGCCGCGACCCTGGACCTCCCACGCGTCGGGGCGTCCGATGTCGACGACCTTGAGCGAGACGTTGCCGATGAGCTCGCGGTCGAGGCGGTCCTTGACCATGCGAGCGGTGAGCTTGTGGCCCTTGACCTTGCCCATGAGGGGCGAGGTGTTCGTGCCGATCGTCATCGAGATGGCGGGGTCGTCGACCGTGATGGCCGGCAGCGGACGCACGTCCTCGGGGTCGGCGATGGTCTCGCCGATGGTGATGTCGGGGAACCCGGCGATGGCGACGATGTCGCCAGGACCGGCGTCCTCGGCGGGGTAGCGCTCGAGGGCGCGGGTCTTGAGGAGTTCGGTGACGCGGGCGTTGCTGGTGGTGCCGTCGGCGCGCACCCAGGCCACGGTCTGGCCCTTCTTGAGCGTGCCGTTGAACACGCGCAGCAGCGCGAGCCGACCGAGGAACGGCGAGGAGTCGAGGTTGGTGACCCAGGCCTGCAGCGGCGCCTCGTCGTCGTAGGCCGGGGCCGGAACGTGCTCGAGGATCGCGGCGAACAGCGGCTCGAGGTCGTCGTTGTCGGGCAGCGCGCCGTTGTCGGGTCGGTTCAGGGATGCCGCGCCCGCACGACCCGAGGCGTAGACCACCGGGACGTCGAGCAGCGCGTCGACGTCGAGGTCGGGCACGTCGTCGACGAGGTCGGACGCCAGGCCCAGCAGCAGGTCGTGCGCCTCTTCTTCGACCTCGGCGATGCGCGCGTCGGGGCGGTCGGTCTTGTTGACCAGCAGGATGACGGGGAGCTTGGCCTCGAGGGCCTTGCGCAGCACGAAGCGCGTCTGGGGCAGGGGACCCTCGGACGCGTCGACCAGCAGCACGACACCGTCGACCATGGACAGGCCGCGCTCGACCTCTCCACCGAAGTCGGCGTGACCGGGGGTGTCGATGACGTTGATCGTCACCGGGACCTCGGTGTGGAGGCCGTTGTAGGTGATCGCCGTGTTCTTGGCGAGGATCGTGATGCCCTTCTCGCGCTCGAGGTCGTTCGAGTCCATCGCCCGCTCTTCGACGTGCGCGTGGTCGCCGAACGAGCCGGTCTGGCGGAGCATGGCGTCGACGAGGGTCGTCTTGCCGTGGTCGACGTGCGCGACGATCGCGACGTTGCGGAGGTCAGGACGAAGGGCGTGCGCCATGGAGGGTCTCCAGGAAATTTAGGGGTTGCGCCCGGAATCGGGCCACCCCAGTCTACCGGGCGCCCGCGACACTCCCGGCAGCGCGCGTTCAGGAACGGAGACGGCGCACGAAAAGGGGCGGGATCCCGCAGGACCCCGCCCCCTCGCTGACTGCCGGACTCAGCTGTTCTGGAAGCCGACGATCGTCCAGTCGACGGTCTCGAACTGGGTGGCGCCCCAGTTCACGAGACCCTGCTTGACGGCCCAGACGTTGGGCAGCGGGGCGATCGGGATGATCGGCAGCGACTCCCACAGCACCTTGTCGATCTCCTTCGCGGTCTCGAGACGCGCGTCGGGGTCGAGCTCGTTGTTCGCCTGCTCCCACAGACCGTCCAGACGCTCATCGGCGATGCCGGTGAAGTTCTGCTCCGAGTCCACGGGGGTGAACAGCGAACGGGTCGACGAGATCGGGTAGGCGGTGCCGACCCACGAGAAGGTCACCATCTCGAAGTCGCCGGGGATGATGTAGTCGCTGAAGTAGCCGCCCACGGGGACCGAGACGAGCTCGACGGGGATGCCGAACTCGCCGAGGTCGGCCTGGATCTGCTCGGCGCGCTGGATGTTGGTCGCGGTGTCGGCGGGGACCGTCACCGAGAACTTCAGCGGGGTGCCGTCCTTGACCCAGGAGTCGCCGTCCTTCGTGTAGCCGGCGTCCTCGAGGTACTTCGCGCCCGCGTCGGTGTCGTAGGGCAGGGCACCGTCGGTGTAGCCGTCCTGTCCGGGCATGAAGATGTAGCTGCCCTGCGTGATCGCGGGCACGCCGACGGGCGAGTTCGCCGTGTTCGCGATCTGCTCGCGGTTGACGATGGATGCCACGGCCTTGCGGACGTTGACGTCGGCCAGCGGGCCGTCCGAGGCGCGCATCGTGATGTGCGTCCAGGTCAGACCGTTCGACGCCTGGATCTGCGCACCCTGCACGCCCTGGGCGGTCTGGTAGAGGTCGGCGTTGGCCGAGATCTCGACGGCGTCGATCTCACCGTTGCTGAACGAGGAGCCCTGCTGATCCTGGCTCACCGCGCGGTAGACGATGGTCTCGAGCTTGGGCGTCTCGCCCCACCAGTTGGGGTTGCGCTCCAGCGTGACGACGCCGGCGGTCGAATCGATCGAGCGCACCTTGAACGGGCCGGCCGAGGGCATCGCCTGCGTGGTGTAGCCGGTGTTGAAGGCGGTGGGGTCGTTGCCGACGCTCGCCTTGAGCGGGCCGCCGAGCAGCGACTGCCAGTCGGCGAAGACCGACGAGAAGGTGATCTTGACGTCGTACTCGTTCTCGCCCTGCTCGACCGAGGCGACCTGGTCCCACCCGGTCGTGGAGACGGGGACGTAGTCGGGGTTCGTGCCGTTGTTCGCCTTCCACGTCGCCTGATAGTCGGCGACGGTGATGGGCGTTCCGTCCTCCCAGACGGCATCCGGGTTCAGCTTGACCTCGACGACCTGCGGGTCCTCGCTCGTCAGCTCGGCCGACTCGGCGTAGTTCGGGTCGACCACGGGCTCGCCGGACTCGTCGATGCGGATGGGGCCGCCGAGCATCGTCGAGACGATGTCGTTGGTGTTCCGCTCGTTTCCGTCGATGTGGTAGATGTTCCAGTTCACCGGGAGCGAGTCCACGGCGAGCGTCAGCGAACCGCCGTCCTGCACGCTCGAGGCGTCGGCGCGCACCCACGCGGTCGAGGGCAGCGCGTTCTGGTCGTCGGGGTTGGCCGACGGCGCCGCGGTGTTGCCGGGCGCGCACCCGGCGATCGCCAGGGCGGCGGCGCTCAGCAGCGCGAGCGCGCCGAGCCCCTTCGCTTTGCGGATCTGCATGTGATCAATCCTCTCGTTGGTGATCAGGGAGGGCCTTCGACGACGTGGTGCCGTCGGTCGAAGACGTTCGGGGGGAACCGGCCGCCGCCGTCTCGAGGACGAGGTCGGACCGTTCGGCGTAGTGGCACGCCACCTCGGAGTGCGCCGACGAGCGCAGACCGGGGTCGTCGGAGTCGCACCGGCGCCGGTCGGCGTCGGGCAGCAGGCGGTACAGCGGGCAGCGCGTGCGGAAGCGGCATCCCGAGATCTCCTGCGTGGGGCTCGGCAGGTCGCCGTCCAGCAGGATGCGGGTGCGCTGCCGCTCGATGCGCGGATCGGGGATGGGCGCCGCCGAGATCAGGGCCTTGGTGTACGGATGCCGCGGGTCGTCGAACACCGCGTCGACCGGGCCCTGCTCGACGATGCGCCCGAGGTACATGACCGCGACGTCGTCGGCGATCTGGCGCACGACGGCGAGGTCGTGCGCGACGAAGAGGAACGACAGACCGAGTCGCTCCTTGAGGTCTTCGAGCAGGTTGATGACGCCCGCCTGGATCGACACGTCCAGCGCCGACACGGGCTCGTCGAGCACGACCACCGCGGGGTCGGTCGCCAGGGCGCGGGCGATGCCGATGCGCTGACGCTGGCCGCCCGAGAACTCGTGCGGGTAGCGGTCCGACATGTTCGGGTCGAGCCCGACGAGCTCGAGCAATTCGGTCATCTTGCGATCGCGCTCCGCGCGCGGGACGCCCTGGACCAGCAGCGGCTCGGTGATGACCTCGCCGACCGGCAGGCGCGGGTCGATCGCGCCCATCGGGTCCTGGAAGACGATCTGGATGCCCTTGCGCAGCGTCGCCTTGTCCTTGCGGCTGACGGTGGCCACGTCGGTGCCGTTGATGTGGATGCTGCCGCTCTGCGGCGCGACCATCTCCATGATCTCGAGGATCGTCGTGGTCTTGCCGCACCCCGACTCCCCCACCAGGCCCATGGTGCGTCCGGGCTGGATCGAGAACGAGATGCCGTCGACCGCGCGCACCGTGCCGATGCGTCGCGGGAACACCGCGCCCTTCATGAGCGGGAAGTGCTTGACGAGGTCCTTCACCGCGACGGCGGGCGTGACGTCCGGGCGCAGCGGAGGGATCTCGCCCAGCGCCTCGGGGCGCGGGAAGATGTCGGGTCGGGCCAGGGAGCCCGAGGCGATCTCGTCGGCGCGGATGCAGGCCGAGACATGATCGGGGTCCGTGCCGTGCACCACCAGTTCGGGCTCGACGTCGTGGCAGGCGTCGACGGCGATCGGGCAGCGCGCCGCGAAGGGGCAGCCCTTCGGCAGGTTCGCCAGGGACGGCGGACGCCCCTCGAGGGGGACGAGTCGGTGCGAACCCGCGGTCTGCATGTTCGGAACCGATCGCAGCAGCCCCACGGTGTACGGCATGTGCGGATCGTGGAAGATCTCATCGACGGAGCCGCGCTCGACCAGCTTGCCGGCGTACATCACGGCGACGCGGTCGGCGTGGCCGGCGACGACGCCGAGGTCGTGGGTGATGAGCACGACAGCGGCCCCCGTGACCTCGCGCGCCTTCTGCAGCACCTCGAGGATCTGCGCCTGGATCGTGACGTCGAGCGCGGTCGTCGGCTCGTCGGCGATGATGACGCGCGGGTCGTTGGCGATCGCCATAGCGATCATCGCGCGCTGACGCATTCCGCCCGAGAACTCGTGCGGGTACGCGCGGGCCCGGCGCTCGGCATCCGGGATGCCGACGAGCTTGAGCAGCTCGACGCTGCGGGCGTGCGCGGCCTGAGCGGACAGGGCGCGGTCGTGCAGGCGCAGGCCCTCGGAGATCTGCTCGCCCACGGTGTACACCGGGGTCAGCGCCGACAGCGGATCCTGGAAGACCATCGCCAGCTCCGCGCCGCGGATCTTCGACAGCTGGGCGTCGTTCATCGTCAGCAGCGAACGGCCGTCGTAGACGATGTCGCCCTCGACGCGGGCGTTCGAGGGCAGCAGCCCCATGACGGCGAGCGAGGACACGCTCTTACCCGAGCCGGACTCCCCCACGATGCCGAGGAACTCGCCCTCGTGCACGTCGTACGAGATGCCGCGAACCGCCCGGACGGCGTTCCCCTCGCGCTGCGGGAAGGTGACGCTGAGGTCGCGCACCGACAGCAGGGGCGCGCGTCCGGTCGAGGACAGCATGGTGGCGGAACGGGTGTCAGTCACGGTTCGCTCCCGAGGTGGGGTCGATGGCGTCGCGCAGGGCGTCGCCGATGAGGCTGATGGCCAGGAGCAGCACGATCAGCACGCCGGCCGGGTACACGAACAGCCACGGGCGGGTGACGGCGGCCGAGGTACCGGCGGCCAGCAGCGTGCCGAGCGAGACGTCCGGCGGCTGCACGCCGAAGCCGAAGTAGCTCAGCGAGGTCTCGGCCATGATGGCCGCGACGATCCCGAGGGTCGCGTCGATGATGAGCAGCGAGGCGATGTTGGGGATGATGTGACGCCCGAGGATCTGCCGCGTGGGCATGCCCATGTAGCGGGCCGCGCGGACGAAGTCGCGGTTGCGCAGCGACCGGGTCTGGTTGCGCACGACCTGGGCCAGGATCATCCAGCTGAACGCGGCGAGGAAGAACGTCAGCGCCAGCCACGACAGACCGCGCGTCAGCGGGCTCAGCAGCACGAGGATGAAGAACGACGGGATCACCAGCAGCAGGTGGATGATCCAGCCGATGACGGCGTCGATCTTCCCGCCGAGATACCCGGCGACCGAGCCGACCGCTGCGGCGATGAGGGTCGCGCCGATGCCCGCGAGGGCGCCGATGATGAGGGACTTCTGCAGACCCACGAGGGTCTGAGCGTAGATGTCCTGGCCGATGCCGTTGGTGCCGAACCAGTGCAGCTGGGTCGGACCGAGCCCCACGTTGAGGAAGTCGCGCTGGCTGGCGTCGTAGGGGTAGAGGAGCGGCCCGATGAAGGCCCAGAGCACGATGAAGACGAGGATGCTCGCGCCCACCCAGAACCGGGGCATCTTGCGCAGACGCGCGCGGACGAGGGCTCCGCGTGACAGCGGCTTGCGCTCGCGGGTCACCGGGCTGGTCGCGACGAGCGTGCCGTCGAGGGCTTCTTCCTGCATGGTCATGTCAGCTCCTCACTCTCGGGTCGAGGGCTGCGTACAGCACTTCGGACAGGGTCGACGACAGCAGCACGAGCACCGCGACGAAGAGCGTCGAGCCCGCCACCGCGTTGATGTCCTGCTGGGTCACCGCGTTCAGCTGGAACTGGCCCATTCCGCGCCACGAGAAGACGATCTCGAGCATCGTCGAACCGGCGATCAGGGTGCCGAAGCTGTACGCGAAGAAGGTCGACATCGGGATCAGGGCGATGCGCACGCCGTGGCGGAACAGCGCCTGGGTGCGCGGCAGGCCCTTGGCGCGGGCCGTGCGGATGTAGTCCGCACCGAGCACGTCGAGCATCATGCTGCGCTGGTAGCGCGAGTACGAGGCGGCGCTGATCAGCACGAGCGCGAGGGTCGGAAGCAGCAGGTGGACCGCGCGGTCGGCGATCGTCGGCCAGAACCCCTCGATCCCGGCCGTGTACTCGCCCGTGAAGCGGATCACCTGGTTTCCCACGGCGTTGTTGAAGCCGGTCGCCGCGATCATCAGCAGCACGCCGATGACGAACGTCGGCGTCGCGAAGACCAGGTACGAAGCGTAGGTGGTGACCTGGTCGCTCGCGCGGTACTGGCGCACCGCGCCCCACACGCCGATGAGCACGCCCACCACCGCGCCGATGAGCGACCCGATGAGCAGCAGGCGCAGGCTGGTTCCGGCGCGGGCGGCGATCTCGGTGACGACGTCCTGGCCGCCGATGGTCGAGCCCAGCGAGAACTTCGTGAACAGGTTCACGAGCCAGTTCCACAGGCGCACGATGATCGGCACGTCGGGGTTCGCGCCGAGGTTGTTCAGGCTCGCGATGATCGAGTCCTCCGGTGGACGCGGGTTCATGCCGTAGAAGCGGTCCTGGGGACGCAGCAGAGCGCTGCCGAGCACGTACGCGAGGCACGTCGCCAGCAGGCTCAGGACGGCGTAGTTCAGGAACCGTCGCAGAACGTACAGCGTCATGACGTGCGGCAGCCCGTCCGGAACGTGTCGATGGTCTGCATCATGGTGGTCCTCTCGCCTTCGAGATCCCCGCTTATTCGTTCGCCTTGCTAAGGATCTTCAGCGACCCTACGTCGGCTT
>NZ_CAJYPF010000044.1 GCF_913776565.1 uncultured Microbacterium sp. | reverse complement strand
CCGTCGGCGCGCACCACCCGGTGCACCGGCACCACGATCGAGAAGGGGCTCGAGGCGCACGCGGTGCCGACCGCGCGGGCCGCGCCGGGTGCCCCCGCCATGACGGCGACCTCGCCGTAAGCCGCGGGGGCACCCGGCGCGGCCCGCGCGGTCGGCACCGCGTGCGCCTCGAGCCCCTTCTCGATCGTGGTGCCGGTGCACCGGGTGGTGCGCGCCGACGGCTCGATCGGAGAGTACGGCGGCCATCCCGAGGTCAAGCGGCACCTGCTCGATCTCGAGGGAGCGGCCGGGGGCCTGCGGGCGGCGGGCTGAACGACGAGAACGCCCGGCCCCGCGTGACGCGGTGACCGGGCGCTCCCTGTCTCGTGGTGTGACCGTCAGTGGGATGACGCTTTCTCGGCGCCGAAACCGGTGAGCGAGCGCACGTCCATCTCGGCGGCCTTGCGGCGGTCCTCGGCGGTGCGCGAGGTCACCGATCCCAACCAGCCCAAGAAGAAGCCGAGCGGGATGGACACGATGCCCGGGTTGTTCAGGGGCCAGATCGCCACCCCCGTATTCACGAAGACGCTGGTGGGCGTGCCCCAGAACACCGGCGAGAGGAAGATCAGCACCAGGGCCGAGCCCAGGCCGCCGTACATGCTCCACACCGCGCCGCGCGTGGTGAACCGGCGCCAGAACAGCGAGAACAGGATCGTCGGCAGGTTCGCCGAGGCGGCGACCGCGAAGGCCAGCGCCACGAGGAAGGCCACGTTCTGACCCTGCACGCCGATGCCGCCGAGGATCGCGAGAACGCCGATCACGATCACCGTGCGACGGGCCACCTTGACCTCGCCGTCCGGCGGCACGTCGCCCTTCTTCACCACGTTGGCGTAGATGTCGTGCGCGAACGACGCCGCCGCCGTGATCGTCAGACCCGCGACCACCGCGAGGATCGTCGCGAACGCCACCGCCGAGATGAACCCGAGCAGCAGCGGGCCGCCGAGGGCGAAGGCGAGCAGGGGGGCTGCGGCATTGACGCCGCCCGGCGCCGCGAGGATCGCCTCGGAGCCGACCAGCGCTCCCGCGCCGTAGCCCAGGACGAGGGTGAGGATGTAGAACAGGCCGATCAGCCAGATCGCCCACACCACCGACCGACGGGCCTCTTTCGCGGTGGGCACCGTGTAGAAGCGCATCAGCACGTGGGGCAGGCCGGCGGTGCCCAGCACGAGGGCCAGGGCCAGCGAGATGAAGTCCCACGGGTTCTTGCCGTACTGCAGACCCGGGGCGAGAACGGCATCCCCCTTCGGAGAGGCCGCCACCGCGCTCTCGAGCAGCGTGTTCAGGCTGAACCCGTTGATCGCCAGCACCCAGACGGTCATGACCACGGCACCGCCGATGAGCAGGAACGCCTTGACGATCTGCACCCAGGTGGTGCCCTTCATGCCGCCGATGAGCACGTAGACGATCATCAGGACGCCAACGACGGCGACGACGACGGACTGCCCCACGCGCTCGGTGATGCCCAGCAGCAGCGATACGAGACCGCCGGCGCCGGCCATCTGCGCCAGCAGGTAAAAGAAGCACACCGCGAGCGTGGTGATCGCCGCCGCCATGCGCACCGGGCGCTCCTTGAGGCGGAACGACAGCACGTCGGCCATCGTGAACTTGCCGGTGTTGCGCATCAGCTCGGCGACCAGCAGCAGGGCCACGAGCCACGCCACCAGGAACCCGATCGAGTACAGGAAGCCGTCGTAGCCGTTGATGGCGATCGCTCCGACGATCCCCAGGAACGACGCCGCCGACAGGTAGTCGCCGGCGATCGCGAAACCGTTCTGCGGACCGGTGAACGAGCGACCCGCGGCGTAGTAGTCCGCGGCGGTCTTGCTGTTGCGGCTGGCCCGGATGACGATGAACAGCGTCACCGCGACGAAGGCGCCGAAGATCGAGATGTTCAGCACCGGGTTGTTCTCGACCGTCTGCACGGCCGCGTCGATGGACGCGAGCACGTCGTTCACGAGCGACCTCCCTCAGCACGCTCGAGCTCGTCGCGCAGCTGCTCCGCGCCCGGGTCGAGGCGACGATTCGCGTACGCGACGTAGCCCATCGTGATGGCGAACGTGGTGACGAACTGCCCCAGGCCGAACAGCAGGCCGACGGTGATCGCGCCCGACACGGGCTGGGCCATGAACCCGGGCGCGAAGGACGACAGCAGAACGTAGACGAAGTACCAGACGAGGAACGCCACCGCGAGCGGGAAGACGAAGCTGCGTTGACGCCGCTTCAACTCCCGGAACGGGGCGGACTCCTCGACCGCGATGTAGTCGACGCCGCTCGTGTGCGCGTCGTCGATCCGACGATCCGTCATGTGGCCTCCTTGCCTCATGAGTACGGCACAGCACTGCGCCGATCGGGGGAAAAAGTCCGGGTCGGCCGTTGCTTCCCCGGTGGTAGGGTCGACGCTACGAAACGCGGCGACGACGCCGTCACCCCCGGAAGTAGGTAGTGCGTGTCCGCACCCTCCGCTCTTCGAGACGATGCGACCCTCGTGTCGCACGCCGTGTCCGAACTCGCCCGACGCACGCACTTCCCCGTCGCCTTCGGTGGTCTCGAGCACGACGGCGCCGTCCACGTGACCACGATCGTGGGTGCCCGCACCCGCAGCATCGACGGCCTGGTCGTCCACGCCACCCGCGGTCTCGGGGGGCGTGCCCTGGTCGAGCGCCGACCCCGCATGACCCTGGACTACCGCACCTCCCGCACGATCACCCACGACTACGACCGCGCGATCCTCGGCGAGGGGATCGCGACGCTGTTCGCGGTGCCGGTGCTCGTGAGCGGCGCTGCGCGCGGCGTGCTCTACTGCGGCTCGTGGGCGCAGGCCCCGGTCGGCGAGGTCGAGGCACGCCCCGCGTTCGACATCGCCGGAGAGCTTGGCACGGAGCTGCGCGTGCGCGCGGAGGTGGAGCGACGACTCGCCCGGTCCCCCGCCCCCGAGGGCGGGATGAGCGCCGGCGCGCGAGAGGAGATCCGCGAGAGCTACGCGCAACTGCGGGGCATTGCGGCGACCGTCGGCGACGACGATCTGCGCCGTCGTCTCGAAGACATCGAGGGTCGACTGGCCGCCCTCACCGGCGACGCCCCGACCGGGCCGGCCGACACCGACATCCACCTGTCGCGGCGCGAGATCGACGTGCTGGCCTGCGCGGCCGTGGGGTCGACGAACGGCGAGATCGCGGCATCCCTGGGACTGCGCGAGACCACCGTGAAGTCGTACCTGGCCTCGGCGATGTCGAAGCTGGACGCCTCGACGCGGCACGCGGCGGTGACCCGGGCGCGGCGCGCCGGGCTGCTGCCCTGACCCCTGAGCGAGCGGTGGGAAAGCCCTGGCAATGGCCGTCCGGGCTTGAGGGCGGCGCCGATTCTCGGCATCGTGGCTGACTCCTGTCGTCGATCAGAGAAGGAGAGTCACCCATGCTGACGCTCACCGAAGAGGCCACGACCGCCGTCAAGACCATCACCGCGCAGATCCCCGACGCCCCGCAGGGCGGGGTGCGCATCCAGGGCGCCGGATCGCCCGAGTCGCAGTTCGCGCTCTCGGTCGTCGAGGCCCCCGAGCCGTCCGACACCGTCGTCGAGAACGCCGGTGCGCGTGTCTTCCTCGACGACGACGCCGCCGCCGTGCTCGACGATCGCGTGCTCGACGCGCAGATCGACCCCGAGCAGGGCTCCGTGCAGTTCGCGGTGACCACCGCGGCCTGAGACCCGCTCGTCGACGACGCCCCGGTTCGCGCCGGGGCGTCGTCGTGCGCGGGCCCCTTCCCGCCCGCGAGACCGTACGTGGCTGACGAGTCGGCGACATCATGACGCGGAGTTGTCAGCAGCGTGCAGTCTCGCGCGCCGCACGGGGGAAGACGGGACGGATGCCGAAGGCTCAGCCCTCGAATACCACCACCTCGTCCGAGGCGGCGTCGTAGACGAACTGCAGGGCGGTTCCGGCCGGAAGGTCGGTGTTGCGCGTCTCGGGCGCGTCCGCGCCGAGCAGCAGCGTCGCGCTCGCGGGGAAGACTCCCGCTCCACACGCGAAGAGCAGGTACCGGCCGTCGTACGAGATCCCGTCGCCGAGCTGCTGCAGCAGAGCGGGTTGCCACACGGTCATGCACCGCGACGCCCCTTCCCCCTGCTCGAACGCCGGATACGAGGCGACCCGGAACCCACGGAACTCCTCGTACGCGGTGACCTCCCCGGACACCCCTCGTGCGAACGAACTCGGCACCGGGAAGCCCGGATCCGCCGCGAGCCGGGCGATCTGCGTCGCTCCGACCTGGAGCGGATCCGTCTGCACGCGCTGCACGACGACGAGGGCCGTGATCGCGCAGCCGACCACCAGCGCCGCGGCGGTCAGCAGGACCATCGTCGACCGGCGCGGCCGCGGCATCCGGAATCGGGATCGGGGATGCCGGAACGGCTCGGCGGAGTCGTCGGAGTCTGTCGGACCGAACGGATCCCCGGGTTCTTGGTCGGCGTCGCAGCCGCCGCCGTCCGATGCCGGCGCGTCGGGTACCGCTGCGACGGCACGCGTGTTCGGGGCCGCCCCGGACGCCGCCCACCCCTCGAGCTCGGCCAGGCGGGCCATCGCCGCGGGATCGGCGGCGATGTCACCGCCCGGGGCGTACGCCCGGCGTCGCAGGGCCGCGAGTTCGTCGTCGATGCTCGGCATCCCCCGATTCAATCAGGATGACCGACGCCGCCGACAGCCGCTCCGCGCACGACCGCGGCCCGTGGCGCGCGCGCTCAGCGCCCCGCGAACGACGGCGCGCGCTTCGCCTGGAACGCGGCGAAGCCCTCGCGATAGTCCTCGGTGGCCGCCAGCGCCGCCTGGGCGCGGTTCTCGAGCGCCATCGCCTCCCACAGCCCCAGCCGCTCGTCGCGGATCGCCGTCACGATGCGCTTGCTCGCGCGGAACGCCGCCGTCGGGCCCGCCGCGGTGCGCCGCGCGGCCAGGGTCGTGGCATCCGTCACCTCGTCGGCGGGGAGGACGCGCGAGAACAGGCCCGCCCGCACCGCCTCCTCACCCGACATCAACCGTCCGGTGTAGACGAGGTCGAGCGTCGCGTGGGTGCCGAGCCGTTCGGCGAACAGGGCGTGGCCGCCCGAGTCGAGGGTCGCCCCCAGCGCCGCGAACGGCGAACCGATCTTCGCGGTGTCGGCGACGTACACCACGTCGGTCGCGATCAGCAGGCCCAGCCCGACCCCGAGGCACGCCCCGTGCGCGGCCGCGAACGTCGGCGCGGGAAACCCGGCGATCCGGCGCATCAGGGGCGTAAGCGTGTCGTCGAGGTAGCCCACGACGTCGTCGGTCGCCGGGTCGACGCCCGAGATGTCGCGACCGGCGCAGAACGACGGGCCCTCTCCGCGCAGCAGCACGGCGCGGGCCCCGTCGGCCTCGGCGCGGTCGTAGGCGGCGGCGAGGTC
>NZ_CAJYPF010000043.1 GCF_913776565.1 uncultured Microbacterium sp. | reverse complement strand
ACCGCGTCGTCACCGCCGCCCTCGAAGAAGACGCCCCCTGGGGCGACCTGACGAGCGAGACGCTCATTCCCGAAGACGCGACCGCCCGCGCCGAACTCGTCGCGCGTGTCGAGGGCGTCTTCAGCGGGGCGGCCGTCTTCGCCGCCGCCTTCATCCTCACCGACCCGTCGATCGTCGTCGACCAGCGGGTCCCCGACGGACAGCGCTTCTCACCCGGCGACGTCCTCGCCGTCGTCACCGGGCCCGCCCGCGCGGTCCTGACCGCCGAACGGATCGGCCTCAACTTCGTCCAGCGCATGTCGGGCATCGCGACCCTCACCAGCCGCTACGTCGCCGAGGTCGCACACACCGGAGCGCGCATCGTCGACACGCGCAAGACCACCCCCGGTCTGCGCGCGATCGAGCGACAGGCCGTGCGCGACGGCGGCGGACACAACCACCGGTTCTCGCTGTCGGATGCCGTGATGGCCAAGGACAACCACCTCGCCGTCCTCACCCAGAACGGCCTCTCGGTCACGCAGGCGCTCGAAAGCGCGATCGCCCGCCTGCCGCACACGACGCACGTCGAGGTCGAGGTCGACCGTCTCGAGCAGATCGACGCCGTGCTCGCGGCGGGGGTGGGCACGATCATGCTCGACAACTTCTCGATCGACGACCTGCGCACGGGCGTCGCCCGCATCGCCGGCGCCGCGCAGGTCGAGGCCTCGGGCGGCGTCACCCTCGACACGGTCCGCGCGATCGCCGAGACCGGCGTCGACGTCATCTCGGTCGGCGCCCTGACCCACTCCGTCTCGTCGCTCGACCTCGGGCTCGACATCCGCATCGAGACGGCGTGAGCCTGTACCTCGACACCGCCGCGACCACCCCCGTGCGCCCCGAGGTGCTCGAGGCGATGGCGCCCTACCTCACGCGCGTCTTCGGCAACCCGTCGAGCCATCACGAAGTCGGCGAGGCCGCGGCATCCGCCCTCGACGACGCCCGCGCGCGCGTCGCCGCCGTGCTCGGCATGCGCCCCGGGGACGTCGTGTTCACCTCGGGCGGCACCGAGTCCAACAACGCCGCGATCAAAGGGATCGTGCTCGGCGGACCCCGACGCCACCTCGTCACGACCGCGATCGAGCACGAGTCCGTCCTCGCCTCGGCCGACTACCTGCGGCGGTTGCACGAGGTCGACGTGACGCACGCGCCCGTCGACGCGACCGGCACCCTGACGCCGGACGCCCTCGCCGACACCCTGCGCGACGACACCGCGCTCGTCTCGATCGGCTACGCCAACAACGAGATCGGCACGATCCAGGATGCCGCCGCCCTCGCCGCCGTCGCCCACGCCCGGGGCGTGCCCCTGCATCTCGATGCGGTCCAGGCCGCCGGGTGGCTGCCCCTGTCGGGGACGGGGGCGGATGCCGTCACCGTGGCCGGACACAAGGTCGGCGCGCCCAAAGGCACCGGCATCCTCGCCGTGCGGGGTCGCCTCGCGTTCGAGCCGCTCCTGCACGGCGGCGGCCAGGAGCGAGGGCGCCGTTCGGGCACGCCCGACGTGGCCGGGGCCGTCGCGATCGCCACGGCACTCACCCTCGCCGAGGTCGAGCGCGCCGAGGCCGCCGCGCGCGTCCGCGCCCTGTCGGCGGCGTTCGTCGCGCGCGTCCTCGCACGGGTGCCCGGCGCCCGGCTCACCGGCCATCCCTCGCACCGCCTCCCCGGCACGGCGAGCTTCGTCTTCCCCGGCACGAACGGCGAGACCGTCCTGCTCGAGCTCGAGCGTCGCGGCGTCGTGTCCTCGAGCGGGTCGGCGTGCGCGGCGGGCAGCGACGAGGCCTCGCACGTGCTGCTCGCGGTGGGCGTGGACCACGACGAGGCCCGCACAGCGGTGCGGTTCACGCTGCCGCGGACGCTGACGGCATCCCTCGATCCCGTGGCAGATGCCGTGGTCGACGCCGTCACCGCCGTAGGATCGCGCGGGTGAGCACCACCGACGTCACCGTCATCGTCCCCGGGTTCGACGTCGCGGCGTACGCCGACGAGGCGCTGGAGTCGCTGCGGCGGCAGACGCACCGGCACTGGAAGGCCATCCTCGTCGACGACGCCTCCACCGACGACACCACCCGCCTCTTCGCCGACGCCGAGGCGGACGACCCGCGCTTCCGTCTCGTGCGGCACGAGACCCAGCGCGGCCTCGGCGCCGCACGCAACACCGGCCTCGACCTCGTCGACACGCCCTACACCGCGTTCCTCGACGCCGACGACGTGCTGCGTCCCGACGCGCTCTCGCGCCTGGCCGACACGCTGGACCGCACCGGCAGCGCCTTCGTCGTCGGCGCGTACGTGAGACTGCGACCGGATGCCGACGGCCCCGGCTACACCGCCGCGGACGTGCAGCCGTGGGTCGCCGCCGCCACCGACCCCGCCCGCGAGGCGACGACTCTGGCCGCGCACCCCGCGGCATCCGGCAACATCGTCGCCTGGTCCAAGATGAGCCGCACGGACTTCTGGCACGAGAACGCGCTGCGTTTTCCCGAGGGCCGCTACTACGAGGACCAGGTGCTCGCGCAGCGCATGTACACCCTCGCCCCGGGTTTCGACGTGATCCCCGACGTGCTCGTCGAATGGCGGCAGCGCCGCGACGGCGGCTCGATCACCCAGCGACTGGCCGAGATCGACGTGCTCCGCGACTATCTCGAGGCTCTGGGCGAAGGGATCGCCCTGCTGCGCGCGGCGGGAGCGGATGCCGCGGTCGCCTCGCGCGGCGCGCTCATCCGCACGCTCGACCTGCCGCCCCTGCTCGCCCTCGCCGAGACGCACCCCGATCCGGCCTATCGCATCGCCCTGGAGGCGTTCGTGGAGTCGCTGCCGGACTGAACGCGGGTCGATCGACGGACCCCGGTGGCACGCGGGCGCGGCGCACGTGCTGTCGAGGTCAGGCCGGTGCTTCGTCCGCGCGACGAGCGGGCAGGGCGGCGGGGGCGAGACCCACCTCGTCGCGCTGTTCCTCGGCGAGTACGAACGACGCGGCGAGCTGTTCGGCCGCGAGGCTGGCGTACAGGCCGCCCTGGGCGAGCAGCTCGGTGTGCGTTCCCGATTCGACGATGCGACCGGCATCCACCACGTGGATACGGTCGGCGCCGATCACGGTCGACAGCCGGTGGGCGATCGACAGCGTGGTGCGCCCGTGCGAGGCGGTCTC
>NZ_CAJYPF010000042.1 GCF_913776565.1 uncultured Microbacterium sp. | reverse complement strand
CGACGGCTTCGAAAGGACGGTGGGATCGGATGCCGACGGCATCCGGCCCCACCGTCTTCGGCGTGCGTGGCCGTCGGCTCACGCGGAACGTCGGGTGCGGACGGTCCGTCTCGGAGTCGACCGGAGCGACGCGCGGCCATATGGTCGATTGCCGCAGCCACCGGCCGGGGACGTCGTCAGACGCACCGGGCTGGCCGCGGAGTCCGCGACACCCGCGACGCGCGTGAACGTCGCGTCCGCGGCGCACCCGATGCCGCCGTGGTTCGTCTCCCGTCGGGCTGGGGCCGCGTCCCGCGGCATCCCGGTCGACGTCCGGTTGAGATCGGACCGGTGAGGGCGAGGGGGAGAGCGAGCATGCTCGCCGGGAGACGTCGAGAGACGAGGGCGACTGCGTCGACGGGTTGACCGGTCCGTGCAGAAGGGCCCCTCATCGAGATGAGGGGCCCTTCTGATGCTGCTCTGGTCGGGGTGACAGGATTTGAACCTGCGGCCTCGTCGTCCCGAACGACGCGCGCTACCAAGCTGCGCCACACCCCGTTGCAACTTGAAAAGTCTACCCTGTCCGAAGCTGTGCTCCGAACCGTGTGCACGTCCGGGCGCGTCTGGAGCGATTCGGCCTCGGTGTCCGCCTCGCCATCGGCCCGGAGGCGGCGGGATCGCCGCCCCGGGCCGGCCTGGTCCGCTCAGAGGCGCAGCGAGCGTCTGCGGGCGACGATCAGCGCGGTCAGACCGGCGATGAGCATCGCCGCGGCGATCCCCGCGGAGAACGCGGTGGTGCCGGCGTCCGCTCCGGTGGCAGCCAGCGCGGCCGGCGCGGTCGGCGGCGGGGGAAACGGGGCGGGTGTGGACGCCGCCGCCGCGGAAGTCGGCGAAGAGGGCGGGATGTCGCGGGGCGGCGGAGGGGTGAGCTGCTGCGTCTGCGCCGGTGAAGCGAAGCGTTCCTGCCAGCGAAACCCTGGCGCCAGGTGCGGTACCGCGGCTGCGTCCTGCTCGTCCCGCACCACCCGCCACACCGCCGTGTACACGCCGGGACCGGGGAGGGCGGGGGACGTCACCGTGTACGTCCCCGCGCCGGACTGGGGATCCGTGCGCAGCTCGAGGGTCGCCACGGGCTTCAGGCCTGCGGGGACGTCCGGAGCTTCCGCCGGGAAGGCGCCGGTCCGGTACACGTCCGCCGTCGCGCGGATCACCACGAACGACCCGTCACCGTGTCGGGGCCAGACCCCCTCGGAGGCCGAGATCGTGACATCGTCCACGAATACTCCGTCGTCGATCACCGCGGACGTGACGATGCGCGGCGAGAAGCGCACGGGTCGCGGTTCGGCGTCGACCGTGGACAACGTGAAGCGGGTCGGATCTCCCGGGCCGGCGGACTCCTGTTGTCCGGGTGTGGAGAAGTACCGAACGGCCGCCGATCGCAGGACGAAGTCCCCCGTCGCGCGGACGGTGTAGGGGCGCCCTTCTCCCGCCGCGGGCGGCGCCGCGAGGATCTCGAACACCCCGCCGCCGCTGACATCGCGGCGCTCGGGGCTGCCGCTGTCGGCGAAGACGGCGCCCTCCAGGCGCAGGCTGCCCGTCGCCGCCGCGTCGACCTCGACCGAAAGCGCCCCGCGGGTCGGATCGTCCGGTCGCGTGCTGAGCGAGAGGGTGCCTCCGGGCTGGGGAACGGGGATCGCCCGTGCCTCGGCGAGATACCGCAGAGCGCGCTCCTGGACGGCCGCGCTGTTCTCCGGACTGGCGCGTCGCATGATGTGATCGATCGCGCCGGCGAGGTCGTCGCCGGCATAGCCCCACGAATGCAGCGTGGTGTCGAGGTCGGCGATCGCCTTGACCGCCCAACCGACTCCGGCCGCCTGCACCGGATCATCGGTCTGGCCGTAGGTGGTGACCAGGTGGTTGATCGAGACGAGCTGCTGCGCGTTGAGTCCATTGACCGCGGTCGACGTGCCGTGATCGGTGGTGGGGCCGACCGCCACGGGCAGGCCGGGATGGATGCAGTAGGTGTGCACCTCGCCGACCTTCATCGAGCCGTGCCAGCCGGTGCGCGAGAGAGCGGCCCAGGTGCCGAACCCGGTGCCGCGGTCGGCGGCGTGCGCGGCGGGGGAGAGAGCGACGCCGCCGACAAGCACGGCGAACGCCGCGATCGCGGCCAGCAGACGTCGGCGGGGCGGGGGAGGGTGGTTCATGCGGGAGTCCCTTCTGTCGAGGAGACTCGATCGTCCGCCAGCGCGTCGCCCGGGAAACGACCGAAGGCGCCGGTCCGTGAACGGATCGACGCCTTCGGCCGCTGGGGAGGACGCGTCAGCGCGGGAGCAGCGTGAGCAGGGTCGCCTCGGGACGGCACGCGAAGCGCACGGGGGCGTAGATCGAGTGCCCGAGCCCGGCGCTCACGTTGAGCGGGACCGTGCGGCCCTCGTGCGTCCACTCGCTGAGTCCACGGGCCTGGTCGAGCGGCAGATCGCAGTTCGAGACGAGGGCCTCGCGGCTGAACGGGACGCGGACCTGACCGCCGTGGGTGTGCCCCGCGATGAGCACGTCGGCGCCGAGGTCGGTGAACGTGTCGAGGGTGCGCCGGTACGGCGCGTGCATGACGCCGAGGGTGAGGTCGGCGGCATCCATTCTCTCGAGGAGCGGGGGGAGGAGTTCGGGGTGGTCCCAATTGCGGTGGGCGTCGTTCACCCCGAAGGCGGTGATGCGCAGCCCCTTCACCTCGAACGAGACCGCGGTGTCGTCGAGGATGCTCCACCCGAGGTCGTCGGTGAAGAAGCGGTCGAGGGCCTCGACGTCGAGGTGCTTGTGCTCGGGCTGATGCCCCGAGGGGCCCAGGAAGTAGCGCAGCGGGTTGCGCGGCGACGGCTCCTGGTAGTCGTTCGACCCGTGCACGACCAGCCCCGGAACGCCGCGCAGCGGCGAGAAGGCGGAGCGGATGCCGATCAACCCGTCGCGGTGACCGAGGTTGTCGCCCGTGTTGACCACGAGGTCCGGTGACAGTTCGGCGAGGCGGGCCATCCACTCCTGCTTGCGGTGCTGCCACGGCGCCATGTGGGCGTCCGACACGTGCAGGACGCGCAGGGGATCGGCCCCCTTCGGCAGCACGCGCAGGGCGTGGTACCGGACCGTGAACAGGTAGCGCTCGACGCCGACGCCCCAGACGGCGGCCCCGACAGCGGCCGCCCCCGCGACCCCGAGGGGTGCGAGGGCGGCCGTCGCGAGCGGATGACGCGTCATCCGCAGGCCTTGGCGACGATCGACAGGACGATCGCGCTGTTCTTGTTGGCGGACGAGCCGGCGGCCGGATCGGTCGCCGTCACCTGACCCTCGGCCGGAGCGTTCGGCTCCGCCACGCACGGGCCCAGCGACAGGTTGGTGTACCCGGCGGCATTCAGGGCGCCACGGGCCGCGTTGACGGTCTGGCCGACCACGTTCGGCACGGTGCCGCCCTGGCCGTTGCCCGGGCTCAGCGTGATGAGCGAACCGGCGGGGGCGGACCCGGCGCCGGGGCTCTGCGCGGCGACCGTGTCGGGACCCGACGTCGAGTCGATCGGGTCGCCGACGCTCACACGGAAGCCGGCGTTCTGCAGCGTCGAGCGGGCCGCGTCGATGCTCTGACCGACGACGTTCGGCAGGTCGCGCTGCTGCGTGCGCAGCAGGTTCGACGCGGGGTCGGGGAAGCGGTCGCCTCCGTAGAACTCGTCCGACGCCCGCTGGGTGTCCGCGGCGAGCACGTATCGGATGTCGGACAGCTGGCGTCCACCCCAGTACTTGCCGAAGAGGTCTTCGGATCCCTCGAAGTTGCCGACCCACGCGGCGGTGGTGGTGTTGGTGGACGACTCGATCATCCACGTCTGCCAGCCCTCGTGCGTACCGGTCTTGCCGATGACGGGAGTCCCGTCGAAGGGGTTGCCCGAGCGACCGGTTCCGCCGCTCGCCATGACGCCCTGCAGGGCGTAGGCGGCCGTCGCCGAGATCTCGGGCGTCAGAGCGGTCGAGCAGGTGCGCTCGGGGATGGTCCGCTCGGATCCGTCGCTCGCTGTGACCTTGTCGATGACCTTCGGCTGGCACAGCGTTCCGCCGTTGGCCACCGTCGCGTAAGCGCCGGCCATGGCGATCGGCGAGACGTTGTCGCTGCCGATCACGTTGTTGGCGTACTGCATCGTGATGTCGCTGCCGTCGCCCTTGGTGACGCCGAGCTTCTTCGCCGTCTTGGCGATGTCGCACAGGTCGAGCTCGGCGGCCATCTGCAGGTAGCCGGTGTTGAGCGAGTCGCGCGTGAACTGCATCGGCGTGCCGACGTAACCCGGGTTGTTCGCGAAGTTGTTGATGCGCGCGTTGTCTTTATTGACGTAATTGCCGGTGCACGAGTTGGTCATGTTCGGCACGGGGCCCATTCGACCGTTCAGGGTCTCGTTGAGCGAGTGCCCCTTCTCGAGCCAGTCCACCAGCGTGAAGAGCTTGAACGTCGATCCGGCGTTGAAGCCGATCGATCCGCCGTTGGTGCTGTCGCCGGCGAAGACCACCGAGTTGAAGGAGGGGTCGGCCTCGGCCTGGCCCGGATCCTGCGTGAATTTGGTGTTCTGCGCGATCGCGAGGATGCGACCGGTCTTGGACTCGGTGCTGACGATGGTCGAGCCGAACTTCATGTTGTTGAAGCTCTGCGGCGCGTTCTCGTTCATCGAGTTCTGCGCGGCATCCTGCACACGCCAGTCCAGCGTGGTCTGGATGGTCAGACCGTCCTGACGCAGTGCCCGCACGCGGTCGTCGATCTCGGCGCCGAAGGCGGGGTCGTTCAGGATCGTCGAGACGACGTACTGGCAGAAGTACGGCGCGGCCGACGACACGCAGCCCTGGTCGGTCGGGGTGATCTGCGGGGTGATGGGCTCGAGGGCCGCGGCCACGTACTGCTCGTGCGTGATCTTGCCGTCGACCTCCATGCGGCTGAGCACGTAGAGCTGGCGCCCCTTGGTCTCGCTGTAGCCGTCGGCGGCGTTGACCAGCTGCTCCTGGGTGATCTCACCGTTGTCGCGCAGCGTGTACAGCGCCTGGATCGTGCTTTGATCCACATCGTCGATGGAGCCGTCGGGCGCCTTGTTGTAGGCCGTGCCGTCGTCATCGAAGATCGACCCGCCGGGGCGGTCGATCCGGAACCGGTTGGGGTTCTGCACCATGCCCGCGAGCACGGCCGACTGGCCCACCGTCAGATTGGCGGCGGGGGTGTTGAAGTAGTACCGCGCCGCGGCGTCGATGCCGTAGGTGGTACCGCCGAAGTTCGCGATGTTGAGGTAGCCCAGCAGGATCTGGTCCTTCGAGAACTCCTTCTCGAGCTGGATCGCGTAGCGCATCTCTTGCAGCTTGCGCTGGTAGCCCGCGGTTCCCACCGACTGAACGGCCTGCTCGGCGCACTCCTGCAGCGCCTCGTCGCGCGTCTTGCCGGGGGTGGTGTCGGTGGCCTCGACGGCTTTCGCGTCGCGCTCGCAGCGCTGCACGAGAACGTTCTTGACGTACTGCTGGCTGATCGAGGAGCCACCCTGGGTGTCGTTGCCGCGCGCGTTGCTGAGCAGCGCGCGGGTCGTGCCGATGAGGTCGACGCCGCCGTGCTGGTAGTAACGCGGGTCCTCCGACGACAGGATCGCGTCGTACATCACCGGGTTGACCTGGTCGAAGGTGACGGGCGAACGGTTCTGGTCGTAGAACTTCGCCAGCACCCGGTCGCCCGCCATGAGCGTCGTCGGCTGCATCAGCTCGTCGGGCTGCAGGTAGCTCGGCATCTTGTCGAAGATCGTGATGGCGCTGGACGCAGCGGCACCGGAGACGGCGATGGCCGGCGTCACGGCGGCGGTGACCAGGAGTCCGGCGACCGCGCTCAGGCCGACGAGGCCGACGATGCCGCCAAGGGCACCGCTAGCCGTTCGTTTGTTCTCGGGCATAGGCTTGATGCTAAGCGACGTTGCTGGGCGATGCCTCGAAGGCGTGCGCTCGCGCGCGTACGTATCCGTCCCCGCGCGCACCCCCGTTGCGCGCATCCGAGTCACCGCCGGGAGCCCGACATGACCACGTGGGAGTACCTCACCACGCCGCTGCTGATCCACAACACCGCCGCGATCCTCAACAACTGGGGCAAGCAGGGCTGGGAGCTCGTGCAGGTGGTGACCGGTCCCGAGGGCGGCCTCGTCGCCTATTTCAAGCGCCCCGTCGGCGGCGGCAGCGCCAACGCCGGACTGGGTGCCGCCGAGGCGGCCGCGCGCCAGTTCGAGGGGCAGCAGTGAGCGTTTCGGAGCGTCTGAGCGCGCTCGGCGTCGAGGTGCCCGCGGTCGTCCCGCCGGTCGCGTCGTACATTCCCGCGAAGCGCCACGGCGACCTCGTCTACACCTCCGGCCAGCTCCCGATGGTCTCGGGGAGCCTCCCCGCCACGGGCAAGGTCGGCGAGGGCGAGGGTCTCATCATCCCCGCGGATGCCAAGACCTACGCCCGCCAGTGCGCGCTCAACGCGATCGCGGCGGCGGCGGCCCTCGTCGGCGGTGTCGACAACCTGACCGGTGTGCTCAAGCTCACCGGGTTCGTGGCATCCGTTCCCGAATTCACCGGTCAGCCCGGTGTCATCAACGGCGCGAGCGAGTTCTTGGGCGAGGTGTTCGGCGAGTCCGGCGCGCACGCCCGCTCGGCGGTCGGCGTGCCCGTGCTGCCCCTGGACAGCCCCGTCGAGGTCGAGGTCGTCTTCACCGTCGCCTGACCCCGCCGCCCGTTCAACGGCGCCGTCGTCCCCGCTCCTCGTGAGCGGGGCCGGCGGCGCCGTTGCTGTTCCCCCGTGGGGATCGGCCAGGGGTCGTCGAGGTTCGCGACGAAACCTGCGGGGGAGCGGCGGGCGGTGACGAGGGCGAAACAACCTGTTTCTGTTTTCGACACGGGAGGTGACATCGGCGTCGATAGCGTGCGGTTCGGGGACGTGTTGGGCGTCCCCACCCACGTCGCGTGGGACGCATGAGGGGGGAACAGCCGCACATGAGGAAGAAGACCATCACAGCGGGTCTGGGGGCGACAGCCCTGGCGCTGACGGCAGCGATCGGCGCGGGTTCCGCGGCGTGGGCGGCCGACATCACGGGAGAGACCGAGGTCACTCTCGACGTCACGACGGCGGGACGGATCGTGGTGAAGGTGTGGGCGCAGAACACCTCGGCGATCCCGGCCTACGGCGCCGCCGTGATCAAGGCGCCGGACGGGACGGTCGAGGACTACGGCCCGCGCCTGTTCCAGCCGGGTGAGACCTGGTCGTGGACGAAGACGCTGAACGGGTACGACTGCGACGACGTCGCCGACACCGCCGCGGCGGCGTTCGGCTTCGCCGAGCAGGGCACCGCGCCCGACTGGACGTCCGGCATCCTGA
>NZ_CAJYPF010000041.1 GCF_913776565.1 uncultured Microbacterium sp. | reverse complement strand
GTCGACGTGCTCGTCAACTCGGCCGGTATCAACCTGCTCAGCGAGGACGTCGTCGCCTTCGACCGTGCGAAGTGGGATCCGATGATCGCGGTCAACCTCACCGCGGCCTTCGACTTCGCCCGCGCCGCGGCCGAGGTCATGATCCCGAATCGCCGCGGCAAGATCATCAACATCGCCTCCCTCTTCTCGTTCCTCGGCGGGCGTCAGTCGCCCGCGTACGCGGCGTCCAAAGCCGGCATCGTCGGGTTCACCAAGGCGTACGCCGACGAACTGGGCGGATACGGCATCCAGGTCAACGCGGTCGCGCCCGGGTACTTCGCCACGGCCCTCACCGAGAAGACCCGATCGGATGCCGCGGCCAACGCCCGCATCGTCGACCACGTCCCCGCGGGCCGGTGGGGAGACCCCGCCGATCTGATGGGCGCGGTCGTGTTCCTCGCCAGCCGCGCCAGCGACTACGTCACCGGGCACACGCTCGTCGTCGACGGCGGCTACCTGCTGCGCTGACCCGATACCCCCTCGATCAAGGAAGACCGACATGGCCGATTCCCGTTCCCCGCTGACCCGTTCCGACATCGCCGCGCGTCTCACGGACCTGCTCGGCGCCGAGGCCGTCGACACCCGTGAGGCCGAGCTGCGCGAAGCCAGCGTCGACCGCTTCAAGAAGTACTCCGCCGTCCACGGCATCTTCGACGGGCCGTTCCCCGCCGCCATCGTGTACCCGCGCTCGACCGAGGAGGTCGCCGCCGTGCTGCGCTTCGCGGACGAGAACCGGATCGCGATCGTCCCGCGCACCGGTCGCACGGCGACCGAGGGAGGGCTCGAGACGGTGATCGCCGACACGATCGTGCTCGACGGATCGCGGATGGACGGCATCCTGCACATCGATCCCGTCGACATGATGGTCACCGTCCAGTGCGGCGCCGGGTTGCAGCGCGTCGAGGACGAGCTGCGCGCGCAGGGGTACACGACCGGCCACTCGCCGCAGTCCAAGCCCCTCGCGCAGTACGGCGGTCTGGTCGCGACGCGCTCGATCGGGCAGTTCTCGACCCTCTACGGCGGGATCGAGGACATGGTCGTGGGACTCGAGGCCGTGCTGGCCGACGGCACGGTCGCGCGCATCAAGAACGTGCCGCGTCGCGCGGCGGGTCCCGACATCCGCCACCTCATCATCGGCAACGAGGGCGCGATGGCGTTCGTGACCGAGGTGACGGTCAAGATCTGGCCCTACACGCCCGAGAACAACCGGTTCTTCGGTTTCCTCACCGAGGACTTCGGCGCGGGCATCGAGCTGCTGCGCGAACTCGTCACGCAGGGCTACCGCCCCTCGGTCGCGCGCGTGTACTCGCCCGAGGACGCCCGGCAGCACTTCGCCCACTTCCACGAGGGCAAGAGCGTGGTCGTGCTGGTCGCCGAGGGGCCCCGCCGTCTCGCCGACGCGACCGCCGAGGCCATCGCCGAGGCGGCCGAGGGCAAGCCCCTCGAGCGCGTCGACGACGCGCTGATCGAATCGTGGTTCGACAACCTCAACTGGGGTCAGGACAAGATCGACCGCGAGAAGCGCGAGATGCTCGAGAAAGCCCACCTCGGCTACACCACCGAGGTGTCGGTGGACTGGTCGCGCGTGGTCGAGCTGTACGAATCGGTGATGGACCGCGTGCGTCGCGAATTCCCCCGCGCAGCCGACCTGACCATGCTCGGCGCGCACTCCTCGCACAGCTACCAGACCGGCACGAACCTCTACTTCGTGTACGACTACGACATCCACTGCGACCCGCGCGACGAGATCACGGAGTACCACGAGCCGCTGAACGCGATCGTCGTCGAAGAGGCGCTGCGCCTGGGCGGGTCGATGGTGCACCACCACGGCATCGGCAAGTACCGCACCGCCTGGACCGACGAGGAGCACGGCAGTGCCGTGGTGCTGCTGGAGCGCATGAAGGCCGCGCTCGACCCGAACGGCATCATGAACCCCGGCACGATCTTCGCCCTGGGGCGCTGATGCCCGTCGTCGTCGCGATCGACAACGGCTCGCAGTCGACGAAGGTGCTCGTCGTCGACGAGACGGGACGCGTGCGCGCGCAGGCGCGCGTGGGGCTCCGACCCTATGCGACGCCCGCGCCCGGGCGTAGCGTCCATCCCGACGACGACGTGTGGGACTCGATCGTGCGCGCGTGCCGCCTGGCGATGGACCGCTTCGACGGCGACCCCGCCGAGGTGGTCGGCATCGGTCTGTGCACGATCCGCTTCTGCCGCGCTCTGCTGCGCCCCGACGGCGCGCTCGCCGAACCGCTGCTGAGCTGGATGGACGAGCGCGTCTCGCGTCCGCACGTCGCCACGCCCGACGTGGCGCACGTGACGACCTCGTCGGGGTACATCGCGCACCGCCTCACCGGCGCATTCCGCGACGCCGCCGGCAATTACCAGGGCGTCTGGCCGATCGATCAGCGCTCGTGGCGGTGGTCGTCGGACCCGGATGCCGTGACGGAGACCGGCATGGATCCTTCGCTGCTCAGCGAGCTCGTGGATCCCGGTGCCGAACTCGGCCGCGTGAGCGCGGAGGCGTCGGCGGCGACCGGCCTGCCCGCGGGCGTGCCGGTGTTCGCGACGTCGAACGACAAGGCCGTCGAGGCGCTCGGTGCGGGCCTGGCCTCGTCCGACGACGTGCTGCTGTCGTTCGGCACCTACATCGCGGCGATGACCGTGGCCGATGCCCCCGGTGGGGGAGAGGCGCACTGGGTGAACTTCGGCTCCCGCCCGGGCCAGTACCTCGCGGAGTCCACCGGCATCCGTCGGGGCATGTGGACCGTGAGCTGGTTGCGCGACCTCCTGCATCCGGTCGCGCCCGACGACGACATCTACGCATTCGACCGCAGCCTCGGTGCCGAGGCGGAAGCGGTCGCTCCCGGATGCGACGGGGTCGCCGCCGTGCTGGACTGGCTCGCGCCCAGCGACGAGCCGAACCGTCGCGGCGCCTTCGTCGGCTTCTCGGGTGCCCAGGGTCGCGGGCACCTGTACCGCGCGGTGACGCCGCGCTCGCGCTCCATGTCCTCGATGTGGTCCGCCATCGTGAACGCGATCGCC
>NZ_CAJYPF010000040.1 GCF_913776565.1 uncultured Microbacterium sp. | reverse complement strand
TGGCCGGTCGGACGATCGAGGTGGGTGGTGACGTGGCCTGGAGCTACGACGAGCTCGCCGCCGCGGCCAGCGAGGTGCTGGGCCGCCCGGTGACGTACACCGCCGTGACCCTGGATCAGCTGACGGCGGGTCTGGAGGCGGCGGGACTGGATGCCGGGACGGCGGCGTTCGTCGCGGGCATCGACGACGCGATCGCCCGCGGGGCGCTGTCGCAGACGGACGGCTCCCTGGCCCGCATCATCGGGCGCCCGACGACCCCGCTGGTCGAGGGGCTGCGCGAGGGGCTCGCCGCGCGCTGACCGCCGCGCATCACCGCGACGCGTCGCCCACTCCGGCCGGGCGGCGCGTCGCGGCGCCGTGCGTCGCCGTCACCGCGCGGCGCGGGCCGTCCGTCGACGCTGACGCATCGCCAGGAACAGGGGGAACGTGAACGCGAACGCCGTCAGCCCCGACAGCACCACGTACACCCACGCGAAGCGCATGCCCAGGCGCCGACCCTCGACGAGGATGAAGATGCTGCCCGCGATCGCCACGACCAGCAGATCCACGGTGATCGACGACACCGCGGGGCCGCTCGACACGAGGTCGCCGACGAAATCGCGCATCTGCACGATCGCGAAGGCGTTGAAGACCCACGTGCCCACCAGCCCGGCGACCGAAAGGACGAGGTACGCCACGGCGGTGGGCGTCCAGTGGCGTCGGAGTTCGTTCATGAGCCGATCCTGCCCGACCCCCGATGTCGGAGGAGGGGGCTAGCGTCGCACCATGGATGCCATCACCGCGACGCGCATGCTCGACGACCGCGAGCGCCAGGTCGAGGCGCGCCTGACCCGGCTGCGCGAGGACGACGACAGCCTGCGCCACGACCGGGCCGACGCGACCGCCGACGACGAGCACGATCCCGAGGGGTCGACGCTGTCGGGGGAGTGGGCGCAGGTGGACGCGCTGCGCCGCGGGGCCGAGGCGGAGCGCGACGAGATCCGCGCCGCGCGGGAGCGCGTGGCATCCGGCGCCTACGGCATCTGCGAGACCTGCGGGCGTCCGATCGCCGAGGCGCGGCTCGAGGCGCGTCCCTTCGCCCGCCGCTGCATCGGGTGCGCGACCTGAGCGCGGCCGCCGCCGCTTAGGCTCGAGGGGTGGAACCGCTCCTGATCGTCCTGCTGTTCGCCAACGCCGTCTTCAACGCCGTCGTCTGGCCGCGCTTCTACCCCCGCATCGCCAAGGACCCCCGGGCCCGGGATGCCGCGGGCAAGCCGACGGCGTTCCTGATCGTCCACACGGTGCTCATCGCGATCGCGCTGGTGCTGGCTCTGGCATCGGTGATCGCCGCCGTCGTCGCCTTCGTCTCGTGACCCGGGCGGCGTCCCGCGGCTCGCGGTAGAATGGGCCCGCGGGATCGTCCCGCCGCACAGAGTGCACCTACCTACCGGTCCGGCAAGGCGGCACGTTCCACCGCCTCCCGGAGACCGCTCCATGTCATTGCCCGCGTCCTCAGCCGCCGTCCTCGACCGTCCGCTCGTGCAGCACACGGGGTTCTGGTACTTCCCCGTCGCCTTCGTCGCCCGGTTGCCCTTCGCCATGATGACCGTCGGTGTGCTCGCCATCGTCGTCGCGCTGCGCGGCTCGGTCGCGCTGGGCGGCCTCACCTCGGCCGCTGTGGGACTCGGCGTGGTCGTCGCCGGTCCCGTGCTGGGCGACCTCGCCGACCGGTTCGGGCAGCGACGCGTGCTCGTCCCGGTGGGTCTGGCCAACGGCATCCTGCTCGCGGTCTTCCCGCTCGTCGTCGGATACGCGACGTCGGACGCCCTGCTGCTGGCGGCAGCCGCCGCGATCGGGCTCACCGGCCCGCAGACCGCCGCGATGTCGCGCAGCCGGATCATGGCGCTGATCGGCGAGCGCGTGCGCCCCGAGCGTCGCGAGCGCACCTTCTCGCGTGCGATGGCCTACGAATCCGCGGCGGACGAGACCGCGTTCGTCATCGGGCCTTTCGTCGTGGGCGTGCTGGCGGCGCTCATCGCCCCGTGGGCACCCATCGTCGGGGCGTCGGTGCTCAGCTTCGTGTTCGTCACGGCCTTCGCCCTGCACCCGACCGGACGCGCCGTGCCCGCGCGCGCGGAGCGCGCCGAGATGGCGCCGACGCGAGAGCTGCTGCGGCCGCGACTGATCGTGCTCGTGGCGGCGGTGTTCGGGGTCGGCCTGTTCTTCGGCTCGACGCTGACCTCGCTCACGGCCTTCATGGAGGCCCAGGGCGCCCCCGAAGCGGGAGCCCTGCTCTACGGCGTGATGGGCGTCGGTTCGGCC
This sequence comes from uncultured Microbacterium sp., assembly GCF_913776565.1. Lineage (GTDB taxonomy): Bacteria > Actinomycetota > Actinomycetes > Actinomycetales > Microbacteriaceae > Microbacterium. The sequence continues at coordinate 31,306 of NZ_CAJYPF010000040.1, read as the reverse complement.
GTGCTCGCGCTGGCCGTGGCGCTGCTGCCCGAGGCGTTCGCGCTACGGTGGCGACTCGTCGCCTTCGCAGCGATCCTGGCCGCCTCGGCGGGCGCGTACACCGTCGGAGGGTCGGTCGTCACGGTCACGGTCGTGCTGTGTGTGATGGGTATCGGCGTCGGTCCCTCGCTCGTCACGGTCTTCAGCCTCGCCGGGCTCCGCGCGCCGCGCGGGCGGTCCGCCTCGACGATGACGCTGCTCGCCTCGGCGCTGACCCTCGCGCAGGCGTTGTCGTCGGCCATCACCGGCGCGGTCGCCGAGAGCGTCTCGGTCGGGGCCGCGATGCTCCTGCCCGCCGTCGCGGCCGCTCTCGTGCTCGCGACCGCGGTGCTCAACGCCGCCGCGACACGACGATGGGATGCCGCCACGGCGACCGCGTGAGACGTCCGCTGGCTACGCTGTCGGCATGACCACCCTCGTCCTCACCGTCGTCGGCGACGATCGAGCGGGCCTGGTGTCCGCGGTCGCCGACATCGTCGACTCCCACGGCGGCAACTGGGAGAACAGTGAGCTCGCCGAACTGGCGGGCGCCTTCGCCGGGATCGTCGCGGTGTCGATCGCGCCGGAGCGCGCCGACGACCTGCGCGCCGCCCTCGAGACCCTGGCGGGCACGCTGAGCGTCACCGTCCACGCGGGCGCGGCCGAGGCGACCGTCACGTCGGCGCGTGCGGTGACCTTCGACGTGGTCGGCAACGACCGCGCCGGTATCGTGCGCGAGGTCTCGTCCGCGCTGAGCGGGCACGGGGCGAGCATCGAGCGCATGTCGACGCAGACCACGGATGCCGCGATGGCCGGCGGACGGCTGTTCGAGGCCACCATCACCGCGACGGTGCCCGCCGATGTCGCGATCGACGACCTCGTCGCCGAGCTGGAGCGTCTCGCGACCGAAATCCAGGTCGACGTCTCTCTCGCCGACGAGGCCTGACGCTCGTCGTGCGCCGTCACGGGCGGTGCGACGGCAGCGCGGCCCGACCTCGGCCCGCGGCCTGCGGCGTCGGCGCTCGGCGTCACGCCGCGCGTCCGGAACGCGCCGGGTCCCGTCCGCGCAGCGTCAGCGCGCGGCGCGACGGCGTGAACGCACGATGAGCAGGGCGATCGCACGCCAGCCGAGCAGGAACACCGCCAGGGTGATCGCCGCGACGATCACGAAAGCGATCGCGATCCCCTGACCGCTCGCCGCCCGCAGGATCATGCCCAGCACGACGGTGATCGCCCACAGGGGCAGTCCCGTGCGCACAAGGGCCAGCGGCGCGCGCCAGACGCCCGTGACGAGCCACCCCAGGGCCAGGGCGACCACGAACGGCCAGACCGTGGTCAGCAGGCCGGTGCCGAGGGGGCCCAGGACGGCGCCGTCGTGCGTCGCGCGGCCGATCGCGGCGAACACGACGACGAGGGCGGCATCCATCACGAGAGCCAGGACGGCAAGGCGGCGAGAGGTCGGCATCCCTCCATTCTCGCGCGCGTCTGCGGTCGAGGACGCCCGGCCGCACGGGACAAGCCCCGTCCGTGTCCGTGCGGGCCTCGCTAGCGTGGGACGATGCCGACCCGCCTGCTGCTCGTGGCCGACACCCACGTGCCGAAGCGCGCCCGCGCGCTGCCCGTCGAGGTCCGGCGCGCCGCCGCGGGGGCCGATCTGATCGTCCACGCCGGCGACTGGGTCGACGAGAGCGTGCTCGACGGGCTCGTCGGCATCGGGCCGCTGCTCGGCGTCTGGGGCAACAACGACGGTCCCGCGCTACGCGAGCGCCTGCCCGAGATCGCCCGCGCGGACATCGAGGGCGTGCGCGTCGCCGTGGTCCACGAGACCGGGGCGTCCGCGGGGCGCGAGAAGAGGATGGATGCCGCCTTCCCCGACACGGACCTGCTGGTGTTCGGCCACAGCCACATCCCGTGGGACACCACGACCCCGGGCGGCCTGCGCCTGCTCAACCCCGGGTCGCCCACCGATCGGCGTCGCCAGCCCGCGTGCACGATCATGACCCTCACCCTCGCGGATGCCGGGATCCACGACGTGCGCCTGCGCGAGGTCTCGCGCGCGTGAACGACGAAGGCGCCGCACCACGGGGTGCGACGCCTTCGGGACGGATGGCTCTCGGTGAGAGCTCAGCCCTTCTCGACCGTGAGGTGACGCGTGGACGCGGTCATCGGGCACTCGAACGGATCGCGGGCGGCGAGGCCCACACGGTTCAAGTACGCGATGACGATGCCGTACGACTGCAGCAGTGTCGTCTCGACGTAGGGCACGTTCAGCGTCTCGCAGTGCTCGCGCACGATGAGGCGCGCACGGCTCAGGTGCGGACGGGGCATGTTCGGGAAGAGGTGGTGCTCGATCTGGTAGTTCAGACCGCCCATGAGCCACGTGGCCCACCAGCCGCCCGCGATGTTGCGGGAGGTGCGCACCTGCTTGCTGAAGAAGTCGAGCTTGGCGCCGGGGGCGATGATGGGCATGCCCTTGTGGTTGGGCGCGAAGGACGCACCCATGTAGATGCCGAACACCGCGACCGACACCCCGAAGAACGCGAAGGCCAGGCCCACCGGCAAAAAGAGGAAGATCGGCGCGATGAAGATCGCGTGGCGCAGCGCCAGCAGACCCAGCTCGCCCCAGCGCCCCTTGATCTCACCGCGCGAGAACAGGTGGCGCAGCGCCAGCACGTAGAGGTTGATGCCCTCGAACGCCAGCAGGGGGAAGAACAGGTACCCCTGACGCTGGGTGATCCAGCGCTGCACGCCGCGCGCCTTGGCGGCGTCGACGTCGAGGAACGAGATCGTGTCGATCTCGATGTCGGGATCCTTGTCGACGCGGTTGGGGTTGGCGTGGTGCCGCGTGTGCTTCGACGCCCACCACGACCGACTCATGCCGACGATGCCGTTGCCGATGAACAGGCCGAGGCGGTCGTTCGCCGGTCCCGACGCGAAGATCTGGCGGTGCGCGGCCTCGTGGGCGAGGAACGCCACCTGCGTGAACAGGATGCCGAGGGCCGCCGCGATGAACAGCTGGAACCAGCTGTCTCCGAGCAGGATGAATCCGGTCACGCAGCCGGCGAAGCCGAGCACGATCGCGCTCGCGACGACCGCGTAGAAGACGGGGGTGCGCACCAGCAATCCGCTCTCGCGGACGACCTGGGACAACTCTGTGTAGGCCTTGGTGATGGGGGGGAATTCCGTCGTGCCGGAGTAGGTCTGGCGGACGGGGCCGAGGCGGGACTCGACGATGGTGGAAGCGATGGACTGCTCCTCGGATCGGGATGACCGTGGTCGGGAGCCGGGGCGGCTACCCCGGACTGAGGCCCACACTACGGGGCGCCGTATGGACGACTCGGCATACGTCCACATGCCCAGCAGCCTCACGGGAAACGGAAACATCGGACCCCGTCCGCGCCCGGGAACGACACAAGCCGGGGCGTCGCGAGGCGACGCACCCGGCTTGCGGGGGGAGCGGAGCTCAGAGGGGGCGGATGTTCGCCGCCTGCATGCCCTTGGGGCCCTGCTCGGCGTCGAATTCGACCTTCTGAGCCTCGGTGAGCTCCTTGAAGCCGTTGCCCTGGATCGCGCTGAAGTGCGCGAAGAGGTCGGCCGAGCCGTCATCGGGAGCGATGAAGCCGTAGCCCTTTTCGGAGTTGAACCATTTCACGGTGCCAGTGGCCATCGTGTTCTTCCTTTATTCATGTTGGGCCGCAGATGCGACCGTGGGTGCCGCCCCGACGCACGCGGAGCGGACGGGGACGCCGCGGCACCGAGTCGGTGACGCGGACGCGATGCCCGTCGACGGCGGCCTGAGCCGTCTCGACGGACGCGTGGACGCCGAGGTTCTCGCCGAGCGGACCCTGGGCTTCGTAGCCCGAGGTGGCCGCGCCGACGAAACCGGCGTAGTCGGATCCGGCCGTCGCGACGAACACGTCGAGATCGGCCTGACGCCACGACAGTGGCGAAGGGTGAAGCAGAGACACAGAGACTTTCCGCGAGTGCGACGCGAGGGCGGATGCCGTCGAGCGGTGCACGCGATGATTGAGGGAGGGAATGCTGTTGGAAACGGCTCGGCGCCGTGCGCCCGGCATCTCAGCGATGAGGCGGGCGTCGATGAAGCAGATCCCAGAATGAATAGCCCCACGGTAGCACGGATGCCCGGGCGTTGCCCGGGGAGTTTCGCGGGCGGAGAGGCGGGGGTGGACTGGGGGCATGGCATCCGGAATCGAAGACGCCGCCGACGACGAACGCTGGCTGGTGGTCGACGGGCGCCGGTGGCGGCGCACCGACCCGGCGCTTCCGGACGAGGTCACGGCGCGACTGCGCTCGCACCTGGGCCGAGCGCGCGCGGCCGTGCGGACGACCAGGCGCGCCGGCGACGACGAGGGGACCACGTCCGCCCGCCACCGCGTGGGGCTGGCGAAGGCGGGCCTGGGGGAGCGCGGACCGCGGTGGTGGGACGACGACGTGCCCGCGCGGATGCAGCGGGCGCGCGAGGCCCTCGCTGAGCTCGATCGGGTCGCCCCGCCGAGAGCAGATCCACCGGCCGACGTCAACGCGTAGCGCAGCCCCCGCGCGGGCGGGTGGGCTGGGGACCTCGACAAGAAGGAGCGTCATGACCGCCACCACCCCCGAGCTCGACATGCTCAATGAACTGCTGAAGAAGTTCCGCTTCGCCATGGTCACCACGCGCGCCGAGGACGGTGCCCTGCACGCCCACCCGCTGACCGTGCAGGAGACCGAGTCGGACGGTGACCTGTGGTTCATCGTCGGCACCCACGCGTCGGCCGTCGAGCACGTGCGACGCGACCCGAAGGTCGGGCTGTCGTTCAGCACCGACGGCACCTGGCTCTCGCTCGCCGGCGACGCCGAGGTGGTCGACGATCTCGCGAAGCTCAAGGAGCTGTGGTCGACCAGCGTCGAGGCGTGGTTCCCCGACGGGCCCGAATCCCCGGGTGTCACGCTGCTGAAGGTGTCCGCCCTGAGCGGCGAGTACTGGGGGAGCGCCGGCGGACGAATCGCCACCGCGATCGCGCTGGTGACGTCGAAGGTGACGGGCGAGCGTCCGCGCGGAGGCGAGAACGAGAAGTTCGACCTGCCCGAGTGAGCAGCGCCGGGTCCCGCCCCGGATCGGGGTGGGGCCCGACGTCCGTCCCGCCGCCCGAGGGATCGACGGCGTGACAGCGCAAGCCCCCGATGCGTCGACCACGCGTTTGCGACGATGACGGCATGTCACGACCCGAACTGCGCTCCAAGCCCTGCGCGTACTGCGGCCGGCCGTTCACCGACCGCAAGCGCTGGAGCGGGCGCGATCAGTGGGACCAGGTCCTCTACTGCTCGAGGGGATGCCGGGCGAAGGCCGCGGCGCAGAGGCGGCGCGCATGAGGGCCGCGCTGATCCTCGCCACCCAGCAGTTCGCGGAGCACCCCGCCTACGCCGACGACGGCATCCAGGAGTTCTTCTTCATCGAGTCGGCGCCCCGCTTCTCGAAGCTGCCGTACCACCGGCACAAGATCGTGCTCCTCGTCTCGGCGATGCGGCACACGGCCGCGCGGCTCGAAGCCGAGGGGAAGACGGTGCGCCGCGTCACCCTCGAGGACGACCTCACGTTCAAAGCGGGGCTCGAGAAGTTGTTGACGAGGCACCGCGTCACCGAGCTGACGTGGATGAGCGACCCCAACCGACCGGTCGACGAACGCATCGCGCGAATCTGCGCGGACTACGACGTCGAGACCGACGTCCTGTCGGACGGGCTCTTCCTCACCCCCGAAGAGGACGTCGACGGGTGGTTCGCCGAGCACCCGACGCCGCTCATGGAGGACTTCTACCACTGGCAGCGGCGACGGACCGGCATCCTGATGGACGGGGGGAAACCGGCTGGACGCCGCTGGAACTTCGACGCCGACAACCGCAAGGCCCTGCCCAAGAAGGGCGTCGAGATCCCGCCCCTGCCGCAGCTCGAGCACGACGAGATCACGCGCGCCGTGATCGCCGAGGTCGACGAGCGCTACCCCGAGCACCCGGGGTCCGCCGCGGACTTCTGGCTCCCCGTCACCCCCGAGGACTCGCGCGACTGGCTCGACGTGTTCGTCGCCGAGCGGCTGCACGACTTCGGGCGCTACGAGGACGCCATGAAGGCGGACGAGCCGTTCCTCTTCCACGCGATCATCTCCCCGATGCTGAACATCGGGCTGCTCACCGTCGACGAGGTCGTGGCCGCGGCCACGCGCACCGATGCGCCCCTGGCATCCGTCGAGGGATTCATCCGCCAGGTGATCGGCTGGCGCGAGTACATGCGCGGCATGTACCGCGCGCATCCCAAGCTGGAGCACGTCAACGCCCTGCACCTGGACAAGCGCATCCAGAAGTACTGGTTCTCGGGGGAGCGGATGCCGAAAGACCTGCCCCTCCCCGTGCGCACGGTGCTCGAGAGGGTGCACCGCTGGGGCTATGCGCACCACATCGAGCGGCTCATGGTGCTGGGCAACTGGTTCCTGCTGCAGGGGTACGCGCCCCGACAGGTGAACGACTGGTTCCTCGCGCTGTTCGTCGACGCGTACGACTGGGTCATGGTGCCCAACGTCATGGGGATGAGCCAGTTCGCCGACGGGGGCTTCGTCGCCACCAAGCCCTACGTCTCGGGCGGGGCGTACCTGCAGAAGATGGGCTCGTGGTGGCCCTCGGCGCAGGAGGCGAAGGACTCGGTCTTCACCGACGCGTACTGGGAGTTCCTCGAGCGGCACGAGGACGTGCTGGCGGGTAATCACCGGCTGGGACTGGCGCTCGCGCAGATGCGCAAGCGGCGCGACGCGAAGGGGTAGCCGACGAGGGCGCGCGTCCGGGACGGGGCGCGGCGACCGGTCCCGGTGCGCGCGCGGCGCGGGCGAAACTCCTGAGGAATCCTCCCCCTCGCGGCGTTGCGCCCGTCCGGGAGTGCACCACCGCCGGGACGTCAGGAGTTTCGCCCGCGCACGCGGGTCAGCTCTTCAGCTTGTTCAGCGCCGATCCCTTGTGCGCGGCCTTCGAGCCCGACTTCTCCGACTCGACGATGTAGGCCGGATCGTCGTCGGATGCCGTGAACTTCTGGCCGTCGTGCTGGAAGTCCTTGGTCTTCTTCTCGACGATCGTGCCCTGCGTCCTGCCCTGCGGGGTGTCCCAGCTGACGCGGTCGCCCTTCGACAGATCCTTCGACATCGTTCTTCCTTCCGTTGGCGTTCGCCCATGCTGTCGGGGCGTACCCGGGCGCCACGGGGGATTGACACGTCGGCTGCCACCCGCCGTCGGGGTGCGCGCGCCACGTGACCGGGCGGCTGCCGAGACCCGTGCCTCGCCCGCGGTGGCGGTCGCGACGAGCGGGCGTCAGAGCGGGGCGCGGTCTGCGCGGGTCGACGCGAACCGCGACGCCAGAACCCCGGCGGCGAGCGCCCCGGCCCCTCCGGCGATCATGTCGCCGATGGTGTCGTCGTAGGTGACGAAGATCGCGTCGGTGATGAAGCGGTAGCCGAACCACTCGACCATCTCCCACACGGCGCTCAGGGCCAGTCCCGCGATCGTGGCGACGGCGATCGGGGTGCGCCGGCGCCCGGTCGGTGCGATCACGCCGCCATCGTCGAGCAGCACCAGGGCCACGGCGGCCAGCACCCCCGTGCACACGGCATGCACGATGAGGTCCCACCCCGTCCAGGCCCGGTAGAGGTCGATCACGTTGCTTCCGGCCGCGACGAAGACCGTCACGCACGTCACCAGGTCCAGGCCCGAACGCAGACCGATCATGCGCGAGAGCATCACCGCCGGCAGCGCCATCGACAGCACCGCGAAGTCGGTGAACGGCAGGGTGAACAGGGCGACGACCGTGGTGACGATCGCCCCGGCCCGCACCGCGTCGGCCAGCCACTCGGCAACGGTGCGCGGAGGTCGCTTCAGGTTCGCGATCATCGCCGCGAGCATCGGCATCCCTCCCCGGATGGACGGGGTCGCGCGGAGGGGATGCCGGCGGTCACGACGTCGCGCTCGCGGGCAGCCGCACGACGGCCTGGATCGGCAGGTGGTCGCTCGGCCACTGCGTCCCGGTCGGGCGCGGGTCGATCCCGACGGCGCGGACGCCCACATCGGGGCTTGAGAGGATCGCGTCGATGCGACGTGCCCCCAGCTTGGGCCGTCGATAGTTGTTGAACGATCCCCATTCCGCGGTGCGGCGGGCGGGGGCGAAGGACCAGGTGTCGACGAGGCCGCCGTCGGCGAACATCGCCTCCAGCTCGGCCGAGCGCACGTGCGCGTTGACGTCCGCGGTGAACAGCAGCGGGCGGGTTCGCGTCGCGGCCAGATCGTGCAGCCAGGCCGCGGACCGGCGGCGCGCCCGCGCCGAGAACGCGTCGAAGTGCGTATTCACGAACGTGAACCGCGCATCGGTCTCGAGATCGCGCAGCTGCGCGATGACGGCGATGCGGGGGATGGTGTTGCCCCACCCGGTGGATCCGGCGACGTCGGGGGTGTCCGAGAGGGCGACCTGCTGCCAGTCCTCGACCTCGAGGCGATCCCGGTCGTAGAACAGCGGCGTGCCCTCGCCGTCCTTCCGCGGTCCGCGGCCCAGGCCCACGCGGCCGTACGACGAGCCGAGCGCGTCCTGCACCCACCGCGCCTGGTCGGGCATGGCCTCCTGTGCGCCCAGCAGGTGAGGCGTGGTGGCGCTCAGGAACGTGCGCAGGCGTTGCTTGCGCAGCGGCCAGCGGTCGGCGGGCGGCCAGGTGACGCGGTCGAACCGACGCCGGATGTTGAAGCTCATCACGTGCAGCTCGGGCGCGCGGACCGTCGGAAACAGCACGCCGCTCACGCGCGGGCCTCCTCGAGCGCGCGGTCGGCGCGGCGTCGATGGCGCCGGAGCACCCGCACCCACCGGGCCGGGGGGATGTCCTCGGGCCAATGGGCGAACACCGTGCCCGCCCCGCGGCGGAAGCACCGCGCGAAGCGACGGGGCTGGACGGTCCGCGACGACACGCGCATGTGCCGGCCCGAGACGACGCCGATCCGGTGCCGGACGCCGAGGTGGTAGGCCAGGTCGAGATCGTCGTGCAGCTCGGGGTCGAGGTGCACCTCGTCGCGCACATCGCGCCAGGCGCTGCGACGCAGGCCCATGTTCGACCCCCACAACGGGGCGTGGCCGAGGGCGGGGGCGGCGAAGGCGACGTAGGTGCCGAGGAACGCCCGCGCCATGCCCACGCGCTGCCCCGCGGGACCGTCGTGGAACACGGCGCCGCCGCTGACGGCGTCCACGGCGTCATCCGCGAAGGCGTCGACCATGCTCCCCACCCACGTCGGTTCGGGGATGCTGTCGGCGTCGAGACGCAGGATCAGCTCACCGCGGGCGGCGTCGTAGCCCGTCGCGGCCGCCGCGGGGATGCCGCGCTCACCGCAGAACACCACGCGCGCTCCGCCGTCGCGGGCGACGGCCGCGCTGTCGTCCGAGGAGTCGTTGTCGACCACGACGATCTCGTCGGGACGATGCGTCTGCGCCCGAAGGGCCTCGAGGCAGCGGCGCAGGTGCGCAGCGTCGTCGCGGACGGGGATGACGACCGACACGGTCGGGGTCGCTGGCGCGGGGTCGTGGGGCACGCTTCCTCCCGGGGACGAGTGCTTCCCACGCTAGGCGATACGGCGGGGGCGTCCGGCGGCTTGACGCCAGCGTGTCTCGACGCCGAAACAGGTCGACTCCGTTTCGTAGGGTGGATGCCATGGCATCCGTCCTGAACGTCTCGGCCTACCTGTTCACGCGCATCGACGATCCCGCCGCCCTGCGCGAGACGCTGCGCGAGCGCGCCAGCGCGGCCGGGCTGCGCGGGACCATCCTGCTCGCCGACGAGGGGATCAACCTGTTCCTCGCCGGCGGGGCGGACGCCGTGCGCGGATTCCTCGACGCGCTGCGGCGGGACCCGCGCTTCGCGACCGTGCGCGCGAAGGAGAGCTGGTCGGACACCGTGCCCTTCGGGCGGCTGCTGGTGAAGGTCAAGCGCGAGATCATCCGCATGGATCGGCCCGAGGTGCGCCCCCAGGACGGACGCGCCCCGGCGGTGGCACCGGACACGCTCCGACGCTGGCTGGATCGCGGCGCCGACGACCAGGGCCGCGAGGTCGTCCTGGTCGACACCCGCAACGCGTTCGAGGTCGACTACGGCACCTTCGCCGGCGCGAAGGACTGGCGCATCGAGCGCTTCACCCAGTTCCCGGATGCCGCGAGCGCCCACCGCGACGCCCTCGAGGGCAAGACGGTCGTCACGTTCTGCACCGGCGGCATCCGGTGCGAGAAGGCCGCCCTGCACCTGCGCGACGAGGGAGTCGACGCCTACCAGCTCGACGGGGGCATCCTCGGGTGGTTCGAGGAGCAGGGCGGGGCGCACTGGAACGGCGGCTGCTTCGTCTTCGACGGACGCGAGGCGCTGGACGCCTCCCTCGCACCGGTGTCGTCGTCTCGAGAGTCGGCCGCCGCCTGATGCTCTGGGACCAGCACGCCTGCGCCGAACTCGTCGAGACCGCCGACCTGGGCGAACTGCACCGCTACCGTCCCGCGGGCGGGGGCCTGGTGTCGCTGAACGTCGGCTTCTCCCCGCACCCGCCCGCGCTCACGGCATCCCTGCTCGGCGCCTTCCGCGCGCAGGTCGAGCGGATCGACGGCCTGGCGCTCGCCGCGTCGGTGGACGACGTCGATCGGATCGCCGCCGCGGGCGACACCGCCGTGGTGTTCGACCTCGAGGACGCCGGTCCCCTCGGCGGCGACCTCGACGCGGTCGCCCGACTCGTCGCCGCGGGCGTGCGCGCGCTCGGCCCGGTCTACAACCACGCCAACGCCGTCGGCGGCGGCTGCCTCGACCCCATCGACGAGGGGCTCACCACCTGGGGCCGCGACCTCGTCCGCGAGATGAACCGGTCGGGCATGGTGCCGGACGGCTCGCACGTCGGCGTGCGTACCTCGATGGACATGTGCGCCGCATCCACCCGCCCCGTGGTGTTCAGCCACTCGAACATGCGGGCCGTGTGGGAGCACCCGCGCAACCTCACCGACGACCAGGCGCGCGCCGCGGCCGACACCGGCGGGGTCGTCGGCATCACGGGCGTGGGGATCTTCCTGGGGCCCAACACTCCGACGCTGGAGGCGATGGCGCGCCACCTCGAGTACGCGGTCGAGCTGGTCGGGGTCGCGCACGTCGGGGTCAGCACCGACTTCTCGTTCGACTGGCAGACCTTCCGCGTCGAGCTCGCGTCGAGTCCCGAGCTGTACGACGCCAGCTACACCGCGTGGGGTCCGGTGGAGTGGATGCCGCCCGAAACGTTCATCGGTCTCGGCGCCGCCCTGCGCGAGCGGGGATGGGCCGACGCCGACATCGCCGCCGTGCTCGGCGGCAACTTCCGCCGCGTCGCACAGCAGAGCTGGGAGCCGCTCGGCTGACCGCGGGCGCGCTCGATAGCCTCGGAGCATGACGACCCTCACCGATGGCGCCGAGCTGCGCCCCGCCCGACGCGGCGACGAGACCGGCATCCTCGCCTGCGTCCAGGCCCTCGCCGACTACGAACGCGAACCGGATGCCGTCGACAACACGGCCGAGATGATCGCGGCGACCCTGTTCGGCGACGACCCCCGCGCTTTCGCGTTCGTGGTGGACGGCGGCGAGGGCGAGATCCGCGCGATCGCGATCTGGTTCCTCACCTACTCGACGTGGACAGGGCGCCACGGCATCTGGCTCGAAGACCTCTACGTCCACGAGCGGTTCCGCTCGAACGGGTACGGCGTGGCCCTGCTGTCCGCCCTGGCGGGGGAGTGCGTCGACAAGGGCTACCCGCGACTGGAGTGGACCGTGCTGGACTGGAACGAGCCGGCGATCGGGTTCTACCGCGCCCTCGGCGCCCACGCGATGGACGAGTGGACCACGCGCCGGGTCACCGGCGAGGCCCTGACGGCGCTCGCCGCGCGCGCGTAGCACCCGTCATCGCGCGAGATCGGCCAGCACCGCCTCGGCGGCGCGCTGACCCGAGACGAGAGCGCCCTGGATCGACGCGGTGTCGCGGTGGTCCCCGGCGACGTAGCGCCCGTCCGCGAGACGGACGGGGCGACGCAGACGCAGCGGCGGGTCCTGAGCGGGCAGGGCGCCGTCGATGTCATCACGGCGCAGCAGGCGCCACGGCCGCGTGTCGGCATCCCAGATCTCGGACAACTGCGTGCGCACCAGGGCCTCCGGGGCGTTCGCGCCGAGGACGCAGGTGGCCTGCACGAGGTGCTGTCCGCGCGGCGCGTAGGTGGGCGCCGTGTTCGTCATGACGGCGCTGTTGACGATCGGGCCGCGCCGACGTCCGTCGAGCCGCAGGGCGGGGTCATCGCTCGGCGCGCGGTCGGCGGCGAACCACCACGTCTGCAGGCCGCGCGGGCGGGGGAGCGGGACGTCGAGAGCGGGATCGAGCCCGGTCGCCACGATCACGGAGTGGGCGGTCACCGCATCCCCGCCGTCGATCCCGACATGCCAGCCGCGCGCGCGTCGGCGGGTCGACACGACGCGGTGCCCGAGGCGGATGCCGGCGCCCGCGCGACGGGCGGTGTCGGCGAGCTGCGCGGGCAGGGCGCCGATGCCGGCCGCGGGCACACCGGGGGCTCCGAGGGCGAAGCTGCGGATCAGCAGGCGCACGAACGCGTCGGAGGTCTGCTGCCGGTCGTCGGCGAGCACACCGGCGAGGAAGGGCTCGAGGACGGCCTCGCGCAGCGGGCCGCGCACGCCCGCGCGGTCCCATGCCTCGTCGAGCGACCGATCGGGGCCGCGCGTCGCCGCGCGCGCCGACGCGATCACCGGCGCCGCCCACCGGGCGAGGGCGATCGCGTCCGCGGGACGGACGAGCCCGCTCGCCAGCGTCGCCCGGATCGACGAGGGATACCGCAGCGGATGGGCCAGGCGCACGAGGCGGTCGTCGAGCCGCACGCCGACGGCGACGGGAAACCGCCGCAGCGCGAGCGCCGGTACGTCCACCCACCGCCGGATCGCGGGGTACGCGGGGTTGAGCACGTGGAAGCCCCGGTCGAGGCGGTAGCCGTCGACGACGTCGGTGCGCTCGCGCCCGCCCACGGCGTCACCGGCCTCGAGCAGGACGACGTCGCGACCGGCCTCGGCGAGCCGGGTGGCGGCGCGCAGTCCGGCGAGCCCCGCACCGACCACGATCACGTCGTACTCGTTCATTCCACGAGCCTACGAAGCACCTCGTCCCCCACCCTCGGGGTTGCGGTGCGCAGCCCCACCCGTCGAGTGTCGAGTACACACCGGGCCGAGTCGACGGCGGACCGCGTGTTCCGGACGCCCCAGAAAGAAGACGGGCCCGGATGCCGTGGCATCCGGGCCCGTGAAGAGACTTACGCCGAGGCCTGCTCGCGCTTGGGCAGCACCCAGCCGGGGCGCACGAAGTGACACGTGTAGCCGTTGGGGATGCGGATCAGGTAGTCCTGGTGCTCGGGCTCGGCCTCCCAGAAGGGAGCCTCGGGCTCGATCGTGGTGACGACCTTCGCGGGCCAGATGCCCGAGGCGTCGACGTCGGCGATCGTGTCGCGCGCGACCTTCTCCTGCTCGGGCGAGAGCGGGAAGATCGCCGAGCGGTAGCTCGTGCCGATGTCGTTGCCCTGACGGTTCAGGGTCGACGGGTCGTGGATCTGGAAGAAGAACGCCAGGATGTCGCGGTACGACGTCTGCGCGGGGTCGAAGACGATCTCCACGGCCTCGGCGTGGCCGGGGTGGTTGCGGTACGTCGCGTGGTCGTTCTTGCCGCCGGTGTAGCCGACGCGCGTGTCGAGCACGCCGGGCTGGCGGCGGATGAGGTCCTCGACGCCCCAGAAGCAGCCGCCCGCGAGGACGGCGGTCTCGGTGCCGGGACGGCGGGTGATCTCGCCGGTGTCGGAAGGTCCGCTGGTCATGCTGGTGCTCCTTTTACGGTTGCGGAAGGGGAAGAGGTTCATGAGGCCCTGCTCTCGCGGAACAGGGCGAGGAACGCGCCGTAGCCCTGCTCCTCGAGCTCGGCGACGGGCACGAAGCGCAGCGCAGCCGAGTTCATGCAGTATCGCAGGCCCCCGGCCTGGCGCGGGCCGTCGTCGAAGACGTGACCGAGGTGGCTGTCGGCGCCCGAGGAGCGCACCTCGGTGCGCGTCATCCACAGGGTCCGGTCCTTCTTCTCGACGACGGCGGCGTCGTCGATCGGCTTGGTGAAGCTCGGCCAGCCCGAGCCGCTCTCGAACTTGTCGGTCGAGCTGAACAGGGGCTGCCCCGACACGACGTCGACGTAGATGCCGTCCTCGTGGTTGTCCCAGTACTCGTTGCGGAACGGCGGCTCGGTGGCGTCGTCCTGCGTGACGGCGAACTGGCGGTCGGTGAGGCGGCTCAGCGCCTCCGACGTCTTCCGGTACTCCGTGCTCACGGTTCGTGTCCTCTCGTCATGACGACCTGTGGCGGCCGTCACAGGAGACAACGTCGGTCCGCTGCGTTTTGGTCCCGTGGGGCTGGGAGCGGCCTGTGAGTTCCGGGAGGTCCGGGATGCCGGGGGCAACCCCCACCGCGGTGTCGGATGCCGCGATTAGCGTGGAGGGCACACGACCTGGAGGTTCCCATGACCCGCACCATCGTCATCACCGGCGCCAGCGACGGCATCGGCGCCGCATCCGCGAAGCAGCTCGCTCAGCTGGGTGAAGAGGTGGTGGTCGTCGGACGCAACCCCGACAAGACGGCGCGCGTCGCACGCACTCTCGGGGTGGACTCGTTCGTCGCCGACTTCAGCGACCTGTCTCAGGTGCGCGAGCTCGCGGCATCCCTGCTCGAGAGGTATCCGCGCATCGACGTTCTCGCGAACAATGCCGGTGGCGTCTTCGGCGAGCGCACTCTCACCACGGACGGATACGAGACGACCTTCCAGGTGAACCACCTCGCTCCGTTCCTGCTCACGAACCTGCTGCGCGAGCGGTTGCTCGAATCCGGCGCCTCGGTCATCCAGACCTCCAGCGCCGCGGCCAAGCTCTTCCCGCGGTTCGACCTCGACGACCTGCAGGGCGAGCGCCGGTACTCCTCGACGGCGGCGTACGGCAACGCCAAGCTCGCCAACGTCCTGTTCACCAAGGAGCTCCACCGCCGGTTCGGCGACGAGGGGCTGTCGGCGGTCGCCTTCCACCCCGGCGTGATCGCCTCGAACTTCGGCTCCTCGAGCAACGGCCCGTGGAAGTTCCTGTACGGCGGTCCCCTCGCGCAGCAGCTCATGACCTCGACCTCGGTGGGCGGGGCGCGCCTGACGTGGCTCGCTCTCGGCAAGCCGGGCGTCGACTGGGAGCCCGGCGGCTTCTACGCCAACAACAAGCCCGCCAAGACCAACCGCCTGGCCGACGACCCGGCCGTGGCGAAGGTGCTGTGGGAGCGCAGCGCCGCGCTGGTGCACCTGGACGACTGACCCGCCGCGGTCCCAGCCCTCGCCGGTGGGATCATCGAGGCGACGAGCGCGGAGGACGTCGCTCCGCTTGGCGTTCTCTATGCGTTCGCCCGGTACCGCACTTTCTTGGAGTCGTCTGGGGGGCGCGCGGGCACGCTGAACGCATGACCGCCGCTCCCGCTCTCGCCGAACCGCACGTCGCCCTCCGCGGTGCCCGTCGCGTCCCCCGACGGACCGTCTCGACCCGGCCCCTGTGGAACCTCGCCGCGATCGTCGTCGTCTGGGCGACGAGCCTCATCGTCGTCGCCGTGTGGCTCGCCGGCGGCGAGATGCAGGCCCTGCTGTCGGGGGGAGCGGACACGCTCAACGCCCTCGGCCGCGCCGCGGGGCTGGCATCGGCGAACCTGCTCTTCTTCCAGGTGCTGCTCATGGCCCGCGTGCCGCTGTTCGAGCGGGGCTTCGGGCGCGATGGCATCACCCGCATGCACCGGATCGTCGGGTTCTGGTCGTTCGCCCTCTTCATGGCGCACATCGGCCTGCAGATCCTCGGCTATGCGATCGCGGCGGGCATCAACCCGCTCGAGCAGGCGTGGCAGTTCGTGTGGGACTACCCCGGCATGCTGCTGGCGACCGCGGGCACCGGACTGCTGCTGCTGGTCGTGGTCACGTCGATACGCAAGGCTCGTCGGCGCCTGCGGTACGAGTCGTGGCACCTGTTGCACCTCTACGGCTACCTGGGCGTGGGACTCGCCATCCCGCACATGCTGTGGACGGGCGTCGACTTCACGGCGTCACCGGCCGCGACGGTGTACTGGTGGGCCATGTGGGGCGTGACGGCGGCCGCGGTGGTCGTGTTCCGGCTCGGGATGCCGCTGGTGATCTCGCTCCGGCACGGCATCCGCGTGAGCGCCGTCGTGCCCGACGGGCGCAGCGGCGTCGCCGTGCACATGACCGGTCGACGGCTCGACGCGTTGCACGCCCGGGGCGGGCAGTTCTTCGTGTGGCGGTTCCTCGACGGGCCGGGCTGGACGCGGGGCCACCCCTTCTCTCTCGCCACCGATCCGGCGGGTGGCGAGCTCGTCGTCTCGGCCCGCTTCGTCGGCGACGGCACCCAGCGTCTCGCCGCGCTCCGCCCCGGCACGCGCGTGCTGATCGAGGGTCCCTACGGGACGATGACCGCCGATGAGCGCCGGGGCGGGCACCTCCTCATGATCGGGGCCGGTGCCGGTGTCGCGCCCCTGGTCGCGATGCTCGAAGAGGCCGACTGGGCTGCGGGCGAGGCGACGCTCCTCGCGCGCGACCATACCGCGGCAGACGCCCTCCGCTCCGACGCGATCGACCGCCTCGTGCGGGAGCGCGGTCTGCGCCACGCACCGCTGCCCGGCCGTCGAGCACTGACCAGCTCATCGTGGTTGCCGGCCTCGCACGCGCAGTGGGCGGGGGCCGACCTCATCCGCTACGTCTGCCCCCGACCCGCCGAGACCGACGTGTTCCTGTGCGGCCCCCAGCCGTGGATGGATGCCGTGCGCGCCGACCTGCGCCGCGCGGGCGTCCCCGCCGAGCGCGTCCACCTCGAAGCCTTCACCGTCTGAGGAGAATCCGATGAAGAAGATCGTCTACGCCCTGATGGCCACCGTCACCGGCCTGGTGCTGCTGTTCAGCTACCGCACCTCGCTGGTCCCCGAGCAGGCGAGTGCGCTCGCACAGACCCCCGCCTCGGGTGTCGCCGCGGCTCCGCAGGCCACGACGTCCACGCCGAGCCCCTCGGCATCCGCCTCCGCATCTTCCGGGGCGACCTCGAGCGGCTCGGCCCCGTCGGGTTCGACCGCCGCGGCTGCGCCGACCTCGTCGAGCGGCCTGGCCGACGGAACGTGGACGGGGCAGGCGGCGAACACCCGGTACGGTGCCGTCCAGGTGCGCATCACCGTGTCGGGCGGGACGATCACCGACGTGCAGGTGCCGCAGTACCCGTCCGAGAGCGGCCGCGACCAGCAGATCAACTCCCGCGCGCTGCCGATCCTCGTGCAGCAGACGGTGCAGACCCAGAGCGCGCAGGTCGACATGGTGTCGGGCGCGACCTATACGAGCACGGGCTACCGCACCTCGCTGCAGTCCGCCCTCGACCAGGCCCGCTCGTGAGCGACGCGTTCACGGTCGTCGAGCCCGTGATGGGGACCGTCGCGTCGATCACCGTCCGGGGCGGGCGCACCGACCGCGTCGAGCGGGCGATCGCGGCGTGCATGGCCCGCCTGCGCGACGACGAGCGGGTCTTCTCGACCTACCGGGACGACTCCGACGTCTCGCGACTGCGCGACGGGCGGGTCGGCCTCGACGACGCCGATCCCCGGGTGGCCGAGGTGGCGGCGCGGTGCCGCGATCTGCGCGCGCGCAGCGGCGGTCGTTTCGACGCCGATTGGCGCGGATGGTTCGACCCCACCGGGTACGTCAAGGGCTGGTCGGTGGATGCCGCGGCCCGGGCCTTCGACGAGGTGCTCGCCGACGGCGTCATCGAGGCCGTGGGCGTCAACGTCGGCGGCGACATGCGCCTGCGCACGTCTGCGACGAGCGATCATGTGTGGCGTGTCGGCATCGCGCACCCGACGCGCGAGGGCGAGCTGCTGGCCACCGTCGAGGTCGTCGACGGTGCCGTGGCCACCTCGGGCACGTCCGAGCGCGGCGCGCACCTCGTCGACCCGCGGACGGGGCTTCCCCTCGCGCGTCCGGTGGGGGCCACGATCGTCGCCGACGACCTCGCCACCGCCGACGCGTGGGCGACCGTCGCGGCCGTCGCCGGGATCCGCAACCTCGACTGGATGCCCGTGGCACCCGTGGCATCCGGGATCGTCTGGGAGCACGGGCGCACACGCCGCTTCGCCGGCCGGGTCGAGGTCACGGCGTTCCACGACGCGCTCGCCGGCTGAGCCCGACGCGTCAGCGCACGCGCGGGAGACGCAACGCGAACACCGTGCCGGCGGGCGAGGTCCGTTCGACGACGACGCTGCCGTCGTATCGGGTCGCCGCCTCGCGCACCAGGGCCAGCCCGAGCCCGAAGCCACGTCGCCGGCCCGACTCCGCCCCTCGCGCGAAGCGCTCGAAGATGCGGGGGAGATCCTCGTCCCGGATGCCGTCCCCCCGGTCCTGCACCCGGACGATGACCTCGAGTGCGTCGACGTCGGCCGTGATCGTGACCTCGGAGCCTGCGGGCGCGTGTCCGATGGCGTTGTCGAGCAGAGCCGCGCACATGCGGACCACGGTGACGGCGGGCACCGCGACCGTCTCGCTCGTGAGCTCACCGTGGCGCAGACGCACTCCGGCGTCCTCCGCGAGGGAGGCGAGCGCGTCGGACGCGGCGCGCACGCTGTCGTCGACGCGCGCGATCCCGGTGTGACGCTCGCCCTCGGCCGTCAGCAGCATGTCCGCCAGCACGTCGTCCATGATCTGCGCGTCGCGTCGCAGCTGTTCCAGCGGCTCGTCGGCGCGTTCGCCGCGCTGCAGGCGCCGCTGGACGATCTGGATGCGGCTGGTCAGCGCGGTCAGCGGGGTGCGCAGCTCGTGGCTGGCGTCCGACACGAACGCACGCTGTCGGCGCAGGGCCTCGTCGAGCGGGCGCACCGACCAGCGGGCCGCGGCCCACCCGACGAGTCCGAGCACCACGACCCCGACCAGACCCAGGCCGACGACCCACGGCAGCACGTCGTCGAGGTCGACGACGAACCGGTCTCCTCCTCCGGCGCCCCCCGTTCCCGGACCGCCCGTCCCCGCGCCCGGGCCACGACGACCCCCGCCCTCGGTGCGCGCCTGCGCGACCAGGACGGCGATCAGGATGCCCACTCCCACCGCGATCGCGACCGCCGAGGCACTCGCGACGAGGGTGCCGACCCGCAGGGCCGCGCGGCGCACGATCCGGCGATCGTCGTCGGCGCTCACCGCTCGGCCCCCGCGCGGTAGCCGCGACCCCGCACGGTTTCGACGAGATCCGTCGCGGTCTTCCGGCGCAGGTAGTGCACGTACGTGTCGACGGTGGTCACGGCATCCGGTGACGAGAACACCGCGCGGGCGATCTCCTCCCGCGAGAAGACATGATCGGGGCTGCGGGTGAGAAGCTCGAGCACGGCGTTCTCGGTCGAGGTGAGGGCGACGCGCTCGCCGGACGGGCCGTAGACCACGCCGGTGTCGGGCAGGTGGGTCCACTCCGCGACCGCACGACGTCGTCCCTCGGCGCGGAAGGCACGGCGCAGGGCGCGAAGGCGGGCGAGCAGCTCGTCGAAGTCGAAGGGCTTCAGCAGATAGTCGTTCGCTCCCGCGTCGAGACCCTCGACCCTGTCGGCGACGGCTCCGAGGGCGGTGAGGAGCAGTACGGGCGTGGTGATGTGGGCGGTACGCAGGTCGCGGACGATCTCGGCTCCGTCGCGGCCGGGCAGACGCCGATCGAGCAGGATCACCTCGAAGCTCTCGCGCAGTGCCCGGTCCCGCCCGGTCGCGCCGTCGGTCTCGTGCACGACGTCGTAGACCTCGCCGAGCACCTCGATCGTCATCGCGGCGATCTCGGCGTCGTCCTCGACGTAGAGCAGTCGTGGACGCGGTGCCGCGATGCCGCTCACTGCACCCCCGCGCGCGGCGGGCTCACGCTCCACCCGAACCGCTCGAGTGCATCGAACAGGCGTCGGGCCTGCGCCCACGCCACCGCACCCGACACGTCGGAGTACACGTCGATCGCGAACGGCGGGGGGTCGGCGAACTTGGGGATCTCGACCTCGGCCCACGCGTGCGGGGCGAGCCAGACGCGCGGGCTCGTCGTCCGTGCGCCCTCCACGCTTCCGTCGGCGGCGAAGGCGATCGCGTCGAGGGCGTCAATCTTGGTGATCGGCATGTTCACGACGAGCGTCACGGCGTGCAGCTGCTGCGTCATCACGGTCCTCCCGGCCTTCATCCTGACACGCTGCCGCGGGGCGGGGGCGACTATCCCCGTCGCCCACCTCGGCACGCAAAGCTCACTCAGAGGAACGGTCAGGGCTCGCGCAGGGTCTCCCCTTCATCCTCGAGGAATCGACACACCCACCGACCCGCCGGGAGGCGACCGTGAGCAGGATCCCCGAAACCCATATGACCCCCGACGGCCCCGCCTACGAGGGTCGACTCCTCGATCGCGCCGACGAGCCCGTCGTAGACCAGGGCGCGCCCTTCGACATCCGCACCCTCGTCTCGCGCCGCGGCATCCTGGGTCTCGTCGTGCTCGGCGCGGGCACCGCCACGCTCGCCGCGTGCGCGCCGGCCGCATCCAGCGCCGCCCCGGCGAAGACCGCGACGGCCACCGCGTCGGCCAGCCCCACCGCGGCCTCCAGCTCCACCCCGACCGCGTCCGCGTCGAGCGCCGCGGCGGCTCTGCCCGCCGGAGAGATCCCCGACGAGACGGCGGGCCCCTATCCGGGGGACGGCTCCAACGGCGCCGACGTCCTGGAGCAGTCCGGGATCATCCGCAGCGATCTGCGCTCGAGCCTCGACGGCGGAGCGACCGCGGCGGGCACCCCCATGACCCTGAACCTGACGGTCTTCGACACCGCCAACGGCGATGCGCCCATGACCGGTGCGGCCGTGTACGTGTGGCACTGCGACACCGAGGGCAACTACTCGATGTACTCGTCCGGGATCGAGAACGAGACGTACCTCCGCGGTGTCCAGATCGTCGGCGACGACGGTGTCGTGTCGTTCACCTCGATCTTCCCCGGCTGCTACGACGGCCGGTGGCCGCACGTCCACTTCGAGGTCTACCCGAGCGCGGATGCCATCACCGACGCGTCCCGCGCGATCGCTACCTCGCAGGTCGCCCTGCCGAAGGGCACGTGCGACACCGTCTACTCCGACACGAGCCTGTACCCGTCTTCCGCGTCCCACCTCACCCGCGTCTCCCTGGACAGCGACAACGTCTTCGGCGACGACGGGGGAGAGCTCCAGCTCGCCACCACCTCGGGCGACAACGCCTCGGGCTGGACCGTCTCGCTCGGCGTCCGCGTCGACACCTCGACCGCCCCGACCGCGGGCGCCGCCCCCGGCCGGCGTTGACTCCGCGCGCACCGCGGGGACGACGCGCCGCGGCGAGGTGAGCACGGCGGCCGGGATCGCCGTTGCGTCCGCGGCCCTCGGGCGGCGCGGATAGCCTCGAGGAATGACCTCGCCCCGCGCCCACCTCGAAGCCCTGCTCGCGC
Organism: uncultured Microbacterium sp.; assembly: GCF_913776565.1. Classification (GTDB taxonomy): domain Bacteria; phylum Actinomycetota; class Actinomycetes; order Actinomycetales; family Microbacteriaceae; genus Microbacterium. The sequence continues at coordinate 9,674 of NZ_CAJYPF010000040.1, read as the reverse complement.
GCGGTCTCGGCGACGTCTCCCCGGCGCTGCGGGCGCTCCCCGTCGAGGGCGAGGCGCGAGCGGCAGCCGTGCTCATCCTCTTCGGTGTCCTCGACGGAGTCCCGAGCGGGCGTGTCTCGCCGAACGTCCCGAGCGATCTCGATGTGCTGCTGCTCGCACGGGCGCGCACCCTTCGCGCGCACCCCGGCCAGGTCGCGTTCCCGGGAGGTCGGGTCGATCCCGACGACGCGGATGCCGTGGCGGCGGCGTTGCGCGAGGCGCGGGAGGAGACGGGCCTCGACCCCGCGGGGGTCGAGGTGCTCGGGACACTCGAGAGCGTGCCCCTGGCGTTCTCCCGGCACGAGGTGACCCCGGTGCTGGGGTGGTGGACCCGGCCGACCCCCGTGCGCGCCGTCGACGCCGCCGAGTCGGCCGAGGTGTTCCGCGCCCCCGTCGCCGATCTGCTCGACCCCGCACGTCGCGGCGTCACCGTGATCTGCCGGGACGGCCGCGAATGGCGGGGGCCGGCGTTCTCACTCGAGACGCCCCGCGGCCCGCAGACCGTCTGGGGGTTCACCGCCCTGCTGCTCGACGGCTTGTTCGACCGTCTGGGCTGGACCGAGGCCTGGGATGCCGAGAGGGAGATCCCCCTCCCCGTCCCGCCGTCGGCCGACCCCGTCTAGCGTGTCGCGCGGTCTTCGTCATCCGACCCGCGCACGGCCCCGATGCTCGCTAGCGTGGGGTCTGTGACTGCGCCTATCGACCCCACTTCCACGTCCGCCTGGTCCCGTCTCACCGCTCTGCGCGACGGGTTCGAGCCCGATCTGCGCGGGTGGTTCGCCGACGATCCCGATCGCGCCGCCTCCCTCACCCGCACCGTGGGCGACCTCCACGTCGATCTGTCCAAGAACCTCGTCACCCCCGAGGTTCTCGAGGCACTCCTCGCGCTCGCCGACGAGACGGGTGTGCGGGACCGCTTCGCCGACATGCTCCGAGGCGTTCACCTCAACACCAGCGAGGATCGCGCCGTCCTGCACACGGCCCTGCGCCGGCCCGCGGGCGCCGAGCCGGCACTCGTCGTCGACGGCCAGCAGGTCGACCGCGATGTGCACGAGGTGCTCGACCGCCTGGCGGCATTCGCCGATCGCGTGCGCTCGGGCGAGTGGCGCGGGGTCACCGGTAAGAGAGTCACGCACGTCGTCAACATCGGCATCGGCGGCAGCGATCTCGGGCCGGTGATGGTCTACGAGGCTCTGCTGCCGTACGCCGACGCCGGAATCCACGCGCGCTTCGTGTCCAACATCGACCCGACCGACATCGCGCAGAAGACCGCGGACCTCGACCCCGAGACGACGCTCTTCATTGTCGCGTCGAAGACCTTCACCACGCTCGAGACGCTCACCAACGCCCGTCTCGCCCGCGACTGGCTGTGGGCCGAGCTGTCGGCGAAGGGCGCGATCGAGGACACGGATGCCGCTCGCACCGACGCCGTGGCCCACCACTTCGTCGCCGTGTCCACGGCACTCGACAAGGTGTCGGCGTTCGGGATCGACCCCGACAACGCGTTCGGATTCTGGGACTGGGTGGGCGGCCGGTATTCGGTCGACTCCGCGATCGGACTGTCGCTCGCCATCACCCTGGGCCCCGACGTGTTCCGCGAGCTGCTGTCGGGTTTCCACGAGGTCGATGAGCACGTGGCATCCACCCCGATCGATCGGAACGTGCCCGTGCTGATGGGCCTGCTGAACGTCTGGTACACCAACTTCCTCGGCGCGCAGTCGCATGCGGTCCTTCCGTACGCGCAGCAGCTGCACCGTTTCGCGGCGTATCTGCAGCAGCTGACCATGGAGTCCAACGGCAAGTCCGTGCGGTGGGACGGCACGCCCGTGACGACCGACACGGGAGAGGTCTTCTGGGGCGAGCCGGGCACGAACGGTCAGCACGCCTTCTATCAGCTGATCCACCAGGGCACGCGACTGATCCCGGCCGACTTCATCGCCTTCGTCAACCCCGCCTACCCGCTCGCCGACGACGGCCGTGACGTGCACGGGCTGTTCCTGGCGAACTTCCTCGCGCAGACCAAGGCGCTCGCGTTCGGCAAGACGGCCGAGGAGGTCGAGGCCGAGGGCACCACCGGTGCGCTGGTGGCGGCGCGCACCTTCCCGGGCAACCGTCCGACGACGTCGATCTTCGCCCCGTCGCTGACGCCGTCGGTCCTGGGCCAGCTCATCGCGCTGTACGAGCACATCACTTTCACGCAGGGCACGATCTGGGGCATCAACTCCTTCGACCAGTGGGGGGTCGAGCTGGGCAAGCAGCTCGCGCTGCAGATCGCGCCGGCGATCGAGGGCGACGACGAGGCCCTGTCGGCGCAGGACGCGTCGACGCGTTCGCTGCTGGACTACTACCGCGCGCACCGCGCCTGACGGGCGGATCGGCGGCTTCGGCGGGCCGTCCTGGAAGATTCGACATCTTTCCAGGGCGGCCCGTCGGTCGTCTGGGCGGGGGCGCGCGAGCTCGCGAAGACGCTTCGTCGAAGAGAAAAAAGAACCCGGTCAAGGTGCAGAAGTACCTCGCCTCACCGGTGCCCGGATCCTGGCCGACGCGTCGGCCCGGCGCGGGGGTGCGAGAAGCGCCCCTCCCACCGTCCGTTCAGGTAACGAAGAGATAACGCTCAGAAGGGGCACCCACACTCGGGGACTTGTGTCGACCCGACGGCACAGATCGCGCTCGATCCCGACGAGCGCGCCCGAACGAAAGATCCCTCCTTTTGCTGCGTTCCGATATCAAGCTCGTCCGCGTCCACCGCGCCCGCCGCACCCTCGTCACCGCCGCCACGTGCGCCGGTCTCGCCCTGGGGCTGGTGGCCACGACCGGTCTCGCGATGGCTGCCCCCGTCTCCCTGCCCGACGCGTCCGCATCCTCGTTCGCCGCCCCCGGATCGGCCGTGACGATCTCGTCCGCCCCCACGCTGGATGCCGTGACCACCGGCGCCGACTCGGCGATGACCGACGCACAGGCGGCGCTCGCCAGCGCCACCGCCGTCCAGGCCGATGTGGCCTCTACCGGACTGCCGCTGTCGATCGGCGATGCGTCCGTCGACACCTCTGCGCTTCAGGACGCGGTCGATCGCCTCGGCTCGAGCGACTTGCTGCCCGTCTTGATGGTGCCCGCCCTCAGTCAGAACGCCCAGGCCGAGACCGAGCGGGTGTCGGCGCGCGTGGCCGAGGTGCAGGGGAGCCTCGATGAGGCGAAGGCCGCGAAGGCGGCCGCCGACGCCGCCGCCGAGGCGCAGCGTCAGGCCGAGAAGGCCGCCGCCGACGCCGCGGCCGCTCAGGCGCAGCGCGAGGCCGAGGCGGCCGCGATGCTCGCGCGCGTGAACACCCCGGCCGGCGCGAAGGACTACGCGGCGCAGCTCGCCGCCGAGAAGTACGGCTGGGGGAGCGACCAGTTCTCGTGCCTGTCGTCGCTGTGGACCAAGGAGTCCGGCTGGAACTACCAGGCCTACAACAACGACGGCGGGGCCACCGGCATCCCGCAGGCTCTTCCTGGCAGCAAGATGGCCACCTTCGGCGCCGACTGGCAGACGAACGCGGCCACGCAGATCGCCTGGGGCCTGGACTACATCTCCCGCGGGTACGGGACGCCGTGCAGTGCCTGGGGTCACTCGCAAGCGGTGAACTGGTACTGAGAATCGCCTGACGACCGATCCTCCGGCCCATCTGAGCGATATATCGTTGTATATCGCTGACTCAGATCGGGTCCGCGCGAAGGAGGTCGTCATGAGTGGTTCATTCCTGGGAGACGCGTTCGGCGGACGCGGTGGCTCCAACACCCCCGGTTGGCCCATGTCCAACATCCTCGAGGGGCTCGAGCAGCTGCGCACGCAGTTCGAGCAGAAGGCCGGCTCGACGCCGCGCATGAACAAGGGCGACGTGCGCTCCGCGGTGCTGTCGCTGCTGCTCGAGCAGCCGATGCACGGGTACCAGATCATCCGCGAGATCGAGGAGCGCAGCGGCGGATCGTGGAAGCCGAGCCCCGGCTCGGTCTACCCCACGCTCCAGCTCCTCACCGACGAGGGTCTCGTTCAGGCCGAGGAGTCCAACGGTCGCAAGACCTACTCGCTCACGCCCGAGGGTCGCGCCGCGGCCGGTGACGAGACCACCGAGCGCACCGCCCCGTGGGAAGCGGCGGGCTCTCGCGAGAGCGGACGCATGACCGCGCTGCCCAAGGCCGGCGTCGAACTGGCGCAGGCGGCGGCCCAGGTCGCTCGCACGGGCAACAAGGAGCAGGTCGCGCAAGCCGTCGAGATCCTCGACGAGGCGCGCCGTAAGCTCTACTCCATCCTCGCCCAGGGCTGAGGTGCCAGAGCTCGACGCGTGCGGGGCGCACGTCGGCATCCAGGAGATTCGATGACCGACGACGCCCTCATGAAGGCCCGCTACCGCCGTATCACGCGCTTCGCCGCGCGCTACCTCGTACAGGCGTGGTGGTACGAGCTCTTCCTGCCGCGGTTCGGCCTCGGGTGGATCTCCGCCCGGGGCCGCACCCGCCGACTCCAGCGCATCGCGCAGCGCTTCCACGTGCTCGCGGTCGATCTCGGCGGGCTGATGATCAAGGTCGGCCAGTTCATGTCGTCGCGTCTGGACGTTCTGCCGCCCGAGATCACGAAAGAGCTCGAGGGCCTGCAGGACGAGGTGCCCGCGGTGCCCTTCGCCCAGATGCGCGTCCGTGCCGAGGAAGAGCTCGGTATGCCGCTGGAGCGTGCCTTCGCATCGGTCGATGAGCGTCCGCTCGCTGCGGCCTCCCTGGGACAGGCGCATCGCGCCGTCCTGACCGACCAGATGGCAGAGGAGACCGGGCTGACCGCGGTGGTGCTGAAGATCCAGCGCCCCGGCATCGACCGCATCGTCGACGTCGACCTCCGCGCGCTGCGCAAGGTCGGCGTGTGGCTCAGCAAGGTCGCGCTCGTGCGCGACCGGGTCGACATGCCCTCCCTCGTCGAGGAGTTCGCCGTCACGAGCCTCGAGGAGATCGACTACCTGCATGAGGCCGCGAACTCCGAGCGGTTCGCCGCCGACTTCGGCGCCGACGGCTCGATCGCCGTCCCCGAGGTCGTCTGGGAGCGCACGACGCGCCGCGTGTTGACCCTGCAGGACGTCACCGCGATCAAGATCAACGATGTCGACGCCCTCCGTGTCGCGGGCATCGACCCCTCCGAGGTGGCCGCGCGATTCGCCCGGGTCATGTTCGACCAGCTCTTCGACGACGGCTTCTTCCACGCCGATCCGCACCCCGGGAACGTGTTCGTCACCCCGCTGGGGTCGCTGACCGACCGGGGGACGCCGGCGTGGCGCTTCACCTTCATCGATTTCGGCATGATGGGCGAGGTACCGCCGAGCTTGCGCCGCGGGCTTCGTCGTGTGCTCATCGCGGCGGCCTCTCGCGACGGCAAGGGGCTCGTCGACGGCATCCGCGACGTGGGCGTCCTCCTGCCCACGGCCGACACGATCCAGCTCGAACGCGCGATGACCCAGCTCTTCGCCCGCTTCGGCGGCATGGGGTTCGCCGAGCTGCAAGAGGTCGATCCGCGCGAATTCCGCGCGTTCGCGATCGAGTTCGGCGACGTGGTGCGCTCGCTCCCGTTCCAGCTGCCCGAGAACTTCCTCCTGATCGTCCGTGCGATGTCGCTCACGAGCGGCATGTGCAGCGCGCTCGATCCGGCTTTCAACATCTGGGATGCCGTCGAGCCCTACGCGCAGCGGCTGATCCGCGAAGAGAGCGGCAACACCGCCCAGGCGATCGTGCGCGAGGTGGGCGCCGTCGCGGCCGTCGCCGCGCGCCTGCCGCGCCGCATCGACAATCTCATCGAGCGCTTCGAGGACGGCTCCGTGACGGTGCAGACGCCGCGGATCGAACGCCGCATGCGCGATCTCGAGCGCATGGTGCGCCGGGTGGTGTCGTCGGTGCTGTTCACGGGCCTGCTGATCGGGGGAGTGCTCCTGCAGGCCGAGAACGCGGTCTTCGGCACGATCCTCATGATCGTGTCGATCGCCCCGCTCTCGCACGCCCTGCTCGCCGGCTTCGTCGCGCGTCGCAACGGTCTCTGAAAGGGCCTCGGTCGCGAGCGGCTCGTGACGTCCCCCGCACCGTCCGGGATCGCGTCCTCGCCCCCCCGACGCGACCTCGCGCGCGGCACGCGGCGGACACCCTTCCCTGGTTCCGATCGAAGAGGTCGGTCGACGCTCGGGACAGACCCCCTCCGCCCGTGAACGCGAAACGCGCCGCCGGACGATGTCCGAGCGGCGCGCTTCGCGTGCGGGTGCGTCAGTACCAGCCGGTGGACTGCGAGTGACTCCACGCGCCGCACGGCGTGCCGTATCGGCCCGAGATGTACCCGAGGCCCCACGAGATCTGCGTGGCGGCGTTGGTCTCCCAGTCGGCGCCGGCCGACGACATCTTGCTCCCGGGCAGGGCCTGGGGGATGCCGTAGGCACCGCTGCCGGCGTTGTATGCCCGGTAGTTCCAGCCCGACTCCTTGTTCCACAGCGAGACGAGGCACGAGAACTGGTCGTCGCCCCAGCCGCGGCCGGCGAGCATGCCGCGCGCGGTCGCCTGTGCACCGGCGGGGCTGTTGTCGCCGGAGCCGCCGCCGGAGGCGACGGGGACCGGTGCCGACGAGCCGCTCCCGGAGCTGACAGAGCTGCTGGCGGCGGAGGCGGCGGCACGCTCCTCGGCGGCGGCCTTCTCCTTCGCGGCGGCGGCGGCAGCGGCTTCGGCTTCCTGGCGGGCTTTCTCGGCGGCCTCTTCTTCCGCCTTCTTCGCCACGGCGGCGTCGAGGCCCCCGCGCAGTTCGGCGACGCGCTGATCGACGGTCGCCCGCGCGGTGGTCACGTCGTCGGCGAGGTCCGGCAGGAAGGTGTCGGGCAGAACCGAGGCGGCCTCGAGGCGCGCGGTCGCGGCCTCCAGGGCGGAGGTGTCGACGGTGGCGGCCTGGCCGATGTCCAGACCGGATGCCGCGATGTCGTTCTGCACCGACGTGACGGCGGCCATCGAGGCGGCGGCGGAGGACTCGGCGCTGCGAGCCTCGTCGGCACCCGCGCCGCGGGCGGTCGCGAGCACGGTCGGGGTGAGGGCGGAGGCGAGCGAGAAGCGGGCCGTCGCGAGGTCGGTGGGGGAGGCGGTCGCGGCCGGGGCCGTGCCGGTCAGGGCCGCGGCAGCGACCACGCCGACCACGACCGCACCGATGGCCGTCAGGGGGCGACGACGGGTGCGGCGGGCGGCGAGGCGACGGTCACGACGGTTGGAAGGGGGCGTCGAATCAGAGCGCATAGAACCGGTTTCACGTGAGGGAGGGCGGTGCGGGTGTCACCGTCCGACCCGCGTTCGGCGGGCACGAAACCCGGAGCCTGGCACGGCAGTCTGGATGCCACCTGGGCGTCGCGTCGGTGCGACCCCCGGGAAAAGAGCCGATCCGGGGCGAATCGTTCCGTCGTTTCTCCCCCTCTTCCGCCCGGGGGCGTCGGCCTCCTCCGGTCGGAGGTGTCGGCCTCCTCCGCCCGGAGGCGTCGGCCGCAGCGCGAAGCGCGACGGGTGCGTTAGACTGGGGTGTCACACGTGGGGCTCTGCCCGTTCTCCGGGCGTGCCCGTGGCATCGCACGAACACATCCGCTCTGCTTCGGCTCGTGGCATTCGTTCGCCCCCGGGCGTGCGAGTGCCCGGCGGCTCGGTCCTCTCCGGCCCGGGCGCAGGAGCCGGAGCCCGACACCAAACCCAACTAGGACAACCCACTACATGACTACCGCAACGACCGCCCCGGCTACCAAGCAGGTCGCGATCAACGACATCGGCTCCGCCGAAGACTTCCTGGCCGCGGTCGAGAAGACGCTCAAGTTCTTCAACGACGGCGACCTCATCGAGGGCACCGTGGTGAAGATCGACCGCGACGAGGTCCTCCTCGACGTCGGTTACAAGACCGAGGGTGTCATCCCCTCTCGCGAGCTTTCGATCAAGCACGACGTCGACCCCAACGAGGTCGTCAACGTCGGCGACCACGTCGAAGCCCTCGTTCTCCAGAAGGAGGACAAGGAAGGCCGCCTCATCCTGTCCAAGAAGCGCGCGCAGTACGAGCGCGCGTGGGGCGACGTCGAGAAGATCAAGGAGAACGACGGTGTTGTCACCGGTTCCGTGATCGAGGTCGTCAAGGGTGGTCTCATCGTCGACATCGGCCTCCGCGGCTTCCTCCCGGCCTCGCTCATCGAGCTGCGCCGCGTCCGCGACCTCACGCCGTACCTCGGCCAGGAGATCGAGGCCAAGATCCTCGAGCTCGACAAGAACCGCAACAACGTCGTGCTCTCGCGCCGCGCCCTGCTGGAGCAGACGCAGTCCGAGTCGCGTACCACGTTCCTCAACAACCTCCACAAGGGCCAGGTCCGCAAGGGCACGGTCTCGTCGATCGTCAACTTCGGTGCGTTCGTCGACCTGGGTGGCGTCGACGGTCTCGTCCACGTCTCCGAGCTCTCGTGGAAGCACATCGAGCACGCGTCCGAGGTCGTCGAGGTGGGCCAGGAGGTCACCGTCGAGATCCTCGAGGTCGACCTCGACCGCGAGCGCGTCTCTCTGTCGCTCAAGGCGACGCAGGAAGACCCGTGGCAGGTGTTCGCCCGTACCCACGCGATCGGTCAGATCGCTCCGGGCAAGGTCACCAAGCTCGTTCCCTTCGGTGCGTTCGTCCGCGTCGCCGACGGCATCGAGGGTCTCGTGCACATCTCCGAGCTGTCGGGCAAGCACGTCGAGCTCGCCGAGCAGGTCGTGTCGGTCGGCGAAGAGGTCTTCGTCAAGATCATCGACATCGACCTCGAGCGTCGTCGCATCTCGCTGTCGCTCAAGCAGGCCAACGAGTCGGTCGACCCCAACGGCACCGAGTTCGACCCGGCGCTGTACGGTATGGCCACCGAGTACGACGAGCGTGGCGAGTACAAGTACCCCGAGGGCTTCGACCCCGAGTCGGGCGCCTGGCTCGAGGGCTTCGACGCTCAGCGCGAGCAGTGGGAGCAGGAGTACGCCGCTGCCCAGGGTCGCTGGGAGGCTCACAAGGCTGCCGTCACCAAGGCCCTCGAGGCCGAGGCCGCCAACCCGACGGACTCCGGTTCGTTCGGCGGGTCCTTCTCGTCCGAGTCGCCCGCTCAGGGAACCCTCGCCGACGACGAGTCGCTGGCTGCGCTTCGCGAGAAGCTCTCCGGTCGCTGATCCGTCCCGCATCGAAGGCCGGTACCCCTCGGGGTGCCGGCCTTCGGTCGTTCCCGGGCGCAAGCCCTGGTCAATCCGCGCCGACGGAGGGCAGGATGTGTTCCATGGCTTCTCGAATTCCCCTGCTCATCACCCTCGCCGGCGTGGCCGTGCTCTTCCTCTCGATCGCCTTCGTCTTCGCGCTGGTGATCGGTGCGATGTTCTTCGGCGGAATCGAGTTCACCGGAGGACACATGGATGCCGCCGCCCCCGCGTTCGTCCTCACCGCCTGACGGACCGTCTGCTGCGAGCCCGTTCGACCACGCGGTGGGACGGGCTCTGGTTTTTCCGCGTGTTTTCGGGGTTTTGGGGGAGCGACACGCCCGGGGTGTGGTGTGGATTCGACGGGGGTGTGGTTCGGGCGTAAGTTATTACTTGTTCGCCCCACAGGGGAGAGCGGAGCGGCC
>NZ_CAJYPF010000039.1 GCF_913776565.1 uncultured Microbacterium sp. | reverse complement strand
CCGAGATCGACCCCCGCGTCGCTCCGGCCGCGGACGAGACCGTGATCGTCAAGCACGCGCCCAACTCCTTCGTCGGCACCGACCTCGACGACCGCCTGCGCGCCCTGGGCGATCGGCCCCTGCTCGTGGCCGGCATGATGACCAGCATGTGCGTGGATGCCACCGTCCGCGCCGCGATCGATCTGGGCTACGACGTGACGGTCGTCGGCGACGCCTGCGCGGCCCCCGACCTCGCCCACGACGGCGTCGAGGTGGACGGGCGGACCGTGCACACCGCGTTCCTCGCCGCGCTGAGCGGCGCGGGCGCGACGATGACGACGAGCGCCGCTGTCGCGCGGGCGCATTCCTGAGACGCAACGGTCGCATCCCGGCTCGCGAGCTGACCGAGTGCGGGTCGGATGCCGCGGGAAGAACGGGGAGAGGTCGGGGGGCGACCTCTCCCCGGAACGAACCGAACGGCTCGTTCTGCCCGGCATGTCTCGGAGGGGGATCGAGGCCGGGGTTCTTGTGCGATCGCGGCCGGGAACAGGCTCACCCGTCCACCGGGCCGCGGCATGCTGAGGCGGTCGTTCCGATCGGCTCGAGGCCGACCTCACCGCGGGTGATCAATCGTGCTCGATGCGTCCTCGTCCGTATCCCGCCGCGGGTGCGCTCACGATGAGAGCGGCGACGATGGAGCATGCGCCCAGGTCGGGTTCCAGCGGGAACACGAGCACTCCGATCACCGCGAGCGCGATGACCGCACTCCACAGCGCGACGGTCATGACCGCCCTCGATGGGCCGCGTCGTAGGCGTCGACGATCTCGACCGACAGGCGTCCGCGGGAGCTGACGGTGAAGCCCTGACCGGCGGCCCATTCGCGGATGCCCGGTCGCTCGACGCCCCGGCGCGACCGCGCTCGCCGTGATCCGGTCGAGTCCTTCGCCGGTCGCCCCGCCGCGATGAAGGGTGCCAGGGCGGCGCGGAGTTTTTCGGCGTTGGCCGCGGAGAGGTCGATCTGCCAGTGCCGACCATCGAGAGCGAACGTGGTCGTCGTGTGGTCGTGCAGCGGGGTCCCGTCGATGTCGTCGAAGTATTCCGTCACAACTTTCCGGGCCATGCAGACGAATATATCCGACAGAAAACGCAACTCCTGCGAAGCGGATTCTCGAAGCGGCGCTGGTCGTGGTCCGCGGGTGGCCGCGTCCGTATCCGAAATGCGGATCGCGAGGCATGAAGTACATCTCGGCTCAGATTCGAGAAGAAATTGCATTCTCGTGGGCTCAGTACCTATCGTGAGCAGCAAACCCCTTGCTGCCACTCATCGAGTGCGTTCTTTTCTTGGAGCCCGCGTGCCGCGCAATGTCGACGTCCGTCCTTTTCGTTTTTTGAGGCAACGGCGCAGGCCATTGCCGGCTCTCGCGACGGTGGTGTCGGCCGCCCTCGTCGCCGCGGGCTTGACCGTCGTCGCCGCACCGCAGGCGGCCGTCGCCGCGGACGCGCTCAGCTGTGTCGGCAGCGTGTACCTGACCGACGGCAGCAACAACCAGATCAAGAAGCTCGACCTGGCGACCGGGACGATCACGGGTCCGGTGCTGCCCGCGCCGGCGAACCAGGGCACCTCGACCAACCAGCTCGGCATCGCCGCTCAGGGCACCGACGCCCTGTACGGCACGACGACGAGCATCGTGCGCTACAACGCGTCGACGGGCCAGTCCACCGCCGTGGCCAAGCCCGCCAACGTCGGCGCCGGTCAGGTCGGCGCCGTCAACCCGCTCAACGGTCTGTTCTACTACGGCTCCTACTCCGGATCGGCTGGATCCCGCGCGCTCGACCTCTTCGTCTACAACCCGGCGTCGGCGACCGCCGAAGCGGGCGAGGTCGCGCGCGTGTCGATCCCCAACGCTCCGGGCAATAACGGCGACATCGCCTTCGACAAGCTCGGCCGCCTCTATCTCGTCAACGCGTCGGGTGGAGTCGGAACCGCGGGTGACGCCGCGCTGTACGTCGCCGACAGCGCCCTTCCGACCTCTCCCGCGCAGGCTTTTCCGACCGTGACCGCCACGCGGATCTCGACCACCGCGGTCGGGTCCGCCACGAACGGCATCGCGTTCGGGTCCGACGGCTACCTGTACCTCGGATCATCCGGCGCGGTGCAGAAGGCGAACCCCATCACGGGTGCCGCCGTGGGCTCGCCCATCAGCCTCTCGGGCAAGGGTCTGGGAGCCAACGGTTCCACCGACCTGGGCACGTGCGCGAACCCGTCGACCGCGCAGGCGGGCTCGACGTTCCCCGACGGTCCCGCCCGCCCCGGTGACAGCTCGACCGTCGTCGTCGGCGGCGGCTCGTACACCGAGCCCGGAACCCCGGCCACCGGAACGAACCCGTCGTTCCCGCCGGCCACCTCGCAGCCCGGTGGCGGTTCCCAGACGAACCCGCCGGCGATCGTGCTGCCCGGTGAGACCTACACGATCGTGCAGAACCCGAACGGGTCGACCGACCTCGGCAACTACACCACCACGTGGGAGTGCCGCGACAGCAACGGCCTGGTCGTCTCGAGCGGCACCGGGAACACGGCGAAGTACTCGCCCCCGACCGGCGGCGACGGCACCTCGGTGGTGTGCACGTTCATCAACAACATCGTCCCGCCCACCGCGGTCGCCGACTCGCAGACCGTGGTCTTCGGAACGCCGTCGATCGTGCTGCCCGGCTCGACGAACGACACCGCGGGAAGCACGGCGATCGACAACACCCGCACCGTCTTCGCATCGCCCCAGGCGACGAACGACGGCAAGACCCTGCGCACCGCCGACGGCGTGTGGACGATCGGTACCGACGGTCGCGTCACCTTCGTGCCGGCGAAGGGCTTCAGCGGCACCGCGACGGCCCCCTATCGCGTGACGGATGCCAACGGCAAGACCGCTGACTCCACGCTCACCGTCGTCGTGCGTCCCGGTCCGATCGCACAGCCCGACGCGGACTCCACCGCGCAGGGCGTCGCCGTCACCCTGGCCCCGCTCGCCAACGACACCGCCAGCCAGAACGCCGACGGGTCCGCCGGTTCGATCGCGGCATCCGCGGTGCTCTTCTCCCCGGCCGGTCAGCCGCAGGGCGCCGTCCTCAGCGCCGACCGCCGCACCCTGACGGTGCCCGGTGAGGGCGCGTACGTCATCGACGCCTCCACCGGAAAGGTGACCTTCACCCCTGTCTCGACGTTCCACGGCGTCGCCAAGAGCGTGTCCTACGACTTCACCGACGGCAACGGCAACCCCGCCTCGTCGACGATCACCATCACGGTGACCGAGGTCGACCCGATCGCCGTAGCCGACTCCGCCGTCACCCCCTACGGCACGGCCGTGACCGTCGACGTGGCCGGCAACGACTCGGCGGGTCCCGGCGGGGCGCTGGACCCGACCAAGACCGTCTTCACCTCGCCCCAGGCGACGAACGGCGGCAAGACGCTCACGACCGAGCAGGGCACCTGGACGATCGGAACCGACGGCCGCGTGACCTTCGCGCCGGCGCCCGGCTACTCGGGGACCACTCCGGCCGTCGAGTACCGCATCACCGACGCGAACGGCCAGACGGCCACCGCGACGGTGACCGTCACGGTCCGCCCCGGCCCCACCGCCTCGGACGACTCCGCCACGACCTCGCAGAACGTCGAGGTCGAGCTCTCGGTCCTCGCCAACGACGTCGCCGGTGTGCGCGCCGACGGGTCGGCGGGAACGCTCGATCGAGACAGCTTCGCGTTCTCGGTGACTCCGAACCTGCCCACCGGCAGCACGGTGTCCGCCGACGGCCGACAGCTCACGGTGGCCGGTGAGGGCTCGTACACCTTCGACCCCGAGACCGGGACGGTGACCTTCGACCCCGAGGCATCCTTCTCGGGTCCCGCGACCCCCGTGACCTACACGGTCGCCGACCAGCAGGGCAACACCGCGACCGCGAAGATCGCGATCACGGTGACGGCCGTCACGCCGGTCGCCAGCGACGATGCGGCGCAGACGCCGGGCAAGACGCCCGTCACCGTGCCCGTCCTCGACAACGATCAGCCGGGCGCCGTCGACGCGCCTCTCGATCCCTCGACGCTGATCTTCACGTCGCCGCAGGCCACCGATGACGGCAAGAAGCTCACGACGCCCGAGGGCGTGTGGACGGTCGACGCCGGCGGCATCCGCTTCGTTCCCGGCGCGGACTACCAGGGCACGACCGCGCCCGTGTCGTACGAGGTGCGCGACGCCAACGGCACCCCGACACGTGCGTCGGTCACCGTGACCGTGGGCGGGGCCGCAACGGCATCCGCCGACTCGGCCACCACGTTGCAGGGCGCGGCGACGACGTTCGCGCTTCTCGACAACGACACGCCCAGCAACAAGGGCGTGGCCGGATCGACCGGCACCTTCGTCGCGGCCAGCGTCGTGTTCCCCGCGTCGGGTCAGCCCGAGGGGGCGGTCGTCTCGAACGGCGGACGCACGCTGACGATCGCCGGACAGGGCGTCTTCACGATCGACCCCACCACCGCGAAGGTGACCTTCACCCCCGAGCCGGCCTACCGTGGCACCACCTCGTCGGTGACGTACCAGGTCACCGACACGAACGGGGCGACCGCCTCGGCGAAGATCACCGTCGTGGTCACCGGGGTCGACCCCGTCGCCGCCGACGACAGCGCCGTGACGCCGTTCGACACGGCCGTGCGGATCCCGCTGCTGCGCAACGACGCCCCCGGGGCGGAGTCCGTGGCGCTGGTTCCCGCGAAGACGGTCTTCCCGACCGCGGGTCAGCCCGAGGGGACGACCGTCTCGGCCGACGGCAAGAAGCTGACCGTCGCCGGCCAGGGCACGTTCGAACTGGATGCCGACGGCGTCGCCGTCTTCACCCCGGTCGACGGCTTCACGGGCACGACCACCGCGGTGACCTACCGCATCAGCGATGCCAACGGCACGACGGATGACGCGCAGATCCGGGTCACGGTCCGCACCGGTCCGACGGCTTCGTCCGACGTCACGAGCACGCTGCAGGGTGCGCCCACGACGATCAGACCGCTCGGCAACGACACGCCGGGACGCAACGCCGACGACAGCGCTGGAGCGTGGGACGCCACCACCGTGGTGTTCCCCACGACCGGTCAGCCGGCGGGCGCGGTCGTCGCCGAGGGGGGAAAGACCCTCACGGTGCCCGGCCAGGGCGTCTACACGATCGCACCCGACGGTGCCGTCACCTTCACCCCTGAGAAGTCCTTCTCGGGCCCGGCGACCCCGGTGGTCTACGCGGTCACCGACTCGCACGGCAACACCGCGAGCTCGACGATCGCGGTGACCGTCACCGCAGTGGTTCCGGTCGCGGCCGACGACAGCGCCTTCACCCCGTTCGACACGGCCGTGACCTTCGGTTTCATCGGCAACGACACCCCGGGTGACGCCTCGGTGGCCCTGGTGCCGTCGTCGGCGGTCTTCGAGTCCGCCGGTCTGCCGGTCGGGGTCGACGCCGAGATCCGCGACGGGGGCAAGACCGTCGCCGTCTCGGGCGAGGGCGTGTTCACGCTCGCAGAAGACGGCACGGTGACGTTCACGCCGGAGCCCGGATTCGTCGGGACGACGTCCGCGGTGCGGTACACGATCAGCGACGCCAACGGCACCACGGCCACGGCCGCGCTGTCGGTGACCGTGCGCCCGGGAGCCGCGGCTGCCGACGACGCCGACCGGACGCCGCAGAACACCCCCGTCACCGTCGCCGTCCTCGGCAACGACTCCGCGGGGCTGAACGCCGACGCTTCGTCGAGCTCGTTCGACCTCGACAGTCTGGTGTTCCCGTCGGCCGCGCAGAGCGTCGGGGTCGTCAGCGACAACGGCAAGAAGCTCACCGTCGCGGGCGAGGGCGTCTACCTGATCGGCGCGGACGGGAAGGTGACCTTCACCCCGGTCGCGTCCTTCCGCGGTGCTGCCACCCCGGTGCCGTACGAGGTGTCGAACGCCCTCGGGCAGGTGGTGTCGGCGAAGCTGTCGATCACCGTCGTCGGCGTCGAGCCGGTCTCGCGCCCCGACGCGGCATCCACGACCACGGGCAAGCCCGTGACGGTGGACGTGCTCGGAAACGACAACGGTGCGACCGGCGTCGCTCTCGACCCGGGCACGCTGCACCTGGTCGACGGCAACGGCGGCAAGGTCGACCGCGTGACGGTCCCCGGCCAGGGCGAGTGGATCGTCAAGGACGGCAAGATCGTGTTCACGCCCGCCGCGGGCTTCACCGGGACCGCGACCATCACCTACTCGGTGGCGGACGTGAACGGAACCGAGACCCGTTCCACGGTCTCGGTGACCGTCTCGAAGGCGCTGCCCGCCACGGGTACCGAGGTGCCCTGGATGCCGCTGTACGCCGGTGTGATCATGACGCTGCTGGGCGGCGCGGTGCTCTTCCTGCGCCGGCGCTTCGCCTAACGCGTGAGTGACGAGGGGGTGGTGGGCCGATGGCCCGCCACCCCCTTCTGGTTCGGCCTTCGGACGGCACCCACGCGAAAGGCCCGACGCTCCGCCGGTGGCGGCGCGTCGGGCCTATGGATGTCGTTTCCAGAACTAGGTCAGACAGACAATCAGAACCCTGGCGTACCTAGGACCTATCTTCCGCAGATCTCAGTCCACCGTGCCGCGTCCTCTTCTGAAGTTACTTCGGGTTCGCCGGTCACCCGAACTGCCGTCGCGCGCGAAGGCCGCTTGTTCGAGCAGAGGACCCGCCCGGACGCGGTCCGCGGCGACAAGGCATACTCTTCCCGCGCTATCCGCGGCCATCTCGGCTCCCGCAAGATCAAGGCCGTGATCCCTGAGCCCGACGACCAGAAGGGCCACCGCAAGCGACGCGGGTCACGTGGAGGACGCCCGGTCGGTCTCGACGCAGCGGACTACAGGAACCGGAATGTGGTCGAGCGCAGCTACTGCCATCTCAAGCAGTGGCGCGGTCTCGCGACCCGCTACGACAAGCATGCCGTCATCTACCGCGCCGCCGTGCTCCTCAACGCCGTCGTCGTGTGGACTCGGCATCTTGTCGTGGGGAAAGAGTGATCCATTCCTCGTCGACCAGATATCCAAGGCTCTGGCTGGAGCTGAGGATGGCGCTGTTCTCCTCGGCGCCCCCGGTTCGGAAGACTTCGATGCCCTCGCGGAGGAGAGCCAGTATCGAGGCTGCTTTCACCGCCGTGCCGATACCCAGCCCTCGAAACTCTGCAGCCACGACCGTGAACTCGGTCTCGGCGGTCCGACCGTCGACGTCGACATAGGTAACCGCGAGAACCTGGCCATCACCATCGAAGACGCCGAAGCCTCGCCTCGTGCGCGTCACGCGAGCGGTCGACATCGTCAGCGGACTGTGCTGAGTCGCGACACCACCCGGATAGTCGGCCAGCGTCACCGAATCGAGCACCAGAACCGAAGCGAGATCTGCGTCTCCGATCGCGCGGACATCGCCGTGACGACGACCCCGCTGAACCGCCCCGGCCAGCGCATCGACATCGATGCTCGCCGCAGTCAACTGCGCGGCCCATGATCGCGAAACAACCACCCATCCAGCGGCTTCGAGCTCCGCGCACCGCGCGTCGTCGGACCTCACCACAAGCTGCTCCGGCTGCACCCACCCAGTGTGACCCAAAGCGCCGGTCACCACATTTCTCAGACATGCCCTAGCGGCGGGTACCCCCCTCTGTGGTTGATCGGCCTTGCGGCGACGGGGCGCTCCACCTGTTGGTGGGGCGCCTTCCATCCTTGACGGGCACTGGCGACAACGGGAACCTCGAAAAGTAGTACGGTTGCCGTATTAGTTGATGGGAGTCTCAGGTGGACGCAATGCCGGCACAGCATGATCGAGCCGAGGATGAGACGGCGTTGAATCCCCGTTCTCGTTTCGAGTCCAAGTCGAGAAGCGTGAGAGCGCGGCGCATCATCGCCATCGTGGCTGCCGGCTTCGGCGCGGCGCTCGCTGTCGCTACGGTCGCATTCGTCGTTTGGGCCACCGACGCCTATAGCGCAGAGGCGACTGCGTGGGAGACGGTTCAGTCGGACCAGCGCATCGCCGTCGAATCGGACGGGAACATCGTGATGATGACACCGCGGCTCAGGTCGAACGGTGAGGGCCTCATTTTCTTCGCCGGTGCGCGTGTTGACCCTAACGCGTACGCGGCGACCTTCAAGAACACCGTCGCGGCAGGAACGACGGTCATCGTCGTCCGTCCTCCTCTGAACCTGGCGATTCTGGAGACGCGGGACGCGAGTGATTTCACGGGTAGAGCTCCCGACGTCGACCGGTGGGCGGTAGGCGGCCACAGTATGGGTGGCGTACGCGCATGCGGCTACGCGCAGGATCCGCAGATCGTCGCGCTGGTGCTGCTCGCGTCCTACTGCGGCAACGACGATCTGAGCGGACGTGCAGACCTTTCCGTTCTGACCCTGTCCGGAACTCGCGATTCTCTGGCGACGCCCGAGAAGATCGAGAACGCCGCGAGCACCTTGCCTGCGGATGCGACCTTCATCCAGATCGAGGGCGTTTCGCATGCCCAGTTCGGCGCATACGGCCCCCAAGACGGCGACGGAACTCCGACCATGGACAACGAAGAGGCACGCGCCCTCATTTCCGACACGATCACGGAGTTCTTTGCGGGACTTCCGAGATAATCGGACTGCACACAGGACTGCTTGCGCGACGCTTCTGCGGTCTGGGATGGGTGTCTCTCCTCCCCCAGCTTCTGCGTGTCGCCTTCCGTGGTGGTTGATGTGCGGGAGAGCGACCAGGCGAAAAGTCGAGTCATCCGTTCTTGCTGCTGGCACGGCGCTCGGCGCTCGTCGGTCTGCGCCGCGAAGTGCTGCAGAAAGCCAGGACGTTCGTCTCTCACTCGTGTCGCCATGTGTCCTGCTCTTGCGTTGATACGGGTGCCGTATTACCGTTTTGTACGGGGACCGTACTATTTTTGAGGAGTAGTTTTTACGGTGTGGACGCCGACCGAATTCCCCCGTCACTCGTCCTGCACCTCCGAGAACTGCACAATGCGATGGAGAGCGCGAACCTCGCGGTCGCCCGTCGGATGGGCATGAGCATCACCGACGCGACGGCCATCGAGCACATCGCGCTCACGGCGGATCCCATCGGTCCCGCGGAACTGAGTCGACGACTCGGCGTGTCGCGGTCTTCGGCGACCGAGATCGTCGATCGTCTGGTGTCGGTCGGCCATCTGGAGCGTCAGCGCGACGCGGCGGATGGACGTCGGGTGCGTCTGGTCGCCACGACGGCTGCGCAGCGTCAAGTGCGCGAGGAGATCGCGCCCCTGATCGACGCGATCGGCAGGGTCACGGAGCGCCTGGAGCCCGCGAATCGGGCTCTCATCGCGTCGTTCCTCTCAGAGATGGCCCTGACTCATCTCGACTTCGCCAACGGCTTCCCAAGCTCCTCGACGACCGACGAGGCCTGAGGCGCGCGTCACTGATGCGGACGCGGAACTCATGTCCGCGTCGATGTGTCGACGATACGTCCAGGGCTACGCATTCCCCTCGGCGAGCGGCGGCCTCGGCAATCCGCCGAAGAGAGCGTCGACCTGCGAGCCGACAGCGTGTCCCCTCGACACAGCGATCGTGAGGGGTATCTCGAACGGCGTCCCACTGCGAGACCCTCGCCAGACACCGGTGCATCAGGCCCCGCAATGAGAGAGGAAACCATGCTGGATCATCACGACCCTGTTGGCGGGAGTCAGGTCACACGTGGGCTACCCGGTTCAGGTGACGTCCGGGGGCGCAGGATCGGAGGGATCCTTCGATTTCTCGGGGTGCCTTTCGCTGAACCACCCGTCGGAGCGCTCCGCTTCCGAGCCCCCGAGCCGGTGACTCCCTGGAAGGGGGTACGCGACGCCAGGGAATACGGCGCTTGGGCGCCGCAACCTCCACACCCCCTGGACACCGTTCTCCCGCGGCATCCGATCCCCGGCGACGACTACCTGACGCTGAACATCTGGGCGTCCGAGCAAGCCGTAGATGCCCCTGTGATGGTCTACGTCCACGGGGGGTCCTTCGTCACGGGCTCTGGAGCTGTGCCCATGTACGACGGCACGACCTTCGCGCGAAACGGCGTCGTGCTGGTGACTGTCAACTATCGGCTGGGCGTGGACGGTTTCCTGTGGACGGGTGAGGGCGCGGCCAATCTGGGCTTGCGTGATCAGATCCTCGCTTTGGAGTGGGTGAGAGACAACATCCGAGCGTTTGGCGGAGATCCATCGAATGTCACCCTCTTCGGCGAGTCGGCCGGTGCCGCGAGCGTCGTCAGCCTGCTCGCCTCTCCTCTCGCGGTGAATCTGTTCCACCGGGTGATTGCGCAGTCAGGGGCGGGGGAGATGGCGACCGACCAGCCCACGGCCGAACTCATCGCGCGCCGACTCGCTCGGCGTCTCCGCGTCGAACCCACGCGAGCTACGATCGCGGAGGTGCCGATGGACGTTCTTCTGCGGGAATCTGACGCGCTCGCGGCTCAGGTGACCTCTCAGCCCTTCCAGTGGCGGTGGAAAGACGCAGCGCGAACGTCTCTCGCTTTCCTCCCGGTGATCGACGGAGACGTGTTACCGGCTCAACCGACCGAGGCCATTCGAGGCGGAATGGGTCACGATGTCGATCTTCTTGTCGGGAGTAATACGGACGAGGCCCGCCTCTTCACTGTTCCCACAGGTTTGATCGATCACGCGCCGCCTGGAATCTCCCGGGTGCTCGCGCGACGTTATCGCGTTCCCCACGGCCGGGCGAAAGCTTCTTACCGACGCCGGAAGAATGCGCGCGGGCGGGGCCGCGTTGCCACGGAACTGCTCACGGATGGGTTGTACCGTGTACCGGCGCTCCGACTCGCTTCCGTGCACCCCCGGTCCTACGTCTACGAGTTCGCGTGGCGTTCGCCCGCCTTCGAGGGCGCTCTGCGCGCTGCGCATGTGACCGAGCTGCCGTTCGTCTTCGGAACCCTGGACGACGCGGACTCCTCGGCTGTGGTTGGTCAGTCCCCACCACGTCGACTCTCGGAACAGATGAACGGCGTCTGGCGGAGATTCGCCGAGACCGGGGACCCCGGTTGGGCGAGATTCAATCCGACCCGGGCGAACATGATCTTCGACGTCCGAAGTCGCGTCGAGGAACCGGACCAGTCCGTCGATCTCGCTCTGTGGACGCAGCACGGTCTTCCGACAGCTCCTTGATGTACCCGTTCAGCAAGCTGGTGACACTCGGGTAGCGACAAGGCCTCCATGGTTGGTGGTGGCTAACCTTTGGTTCTCCGGCGTGTCGCACCTCCGGCAGCGGTGATGGTCCCAGAACTCTGCCGGCGTGCCACAACTGCTTCGCGACGGTGTACCACTGTAGTTCCACCCAGCCCGGTGCGGTTCGCTGGCAGTACGGCGTCACTTCTGTAGTCCGCACTGGTCGTTTGAAACGGCGAGAATCGCGCACTTTCGCGCCGTCGTGGTCCTCCGCGGGGCACTGGCTAGAGCTCGCGGCGAGCACGGCGCGACGTAGGAACGGATCGACGCGAATGAGCTTGGGCGGTGACAAACATCACGGCTGCCATCGTCCATCACGAGCGAGGCGAACCCTGCCAGGCGGAGGGCCGGTTTCTTCTCCGAGACTGCATAGCGCGCACGCCTGGAGTCGCGTCCGGGCAGCAGTCAGATTCCTCGCCGAAACCACCTCGTCCGTCGGTTCCGCCGAGCTGCGAAGCGGGACCCCGCCAAGGGCGCCGAGCGTCGCTGCGCGACGCAGTCGCGGGCTGCCCGGCTACCCGTCTGCCGTCACCATCACGGCGGATGCGGATGGGACTTTCTGGGCATCTTCCATCGTCCGCGTGCCCAACGCGCGCTGGCAACTTGATCTCCATCCGTGCCTCGTGTGCGCGGCGGCGTCATGTGGATAGGGTCCGATAGGCGTGTAGCGGGCGGCCAAGCAAGTAGGCGCGGACGAACGCCGCGTCCGTTGATGCGCCGTTCTAGGCCACGCTGCACCTGAGCAGAGGACGGGCTGAGCCGCGGTTCCCGCAGTCTGACCTAACCGCGGATTGTCTGGACAAGCTCTGGAAGTGACAAATGGAGGGGCTGACGGGAATCGAACCCGCGCTGTCTGCTTGGGAAGCAGAAGTTCTGCCATTGAACTACAGCCCCGGAGCCTTGCGGCAACCCGGCCAGCATAACAGGGTGCCCTCGGCATCCGGGAT
>NZ_CAJYPF010000038.1 GCF_913776565.1 uncultured Microbacterium sp. | reverse complement strand
GGGCGGTCGGCTCTGGACACCGCGCGTGATGCGCGGATGGGTTTGTGAGTCCAAGGGGCCGATGGACAGGACGCGATCGCGGCCTCGACCATCACTGAAATGGCCCCCGGCCGACGGATGTCCGGGTATCTCACCGCTACGAGCGGTGTCGCTGTTTCGCGCGAACAGAACCCAGGAAGTCCCCCATGCCCAAGAACAAGAAGCCCGCCGGCGGCCGCGCCGCCAAGAACTTCGAGCCCCGCTACGGCGCGAAGACCTCGTTCCAGGACCGCAAGCGTCGTCCTGGTTCGGAGGGTCCCGCCAAGCCCGGCAGCAAGAGCCCGAACCACCGCGGATACCGGCCCGAGGCCGAGGCCGCGCCCGAAAAGCGCCGCTGGAGCTCCGCGGAGCGCGCCGGTCGCGACGAGGCGCGCACCATCCGCTCGTCGGCACGCGACGACCGGCCCGCCCGTTCGTTCGACCGTGACGACCGTCCGGCCCGCTCCTTCGACCGGAGCGAGCGCCCGGCTCGTTCGTTCGATCGCAGCGACCGTCCGGCGCGTTCGTTCGACCGTGATGAGCGGCCCCGTCGTGACGCCGGTGACCGTCCGGCTCGTTCGTTCGACCGGAGCGACCGTCCGGCTCGTTCGTTCGATCGGAGCGACCGTCCGGCTCGTTCGTTCGATCGGAGCGACCGTCCGGCTCGTTCGTTCGATCGCAATGACCGTCCGGTTCGTTCGTTCGATCGCAATGACCGTCCGGTTCGTTCGTTCGACCGGAACGACCGTCCGGCTCGTTCGTTCGACCGCAGCGACCGTCCGGCTCGTTCGTTCGACCGGAACGGCCGTCCGGCTCGTTCGTTCGACCGCAGCGACCGTCCGGCTCGTTCGTTCGACGACCGCCCCCGCCGTTCCGATGCCCCCAACCGCAGCGACTGGAACGCGACGCCCCAGCGTTCCGCCGAGCACGAGCAGCGCGTCGACGTCGTACACGAGCGCCTGCAGGCCGAGGCCGTGGATGCCGCGACCGTGACCGGCGCCGGCTTCGCCGAGCTGGGGCTGGGCGACAACATCGTCCGCGCCCTCGCCGGCCTCGGAGCCGAGAAGCCCTTCCCGATCCAGGCGGCCACCGTCGCCCCCATCCTCAAGGGCCGCGACGTCCTGGCCCGTGGTCGCACGGGCTCGGGCAAGACGATCGCCTTCGGTGCTCCGCTCGTCGAGAGCATCCTGCGCGCTCAGGCCGGTCAGCGTCGCGAGTTCGGCCGCGCCCCCAAGGCGCTGATCCTCGCCCCCACCCGCGAGCTCGCCCTGCAGATCGACCGCACCGTTCAGGTCATCGCGCGCAGCGTCGGACTGTTCACCACGCAGATCTACGGTGGCGTGCCCCAGGCGCGTCAGGTCGGCGCGCTGAAGAAGGGCGTCGACATCATCATCGGCACCCCCGGGCGCATCGAGGACCTGCTCAACCAGGGCAAGCTCGACCTCTCGCAGGTGCAGGTGGCCGTCCTGGATGAGGCCGACCACATGTGCGAGCTCGGCTTCCTCGAGCCCGTGCAGCGCATCCTGCGCGCGACCGCCGCGGGCAGCCAGAAGCTGCTGTTCTCGGCCACGCTCGACCGCGAGGTCGCCGCGCTCGTCGACGAGTTCCTCGTGGAGCCGGCCGTCTACGAGGTCGCCGGTGAGGACCAGGAGTCGAGCACCATCGAGCACCGTGTGCTCGTGATCGAGCACCGCGACAAGGCGCAGATCCTCGACTCGCTCGTCGACCGCGAGGGCAAGACGCTCGTCTTCGCCCGCACCCGCGCGTACGCCGAGATGCTGGCCGAGCAGTTCGACGACGCGGGTATCGCCGCGGTCGCCCTCCACGGCGACCTGAATCAGCAGAAGCGCACGCGCAACCTCGAGAAGCTCACCTCGGGTCGCGTCAACGTGCTTGTGGCCACCGACGTCGCCGCTCGCGGCATCCACGTCGATGACATCGATCTGGTCATCCAGGCGGACGCTCCCGACGAGTACAAGACGTACCTGCACCGCTCGGGCCGCACCGGTCGCGCGGGTCGTAGCGGCACGGTGGTGACGCTCATCACGCGTCAGCGCCGTCGTCGCATGACCGAGCTGCTCGACCGCGCCGAGATCGAGGCGCCGTTCGAAGAGACGCAGCTGGGCGACGACGTGCTCGAGGAGCTGTCGGGTCGACAGCTCTCGAACGTCACGGCGTAAACCCGATGCACGAGCCCCCGTCCGCATCTCGCGGGCGGGGGCTTTCGCGTACCCGCCGACGACGCCTGAGTCGGTCTCCCGTCGCACCCCCGGGTGATTTTCGGTGGCGTCGAAGTGCTGTAAGGCGCGTTCACTAGTGCCATTTGGCGCCGATGAAGCGCGGAAGGAGGGTGGGGGCCATGGAGTGAGGCTGCGCCGGCGTGGGTGGGGATTCGGGGGCGCCAATGTGTTGCGGGGGGGGCGTTGAGGCGTGCCATTTGGTGCCGATGAAGCGCGGGAGGAGGGGCACACGGGGCGCCGTCGCGCGGGGCTGCGCCGGCGTGGGTGGGGATTCGGTGGCGCCGATGGGGTGCGGCGCGCGTCGGGTCGTGCGAAATAGCGCCGATGAACGGTGGCGCGGGCGGTGTCAGAACAGCGTCGGCTCGCTCGCGGGGGCCACGCGCGGGCGAGTGGATGCCGTTCCCCCGGTGCTGCGCACGGGTCCCAGGCCCCGCGGGGCGTCGCTCGGCGCGGCCGA
>NZ_CAJYPF010000037.1 GCF_913776565.1 uncultured Microbacterium sp. | reverse complement strand
GCCCGCCGCCGTGGGGCCCCGCCCTGGCATCCCGCCGATAAACGCCATCCGTGCGCAGAAACGCGGTGTGCGCGCGTTTCTCGTCGCGGATCGCGTTTATGCGCACCGAGGGAGGGCGGATGCCGCGGCCTCAGCGTGCGGCGAGGGCCGGTGGCGCCAGCACCACCCCGGCAAGGAAGCGCTCCAGGGCGGCCGGATCGGTCAGGGGCAGCACGTGCGCCACGTACTGATCCGGACGCACGAGCACCACCGCCCCCTGCGTCCCGATGCCGCGCTCGGCGAAGATGTCGCTGCTCGTCCACGCCGAGGGGGCGGCGGCGAACACCTTCTCGAGGTCGGTCAGGCCGAGCGGCCCCGAGCGCGGGCGGAACAGCGACGGCACGTCGACGACCTCCTCCCAGCGCCCCGGGTAGATCGCCTTCACGTCGAACACCGCGTCGAGGTCGGCCCCGGCGGGGGTGAAGCGCTCGACGATCCCTCGCGCCTCCGACGCCCAGTCGCGCAGCGCCGACCCGTCGGCATCCGCAAAAGCGTAGATCCTCCATCGACCGTCCGCGCGAGCGTGGTGGCCCAGGTGCACGGGATTGCCGTCGCACACCCGCACGACCTCGACGCTGTGGAAGCGCTTGCCGACGGGGAATCCGGATGCCAGCTCCGCCGCCGCGTCCGCCGCGACGATCGCGGACGAGGCGTAGTGCGTGCCGAAGCCGGAGGGGAACTCGGCGGTGGCGAGGTAGTAGGTGGCGAGTTCGTCGGGGTCGGTGATCTCGCCGGGCTTGCGCGCCATGAGCGACGACCACTCACGGTCGAAGTCGATGAGCTGCTGCGCGACCGGGCGCCGCTCGGCGTCGTAGGTGCGCAGCAGCTCGGCGGGGGCGAGGCCGGTGAGCACGTGCCCGAGCTTCCAGCCGAGGTTGAAGCCGTCCTGCATCGAGACGTTCATGCCCTGGCCGGCTTTCGCGCTGTGGGTGTGGCACGCGTCGCCCGTGAGGAAGACGCGGGGATTCTCGAGGTCGTCCACGAACTGGTCGGTCACCCGGTGGCCGACCTCGTACACGCTGTGCCAGGCGACCTGCTTCACGTCGATCGAGTAGGGGTGCAGGATCTCGTTCGCCCGGCGGATGACCTCGTCGATCGGCGTCTGCCGGACCCGGTGGTCGTCGTCGGCGGCCACCTCGCCGAGGTCGATGTACATACGGCTGAGGTAGCCGCCCTCGCGCGGGATGTGCAGGATGTTGCCCGCCGCCGCGTTGATGGCGCACTTGATGCGCCAGTCGGGGAAGTCGGTCTCGACGAGCACGTCCATCACGCCCCAGGCGTGGCGGGCGGCGGCTCCGACGTGCGTGCGGCCGATCGCCTGACGCACGCCGCTGCGCGCCCCGTCGCATCCCGCGACGTACTTTGCGCGGATGGTGCGCTCCCCCTCGTCCGTGCGCACGCGCACCTCGACGTGGTCGGCGCGCACCTGAAGACCGAGAAACTCCGCCCCGTAGTCGGGGCGCACCCGCGCCGGTCCGTTCGCGGCGGCCTCGGCGAAGTAGTCGAGCACCCGCGCCTGGTTGACGATGAGGTGCGGGAACTCGCTGATCTTGAGGCCGTAGTCCTCCGTGCGGGTGGTGCGCACGATCCGGTCGGGGTTCTCCGGATCCGGCGCCCAGAAATTCATCCACCCGATGTTGTACGCCTCCGCGGTGATGCGGTCGGCGAAGCCGAACGCCTGGAACGTCTCGACGCTGCGGGGCTGGATGCCATCGGCCTGGCCGAGAGCGAGCCGCCCGTCGCGCTTCTCGATGAGGCGCGTCGTCAGCTGAGGGAACTGCGACATCTGCGCGGCGAGCAGCATGCCGGCGGGCCCCGAGCCGACGATGAGCACGTCGACCTCGTCGGGCAGTTCGGCGGGCCGATCGAGACCCGTGCCCGCGGCGTTCTGCACGCGCGGGTCGCCCGAGACGTAGCCGTGGTGGTGGAACTGCATCGTTTCTCCTGACGTCGATGTCGGGTTGCGCCGCCGTGCTCGCTGTTCTATATTCGAACGCAACGTTCAGCTATCGAACGAGAGGCTAGCCGACCCATGTCGTCACGGCAAGACGCCGCCCCGGCCTCGCAGACCCTCAGTCGCGGCATCCGCCTCCTCGAAGAGCTCGCCGATGCCCGCTCGCCGCTCTCGATCGACGACCTCGCGGCCCGCGTCGAACTGCACCGCTCGGTCGCCTATCGCCTGCTGCGCACGCTCGAAGACCACGGACTGGTGACGAGGGATGCCGCGGGCGCCGTGCGCCTGGGTACGGGACTCGCCGCACTGGCCGCGGGAGTGGCCGCCGACCTGCAGGCCGAGGCCCTGCCCGAACTCACCGCCGCGGCGAACGAGTTGGGCATGACCTGCTTCCTCGTCGTCCTCGACCACGACGAATGCGTGACCCTCACCAGCGTCGAGCCTCGGCACGCCGTCACCGCCGTGGCGCAGCGGCCGGGGGCACGGCATCCGGTCACCCGAGGGGCGCCCGGACGGGCGATCCTGGCGCAGCTGCCCCCGCGCCGGTGGCCCGACGCCATCGACGCCCGCCTCGCGGCCGAGGTGGCCGAGGCCGCCGAACGCGGGTGGGCGACCAGCCACGACGAGGTGGTCCCCTCGCTGCGCGCGGTCGCCGTGCCGCTGCCGGTGCAGGGCCGCGAGCCCGCCGCGGTCGCCGCCGTGCACGTGGCCACCGCCCTCGACGACGCCGCGATCGCGGCGCGACTGACCGCGGCCGCCGAGGCGATCCGCGGGGCGCTGTAGAACGCGGACGACACCGGGCATTCCGCGAAACACGAGGGACCCCGAGGGCACTTCGTGCACGGCTTGAACGCCTCACCTGGTGCAGAATGCGTCGCGCGCCGGACGGCACGACCCCTATACTCGATCCCGTCAGGCGCACGCGGTCGTGCGTCGCTGCTCGAAAAAAGGGCACGTAGCGGCTTCCCGCGAGACACATACGGCATTCCTCCGTCTCCGTCTCGAAAGGTCTCTTCGTCATGCCCACCGTCTCCGCGCACGTCGCCCACACCCTCGCCCGCCACCTCGACACCGTCTTCGGCGTCATGGGCAACGGCAACGCCTACTTCCTCGACGCCCTCGGCCGAGACACCCCCGCGGGATTCGTCGCCGTGCGCCACGAGGCCGCCGGTGTGGTCGCCGCCGACGCGCACTACCGCGCGTGCGGGCGCATCGCCGCCGCGACCGCGACCTACGGCGCCGGGTTCACGAACACGCTCACGGCTCTCGCCGAGGCGGTGCAGGCGCGCACGCCGCTCGTGCTGATCGTCGGCGACGAGCCCACCTCGGGCCCGCGCCCGTGGGGCGTCGATCAGATCGCCCTCGCCGCGGCCGTCGGCGCCCGCACGTACACGGTCGGACACCGCGACGCCGCCGCGACCATCGTCATCGCGATCGAGCACGCCCTCACCTATCGACTCCCGGTCGTCATCGGCATCCCCTACGACGTCGCCACCCGCGACGCAGGAGAGATCCCGGATGCCGCGGCCCCGGGCGCGGAGCCCCGGGTGACGCCGGAGCACCCTCCGCTCGACGCCTACGCCGACGGGGTGATCGATCAGATCGTCGACGCCCTCGCCGCAGCCGAGCGTCCGGTCCTGCTCGGGGGCCGCGGCGCGTGGCTCGCCGACGCGGGAGCGACCCTCGACGAGATCGCCGCCCTCGCCGGCGCCCTCACGACCACCAGCGCCCTGGGACGCGGACTCTTCTCCGACCCGACGCGCGACCTCGGCGTCGCCGGCGGGTTCGGAGCGCCGGGAGCGATGCAGCTCGTGCACGACGCCGACGTCGCGGTCGTCTTCGGTGCAGGGCTCAACCAGTTCACGATGCGCTTCGGCGAGCTCTTCGCCCCGGGGGCGCGGGTGTTCCAGGTCGACCTCGCGCCGACCGCGACCCACCCGCACGTCGGAGGCTTCGTCCGGGGCGACGCCGACGACGTCGCCCGCGAGATCGCCCGACGCCTCCGCGGGCGCGGGTCGTCGCCGTCCACCTGGGGAGCGGGTCTCGACCTCGAGGCCGCCCGGCGCCAGCCCGCGGGTCGCCAGGTGGGCCCCGACGGCCGCCTCGACCCCCGCACGGCGGCGGCGCGCCTCGCCGAGCTGCTGCCCGAGGACCGCGTGGTCGTGCACGACGGCGGCCACTTCATGGGCTGGTCGAACATGTACTGGCCGGTCGAGTCCCCCGACCGCATGCTCATGGTCGGCACCGCGTACCAGTCGATCGGTCTGGGCTTCCCGAGCGTCCCTGGCGCCGCGGTCGCCCGCCCCGACTCCGCGATCGTGCTCAGCACGGGCGACGGCGGAGGCCTGATGGCCCTCGCCGACCTCGAGACGGCGATCCGCGTCGCCGGTGGCCGCGGCATCGCCGTGGTGTGGAACGACGCGCAGTACGGCGCCGAGGTCCTGAACTACGGCATCAAGGGCCTTCACCCCGACCCGATGCTCATCCCCCAGGTCGATTTCGCGGCCGTCGCTCGGGGGTTCGGCGCCGAAGGCGTGGTCGTCGAGACGGTCGACGACCTCGACGCCCTGGCATCCTGGGTCGCCCGCGGACCCGAGGACCGGGGGTTCCTGCTGCTCGACCTGCGCGTGAGCGCCGCGATCGTCGCCCCGTTCTGGGAGGAGATCGCGGCGCGCTGACGCGCGGCGGGCGTGCCGGGCTCCGGAGAAATCGGCGCGATCCACGTCTTTGCGCGCGCGGATGGCGGCGGAGCACGCTCTGCCCCAGAATCCGGCATGGCCGTCGTCTCCGCGCCGTCGACCCCGGGCTCCGTAAGCCGGCACGCATCACGACCCCGCCGCACCGGAGCGCGACGGGGCCGTGAGGGGTGCGACTCAGGCCTTCGACAGCCCGCGCACCGGGCTGACCGCCTGCTCGGCCTCGTGATCCGGACCGAGGGGGATGCCGCTGCGGTCGCGCAGCAGCAGCGTGGCGATCGCGCCGAGCACGACCATGCCCGCGAGGTACCACGTCACCGACATCGTCGATCCGGTCTGCTTGACCAGCGCCTCGGCGATGGTCGGCGCGAACGCCCCGCCCAGGATCGCGCCGAGCGCGTACGAGATCGACACCCCCGAGAAGCGGATGGATGCCGGGAAGAGTTCGGCGTACAGCGCCGCCTGGGGTCCGTAGGTGAGGCCCAGGCCGACGGTGAGTACGACGAGACCGAGGGTGAGCAGGGCGATGTTCGCGGTGTTCACGAGCGGGAACAGCAGGAAGACGCCCACCAGCAGCGCCGCCCAGCCGACGAGATAGGTGGTGCGGCGGCCGATGACGTCGCCGATCCATCCGCCCACCCAGGTGAAGACGAGCCACGACACCGCCGAGATCGTCACCGCGCCGAGCACGTCGGCGGTCGCCAGCCCCACCGGACCGTCGGGATTGGTCGCGTAGCGCTGGATGTACCCGCCCGTGGTCATGTACCCGACGGCGTTGTTGCCGGCGAAGACGAGGGCCGCGATCAGCACGAGCAGAGCGTGCGTGCGGAACAGCTGCACGATCGGCATCCGGGTCTTCTCCTTGCGCTCGGCGAGCTCGACGAAGACCGGGCTCTCCTCGACCTTGCGGCGCACGTAGAAGCCGATCAGGATCAGCACGAACGACAGCAGGAACGGCACGCGCCAGCCCCACGCGAGGAAGGCGTCGCCGGGGGCGATCAGCGCCATGAGCGCGAGCATGCCGCTCGCCAGCAGGAGGCCGAGGGGAACGCCCAGCTGCGGCGACGCGCCGAAGAGGCTGCGCTTGGCCTTGGGGGCGTGCTCGACGGCCATGAGCACCGCACCACCCCACTCCCCGCCGGCCGAGATGCCCTGCAGCACGCGCAGCAGGATCAGCAGCACGGGGGCCGCGACCCCGATCGCCTCGTACGTCGGCAGGACGCCGATGAGGGTGGTGGAGGCGCCCATGAGGATCAGGGTGATCATCAGCACGACGCGGCGGCCGTACTTGTCGCCGAGGTGCCCGGCGAGGAGGGCGCCGAGCGGGCGGAACAGGAAGCTCAGTCCGACCGTGAGGAACGACAGGATCTGTGCGATCCCGGGTCCGGCCGGAGCGAAGAAGAGCTGTCCGAACACGAGGCCGGCGGCCGAGGCGTAGAGGAAGAAGTCGTACCACTCCACGGTGGTGCCGACGACGGTGGCGAAGACCACGCGGCGCCGGTCGCCGGAGGTCGAGATGGTGCCGGTGGGCGTGAAACCCGACGGATGGGAACGGGACATGGGGGCTCCTTCGAGACGTCATCGTCGCGCCCCGGACGTCGTCGTCGGTGACGAAGCATGTATTGCTGGGGCGTTCGTCATCGTATACGATTTGAGATACGACGCAAGGGAGCATCCATGACCGACACCAGCGACCCCCGGTTCGCCGCCCTCGGCGACCGCCCGGGCAAGATCGTGGCCGTCCATCTCGCCTACGCCTCGCGCGCGGACCAGCGCGGCCGTCGACCCGCCGCCCCCTCGTACTTCTTCAAGCCGTCGAGCTCCCTCGCCCCCTCGGGCGCCGAGATCGTGCGCCCCGCCGGGACCGAACTCCTCGCGTTCGAGGGCGAGATCGCCCTCGTCATCGGCGAGCCCGCGCGATGGGTGACCCCGGATGCCGCGTGGTCGCACGTGGCATCCGTCACCGCCGCGAACGACTTCGGTCTCTACGATCTGCGCGCGAACGACAAGGGCTCCAACGTGCGCTCGAAGGGCGGCGACGGCTACACCCCCCTCGGCCCCGCCTTGATCGACGCCCGCGAGGCCGATCCGACCGCGCTGCGCCTGCGCACGTGGGTCGACGGCGCGCTCGTGCAGGACGACACCACGGCCGGGCTCCTCTTCTCGCTCGCCCAGATCGTCGCCGATCTGTCGCAGCACTTCACCCTCGAGACCGGAGACGTCATCCTCACGGGGACGCCCGCGGGCTCCTCGGTCGTCGCGCCCGGTCAGGTCGTCGAGGTGCAGGTGGATGCCGGCGACCTCTCGACCGGACGCCTGCGCACCACGGTGGTCGAGGGCGAGCGCTCGTTCGACGCCGCGATCGGCTCCCTCCCCGCGGTGGACGACACCCAGCGCACCGAGGCGTGGGGCTCCGCCGAGGCGGCGGCCGCCGCAACGGCGACGTCGACGGCACCGGCGACGGCCGGCGGCACCGCGGCATCCGCGGATCCGGTGTCGGATGCCCCCTCGCTCTCCCCCGCCCTGCGCGCGAAGCTCGAGCGCGTCCCCGTCGCCGCCCTCAGCGGACAGCTGCGCAAGCGCGGTCTGAACGACGTGACGATCGACGGCGTGCACGCGCTCACCCCCGGCAGCCGCTTCGTCGGCACCGCGCGCACCCTGCGCTTCGTCCCCCACCGCGAAGACCTGTTCGCCGCGCACGGCGGCGGGCAGAACGCCCAGAAGCGCGCCTTCGACGCGGTCGGCGCGGGAGAGGTCATCGTCATCGAGGCGCGCGGCGAGACCGGCTCCGGCACCCTCGGCGACATCCTCGCCATCCGCGCGCACGCGCGGGGAGCGGCGGCCATCGTCACCGACGGCGGGGTGCGCGACGCCGCGGCCGTCGCCGCCGTCGGCATCCCCGTCTTCACCGCCGGCCCGCACCCGGCCGTCCTCGGGCGACGCCACGTACCCTGGGAGACCGACGTCGCCGTGGGCTGCGGCGGCACCACGGTCGAGCCCGGCGACATCCTCGTCGGCGACGGCGACGGCGTGATCGTCGTCCCGCCCGCGATCGCCGAAGAGGTGGTCGACGCCGCCCTCGCGCAGGAGGAAGAGGATGCCTGGATCGCCGGGCAGGTGGCATCCGGTCATCCCGTCGAGGGACTGTTCCCGATGAACGCGGAATGGCGCGCCCGGTTCGAGAGCGAGACGGGGAAGCGATGACCACTCCGGCGCAGAGCCCCAGCAAGTCGCAGCAGGCGTACCACTGGATCAAGCAGCGCATCGCCGCGCAGGAGTTCACCCCCGGCTACCGGCTCGTGCTCGGCTCGATCGCGCGAGAGCTCGACATGAGCGTCGTGCCCGTGCGCGAGGCGATCCGCCAGCTCGAAGCCGAGGGCCTCGTGACGTTCGAGCGCAACGTCGGCGCGCGCGTCTCGATGGTCGACGACACCGCCTACCGCTTCAGCATGCAGGCCCTCAGCCTGCTCGAGGGCGCGGCGACCGCCCTGTCGGCGCGCGCCCTGACCGCCGACGACGTGCGCCGCGCGCGCGAGGTGAACGCGCTCATGGTCGAGACCCTCGAGCACTTCGACCCGCGCGCGTTCACCGCGTTGAACCAGGAGTTCCACGCGATCCTGTTCGCCCGGTGCGCCAACCCCCGCCTGCTCGAGCTCGTGCAGGCGGAATGGGCTCGCCTCGGGCACCTGCGCGACTCGACGTTCAGTTTCGTCCCGGGCCGCGCCGCCGAGTCGGTGCGCGAGCACGAGAGCATCCTCGTCCTCATCGAGAGCGGCGCCCCGCTCTCGGACATCGAACAGGCCTCGCGGCGTCACCGCTCGGCGACCCTCGACGCCTACCTCATCCACGAGCACCCGCACGAGGTGCTCGGCCTGCCCGCATCCTGATCCCGGCCCCGGCATCCCCGTCCTCGAACGAAGGAGTTCCCATGACCACCCCGCTCACCTCCTCCCGGCGCATTCCGGCCGACCTGCCCACCCGCATCCAGCACTACATCGGCGGCCGGTTCGTCGACTCGGTAGACGGCGACACCTTCGACGTGCTCGACCCGGTCACCAACGAGACGTACGTCGCGGCCGCCGCCGGCAAGAAGGCCGACATCGACCTCGCCGTCGCCGCCGCGCGCACGGCGTTCACCGAGGGACCGTGGCCGCGCATGCTCCCCCGCGAGCGCTCGCGCGTGCTGCACCGCATCGCCGACCTCGTCGAGTCGCGCGACGAGCGTCTCGCCGAGCTGGAGTCGTTCGACTCGGGCCTGCCGATCACGCAGGCGCTGGGCCAGGCCCGCCGCGCGGCCGAGAACTTCCGCTTCTTCGCCGACCTGATCGTCGCCCAGACCGACGACGCCTTCAAGGTTCCGGGGCGCCAGCTCAACTACGTCAACCGCAAGCCGATCGGCGTCGCCGGCCTCATCACGCCGTGGAACACCCCGTTCATGCTCGAGTCGTGGAAGCTCGGCCCCGCGCTCGCGACCGGGAACACCGTCGTGCTCAAGCCCGCGGAGTTCACCCCTCTGTCGGCATCCCTGTGGGCCGGCATCTTCGAGGAGGCCGGATTGCCCGAGGGCGTGTTCAACCTCGTCAACGGCCTCGGGGAAGACGCTGGCGACGCGCTCGTGAAGCACCCCGACGTGCCGCTCATCTCGTTCACCGGCGAGAGCCGCACCGGGTCGCTGATCTTCGCGAACGCCGCGCCGTTCCTGAAGGGGCTGTCGATGGAGCTCGGCGGCAAGAGCCCCGCGATCGTCTTCGCGGATGCCGACCTCGACGCCGCGATCGACGCGACCATCTTCGGGGTGTTCTCGCTCAACGGCGAGCGCTGCACCGCGGGCAGCCGCATCCTCGTCGAGCGCTCCGTCTACGACGACTTCGTCGCCCGCTACGCCGCCCAGGCCGACCGCGTGAGGGTCGGCTTCCCCGACGACCCCGCGACCGAGGTCGGCGCGCTCGTGCACCCCGAGCACTACGCGAAGGTCATGTCGTACGTCGAGCTCGGCAAGACCGAGGGCCGTCTCGTCGCCGGCGGCGGCCGGCCCGAGGAGTTCCCCGAGGGCAACTTCGTGCGGCCCACGGTGTTCGCCGACGTCCCCCCCGACGCGCGCATCTTCCAGGAGGAGATCTTCGGACCCGTCGTCGCCATCACGCCCTTCGACACCGACGAGGAGGCCCTGGCTCTGGCGAACAACACGCGATACGGCCTCGCCGCCTACGTCTGGACGAACGACCTGAAGCGCGCGCACCTGTTCGCGCAGAACGTCGAGGCGGGGATGGTGTGGCTGAACTCGAACAACGTCCGCGACCTGCGCACCCCGTTCGGCGGGGTGAAGGCCTCGGGCCTCGGTCACGAGGGCGGCTACCGCTCGATCGACTTCTACACCGACCAGCAGGCCGTGCACATCACGCTCGGCCCCGCCCACAACCCCACGTTCGGCAAGGCGCAGGCGCACTGAGCCGCCCCCGCCCGGCCCACCGGACCACACGCAAGGACGCGAACCCATGATCAAGCACACCGAAGAGCAGAAGACCTCCTCCGGGTTCTGGGTGACCCAGGAGGCCCCCATCCACTCCGACGACCCCATCCCCACCCCCACCGCGCCCGCACCCGACATCCTCCGCTGCGCCTACATGGAGCTCGTGGTCACCGACCTCGCGGCATCCCGGGTCTTCTACGTCGACGTGCTGGGACTGCACGTGACCGAAGAGGACGACGAGGCGATCTACCTGCGGTCGACCGAGGAGTTCATCCACCACAACCTCGTGCTGCGCAAGGGCCCGGTGGCCGCGGTCGCGGCGTTCTCGTACCGCGTGCGCTCGTCGGACGACCTCGACAAGGCCGTCGCGTTCTACGAGGAGCTCGGCTGCGACGTGCGTCGCGCCCCGAACGGCTTCACGAAGGGCATCGGCGACTCCGTCCGCGTGGTCGATCCCCTCGGTTTCCCGTACGAGTTCTTCTTCGACACCGAGCACCAGGAGCGCCTGTCGTGGCGCTACGACCTGCACTCCCCCGGCGAGCTCGTGCGCTTGGACCACTTCAACCAGATCACCCCCGACGTGCCGCGCGCGGTGAACTTCATGCAGTCGCTCGGCTTCCGCGTGACCGAGGACATCCAGGACGAAGAGGGCACCGTCTACGCCGCGTGGATGCGCCGCAAGCCCACCGTGCACGACACCGCCATGACCGGCGGCGACGGCCCCCGCATGCACCACGTGTGCTTCGCGACCCACGAGAAGCACAACATCCTCGCCATCTGCGACAAGCTCGGCGCCCTCCGCCGATCGGATGCCATCGAGCGCGGCCCCGGACGCCACGGCGTCTCGAACGCGTTCTACCTGTACCTCCGCGACCCCGACGGCCACCGCGTCGAGATCTACACGCAGGACTACTACACCGGCGACCCCGACAACCCCGTCATCACGTGGGACGTGCACGACAACCAGCGCCGCGACTGGTGGGGCAACCCCGTCGTCCCCTCCTGGTACACCGAGGGCTCGCTCGTGCTGGATCTCGACGGCATCCCGCAGCCGGTCCGCGCCCGCGAGGACTCCAGCGAGATGGCAGTGACGATCGGCGCCGACGGCTTCAGCTACACCCGCGCGCCCGAGACCGCGGCATCCGGCGCCTCCTCCGCCGGCGAGTTCAAGCTCGGCAACCAGCTCTAGACCGCCAAGCGGCACAACTCCTGCACATAGGGCGGATTGCACCGGTTCCGGCGCCCCCGCATCGCCTGTGCAGGAGTTGTGCAGGCCACCCGACGCACGCGCGATCGCGCACCGGCGCGGCGGCTGGCCGCCCGGGAGCGCATAACTCCTGCATTCCGCGCTCTCTCACCGCTCAAACGGCCCTACCGCCGCCTTTTGCAGGAGTCATGCTCCGCCCACGAGAGGAACCCATGCTCACCGACGCACAGATCGACGCCATCGCGGCCGAGCTCGCCGAGGCCGACCGCACCCACGCGGTCATCCCGCGCATCACGGCCAGATTCCCGGATGCCGCGGTCGAGGACTCGTACGCGATCCAGGGCCGCTGGCGCGACACGCAGATCGCCGCGGGTCGCACGCTCGTCGGCCGCAAGATCGGACTGACCTCCAAGGCCATGCAGCAGGCGACGGGGATCACCGAGCCCGACTACGGCGTGATGTTCGACGACACCGTCTACCGCTCGGGCGACGACATCCCGGTCGCGCTGTTCTCGAACGTGCGGATCGAGGTCGAGCTCGCGTTCGTGCTGAAGACCCCGCTCGAGGGTCCCGACTGCACGCTCGACGACGCCCTCGCCGCGATCGACTACGCCGTGCCGGCGCTCGAGGTGCTGAACTCGCACATCGAGCTCGAGGGCCGCACGATCGTCGACACCATCAGCGACAACGCCGCGTACGGCGCGATGGTGCTCGGCGAGGTGCGCAAGCGCCCCGACGAGATCGACCTGCGGTGGGTGCCCGGCGTGCTGAGCCGCAACGGCGAGATCGAGGAGACCGGCGTCGCCGCCGGCGTCCTCGGTCATCCCGCCACCGGTGTCGCGTGGCTTGCCAACAAGTTCCACCAGCACGGCGCGCGCCTGGAGGCGGGCGAGATCATCCTGGCAGGATCGTTCACGCGCCCGATGTGGGTGTCGCAGGGCGACGACGTCCTCTGCGACTACGGACCGATGGGAACGATCTCGTGCCGCTTCGTCTGACCCCCACCTTCCGCGCCGCGCTCGCGGCGTCCGATCGCCCGCTCGCGGGGATGTGGCTGTGCACCGGCAACCCGGTCGTCGCCGAGATCGCGGCCGGCTCCGGCCTGGACTGGCTGCTGATCGACATGGAGCACTCCGCGACCTCGATCGAGCAGGTGCTCGTGCAGCTGCAGGTCGCGGCGTCCTACCCGATCACCCCCGTCGTGCGCGTCCCCTCGAACGATGCCGTCACGATCAAACGCGTGCTCGACGTCGGCGCGCAGAACCTCATCGTGCCGATGGTGTCATCCGCCGCCGAGGCGCGCGCCGCCGTCGCGGCCACGCGCTACCCGCCCGCGGGTGTCCGCGGGGTCGGCAGTGCGCTCGCGCGCAGCGCGCGCTGGAACCGCGTCGACGACTACCTCGCCGACGCGTCCGCGCACGTGTCGCTCACGGTGCAGATCGAGACGACCGCCGGAGTCGCCGCCGCCGCCGAGATCGCGGCCGTCGAGGGGGTGGATGCCGTGTTCGTCGGCCCCTCCGACCTGTCGGCCTCCATGGGCCTGCTGGGCCGACAGACGCACCCCGACGTGGTCGCGGCGGTGCACGCCGTGTTCGCCGCGTGCCGGGATGCCGCGACCCCGGTCGGCGTGAACGCCTTCGACCCGGCGGTGGCCGAGGCCTATCTCGACGCCGGCGCCGACTTCGTCGCCGTCGGGGCGGACGTCGCGCTGCTGGCCCGAGCGTCCGAGGCGCTGGCGGCGCGGTTCGTCACCGGCCGCGGCGACCGCCGCGACAGCTACTGACGGTCGCGTCCCCGGAGACACGCACGGCTCGCACGTCGTGCGCTGTGCGCGCGGGGCCGTGGATCGCCGCGCGCGCGGTCCTCACGGCGCGCGCGACGCCCCCAGCGCGACGAGTTCCGCGCGGGTCGCGACACCGGCTTTGCGCAGCAGGTTCGACACGTGGAACTTCGCGGTGTTCTCGCTGACGCCCAGCTGGGTCGCGATGGCGCGGTTGCGCAGACCCGCGACGACGAGCGTCAGCACCTCTCTCTCGCGGGGACTCAGGTCGACCGCGTCGTCGAGCATCTCGGGGCGGGCCGGGGGATCGAGAGGGAGCCGCACCGACAGCTCGGATCCCCAGCCCACGGTGGAGGCGACCTCGAAGTCGCCGTTGAGCGCGCTCACGCGCTCCACGATCGGGCGCAGCGA
Organism: uncultured Microbacterium sp.; assembly: GCF_913776565.1. Classification (GTDB taxonomy): domain Bacteria; phylum Actinomycetota; class Actinomycetes; order Actinomycetales; family Microbacteriaceae; genus Microbacterium. The sequence continues at coordinate 5,013 of NZ_CAJYPF010000037.1, read as the reverse complement.
ATCATCGTGCGCGGTCAGGCGCCCCTCGCCGTCGTCGCGGATGCCGATCAACAGGTTCAGCCCGTCGCAGTCCCACTGAATGCGGACGCGGTGCGGCGCCCCACGGTCGAGCAGGGCGAGGACGGCGCTGCGCACGATGGCGCGTGCCTCGTGCGCCACCTCCCCGGGGAGGGCGCGACCGGTGGTCGGCGGCTCGACGAACTGCACATCGAGGTCGCCGTGGCGGACGAGCGGGCGCAGGTCGCTGCGCAGTCGCGCGAAAGCACCCGTGACGGGCTCGAGCAGGGCGCTGCGTTGGCGGTCCGTCGAGGTCCGCAGCACCACCAACGCGGCCGCCGCCGCCTCGATCGCAAGGGCGCGAGCCGCGCGGTCGTCCAGACGGGGCGAACGCAGGATGGCCAGCACGGACTCCAGCGTGACGGCGTGGCGGTCCGCCTGCTCGGCGACGACGCGTTCGTGCTCGATGACGAGCGCGCGCGAGGCCGGCGACGGCAGCGGTCCACTCTCGATCATGACCTCAACCTAGCCCAGTGGATACACCTACCCGTTCGCGTAGGCACCCCTCTGCCGTCGACCGGCGTCGCCGCCCGCCGGTCGCGCCGAGCATGGACCCGTGCCTTCCTCCGCCGCCGCCCCCGTCGAGACATCCCTCGCCCGCATCGCCGCCGAGGTGGCATCCGTCCTCGAACGCCTCGTGGCCGAGCCCGACGATCTGGAGCGCGTCCTCGACGTTCTCACCGAGGCGGATCGCGTCTTCGTCGTCGGGGCGGGACGCTCCGGCTCCGCCCTTCGCATGACCGCGATGCGGCTGATGCACCTGGGCCTCGACGTCCACGTCGTCGGCGAGACCACGACGCCCGCGATCCGGGCGGGCGACGCGCTTCTCACGGCCAGCGGGTCGGGCATCACGCCCGCGATCGTCCGGGCCGCCGAGACCGCGGCCGCGGTGGGGGCGCGGAGCGCGGTGATCACGACGGCCTCCGACTCCCCCCTCGCCGTCGCCGCCGACGCCCTCGTCGTCATCCCCGCGGCGGCCAAACTCGACCGCTCGACCACGGCCTCGGCGCAGTACGCCGGAGCCCTGTTCGAGCAGGTCGTCGTCCTCGTGGGCGACGCCGTGTTCGACGCCCTGTGGCAGCGCTCCGGTCTCGACGCCGATGACCTGTGGCCCCGCCACGCCAACCTCGAATGACCCACCCCCAGACAGTAAGGACACCCGCATGAAGCTTCAGTTCGCCATGGACACCCTGTCCACCGCAGCCGCCCTCGACCTCGCCGCCGCGGCCGCGCCGCACGTCGACATCCTCGAGCTCGGTACTCCCCTCATCAAGAGCGAAGGCCTGTCCGCCATCACCGCGATCAAGCAGGCGCACCCCGACAAGATCGTCTTCGCCGATCTCAAGACGATGGATGCCGGTGAGCTCGAGGCCGATATCGCCTTCAGCGCCGGGGCGGATCTCGTGACGGTGCTCGGTTCGGCCGGCGACAGCACGATCGCCGGCGCCGTCAAGGCCGCGAAGAAGCACGGCAAGGGTGTGGTCGTCGACCTCATCGGCGTCGCGGACAAGCCCGCCCGGGCCAAGGAGGTCGTGGCGCTCGGCGCCGAGTTCGTCGAGATGCACGCCGGCCTGGACGAGCAGGCCGAGGAGGGCTTCACGTTCGGTACGCTGCTGCGCGACGGCGAAGCGGCCGGCGTGCCGTTCTCGGTCGCCGGCGGCGTCAACGTCTCGAGCATCGCCGACGTGCAGAAGTCGGGCGCCCAGGTCGCCGTTGCGGGCAGCGCCATCTACAGCGCCCCCGACGTGGGCGCCGCGGCCGCCGCGCTGCGCGCCGCGATCGTCTGAGCGCACGGAGCGCAACGAGAGAGGGACCGGGCCGTTGCGGCCCGGTCCCTCTCTCGTCTCGGAGGATCAGTCCTCGTCGTCGTCCTCGTCGTCGTCGCCGATGATCTCGATGTCCTCGACCTCGAGCTCGGGCGTGAGCTGCACGTGCACGAGGGCATCGGGGAACGAGGTCTGACCCGCGAAGACGACGATGATCGCGTCGGCGAACACGCCCACGCCGATGGCCTCGAGGTCGGTGCGCAGGTCGACGTCGGCGTCGAGCTCGTCGTCGTCGAGGGCGTCCTCGATGTCGCTCGCCACCTCTTCGACGATCGCCCGCCAGCGGTCCTCGCTCACCGAGAGGACGTCCTTCAGGTTGTCCAGGAGCGCGTCGAGGTCGGGCTCCTCGTCCTCATCCAGCTCGGGGTCGAGGTCGACCTCGACCTCGACGCCGGCGGCATCCAGGTGTCCGGAACCGATGACGCTGTCTTCGTCGATCTGGGCGTCTTCGAGCAGGCCGCTCTCGGTGACGCGGCGGAGGAGGTCGTTCAGCACGGACTCAGTCATAGAAGAACTCTGACACGTCCCGCGGCCGGGCGCCTCCCCCATTGCGCGGGACATCCCGTGTGTTCAGCGATCCGCACGTCGTGGTTCACCGATCGACGGTGGCGACGGGATGCCGCGCACCCCGCGTCAGACGGATGCCGCCCGCTCCGCCGCCTCGACGACGTTGGTCATGAGCAGCGCCACGGTCATGGGTCCGACCCCGCCGGGGTTGGGCGAGACGAACCCGGCGACCTCGGCCACGTCGGGGTGCACGTCCCCGTAGACGCGGCTCTTGCCGGTCTCGGGGTCGGTCTCGCGCGTCACGCCCACGTCCAGCACCGCGGCGCCCGGCTTGACGTCCTCCACGCGCACGATGTGCTTGACCCCCGCGGCGGCGACGATCACGTCGGCATCGCGCAGGTGCTTCGCGAGGTCGGCGGTGCCGGTGTGGGTGAGGGTGACGGTGGCGTTGATCTCGCGGCGGGTCAGCAGCAGCCCGATCGAGCGACCGATGGTGACACCCCGTCCGACGACGACGACCTCCTTGCCCTTCAGGTCGTAGCCGTTGCGCAGCAGCAGCTCGATGACCCCGCGCGGCGTGCACGGCAGGGGCGTGTGGATCGGCGCGTTGACGTTGAGCACGAGACGGCCGAGGTTCGTGGGGTGCAGGCCGTCGGCATCCTTCGCCGGATCGATGCGCTCGAGCACGCGGTCGGTGTCGATGTGCTTCGGCAGCGGCAACTGCACGATGTAGCCGTGGCACTCGGGGTCGGCGTTGAGGCGGTCGATGACGGCCTCGACCTCCTCCTGCGTGGCCTCCGCGGGCAGTTCGACCTGGATCGAGTTCATCCCGATCGCCTCGGACTGCTTGTGCTTCATGCCGACGTACAGCTGAGAGGCGGGGTCCGCTCCCACGAGCACGGTCGCGATGCCGGGCACGATCCCGCGCTCGCGCAGCGCCGCGACGCGCTCGGTGAGCTCGGCCTTGATCGCCGCCGAGGCGGCCTTTCCGTCCAGAATCGTCGCCGTCATGGCATCCCTCGTTCCGTGTCTGTCGTTCTCATGATGGTGTCGCTGACGCTGTCCCGGCCGCCGCTGGTGCGTCGGGCGCCGGCGCCGCTATCACCGCACCGATAAACGCCGATGCTGTCGAGACACGCGGCCTGGCACCGTGTCTCGACAGGAACACCGTTTATCGACGCTCGGGACCGCGCGACTGCGGCTCGGGACCGCGCGACGGCCGCTCGGGACCGCGCGACTGCGGCGCCGCGAGCCCGACGCGGAGAGCACCGGATGCCGGGGCGGGGCCATACACGCGGCCCCGCCCCGGCGCGGCTCACTGCTGCAGGTCGGGGTACAGCGGGAAAGCGTCGGCCAGCGTCGCGACGCGCGCGCGCAGGGCCTCGACGTCGGCGCCGGGGATCAGCGCGAGCGCGATGATGTCGGCCACCTCGGTGAACTCCGCGTCGCCGAAGCCGCGGGTCGCGAGCGCCGGGGTGCCGATGCGCAGGCCCGAGGTGACCATCGGCGGACGCGGGTCGTTGGGGACCGCGTTGCGATTGACCGTGATGTGGATGTCGTGCAGGAGGTCTTCGGCCTGCTTGCCGTCGATCTCGGCCTCGCGCAGGTCCACGAGCACGAGGTGCACGTCGGTGCCGCCCGAGCGCACAGCGATGCCGGCGTTCTTGACGTCGTCCTGGGTGAGGCGGTCGGCGAGGATCGCCGCTCCGCGGAGGGTGCGCTCCTGACGTTCCGTGAACTCGGGCGTCATCGCGAGCTTGAACGCGGTCGCCTTCGCGGCGATCACGTGCATGAGCGGACCGCCCTGCTGGCCCGGGAAGACCGCGGTGTTGATCTTCTTGGCGATGTCGGCGTCGTTGGTCAGGATGAGGCCCGAGCGGGGGCCGCCGATCGTCTTGTGCACGGTGGTCGAGACGACGTGCGCGTGCGGGATGGGCGAGGGGTGCACGCCCGCGGCGACGAGGCCGGCGAAGTGCGCCATGTCGACCCACAGCAGCGCGCCGACCTCGTCGGCGATCGCGCGGAAGGCGGCGAAGTCGAGCTGACGGGGGTACGCCGACCATCCGGCGATGATGACCTTCGGCTTGTGCTCGACGGCGAGGCGGCGCACCTCGTCCATGTCGATGACGCTGGTCTCGGGGTCGACGCCGTAGGCGACGATGTCGTACAGGCGGCCCGAGAAGTTGATCTTCATGCCGTGCGTGAGGTGACCGCCCTGGTCGAGGGCTAGACCGAGCAGCGTGTCGCCGGGGCGCGCGATCGCGTGCAGCACGGCGGCGTTCGCCGAGGCGCCGGAGTGCGGCTGGACGTTGGCGAACTCCGCGCCGAACAGGGCCTTGGCCCGCTCGATCGCGAGCGATTCGGCGACGTCGACCTCTTCGCACCCGCCGTAGTAGCGGCGACCGGGGTACCCCTCGGCGTACTTGTTGGTGAGCACCGAGCCCTGCGACTGCAGCACCGAGACGGGCACGAAGTTCTCGGACGCGATCATCTCGAGGAACCCGCGCTGGCGGTTCAGCTCGCGCTCGAGCACCTCGGCGATCTCGGGGTCGACCTCGGAGAGGGGGGCGTTGAAGTACGGATCGGTCATGCGATCTCCTTGACGATGGTTCCGGATGCCGCG
>NZ_CAJYPF010000036.1 GCF_913776565.1 uncultured Microbacterium sp. | reverse complement strand
TCGTGCTGGTGCGCCACGGCGAGACCGAGTGGAGCCGCACGGGCCGCCACACCGGCCTCACCGACATCCCGCTGACCGAGACCGGGGCCTACAAGGCCGAGCTGGCCGGAACGCTGCTCGCGACCCGACGCTACGACCTCGTTCTGACGAGCCCGCTGCAACGCGCGGTCGAGACCGCCGCGCGCGCCGGCTACCCTCGGGCGCAACCCGAGCCGCGCCTGGTCGAGTGGGACTACGGCGCCTACGAGGGCATGACGACCCCCGAGATCATCGAGCAGGTCGGACACCCCTGGACGATCTGGCAGGCGGGCGCCCCGGCCGGCGCCACCCCCGGGGAGTCGATCGCCGAGGTCACGGCCCGCGCCGCCTCATTGCTGGACGAACTACGCCCGCGGGTGCGCGCCGGCGAGCAGATCCTGCTGTTCTCGCACTCCCACTTCCTGCGCGCCCTGGCCGGCACCTGGCTGGGGCTGACCGCCGACGGGGGGCGCTACTTCGTCCTCGGCACGTCGGCGGTGAGCGAACTGGGCTTCGAGCACGGTTCCGAGGTCATCACGCAGTGGAACCACGTGCGCGGACGCTGATGCACCCCGGATGCCGCCGAGGCGACCATCCGAAAATTCATCACGGAAATATAACGACGACCTCTTCCCCTCCGTTACCTCACCGTTATAGAGTGCTCGCACGGTAGTTGTTTTGCTGTGGCAGCTACCGACATGTGATTGCAGGACACTCTTGGTGCAGGGACAAGGGCCGGTCGGAAGCCTCTCCGACCGGCCCTTACTCTTTCGTCACCCGCGGTACACGGGATGCCACCGCCCCGCCGACCCACGCGATCCGGCCGAGCGGGCGGGGGACGGGGCCCGACGCCGCGACGCGACGCGGACCCCGTCCGCACCTGTCACCCGCGGCGAGCGCGCCGCCTCGCGATCGCGAGTCCCGCACCGACGGCGAGCAGCAGACCGGCCCCAAGAGCCCACGGCAGGAGGGCGGCGGCATCCCGTCCCGTCACGGCGAGCGGGGTGCGACCGGAACGATCCTCGGACCCCCCGAGCGCGTCGGCGGACCCGCTCGAGGACGCCCCCGCACCACCCGAGTCCGGAAGACCCGCCCCCGGCTGACCCGAACCCGGAAGACCCGCCCCCGGCTGACCCGAACCCGGGAGCCCAGACCCCGGCTGACCTGACCCCGGAAGCCCGGTTCCGGGATCACCCGGACCCGGCTCCCCCGGCTCGACCGACGCCGCGCCCACCGTAAACAGCGCGACCCGCGAGCGATCCACCGCACCGTAGGGGTCGGTCGAGCGCACGTACCAGCCGTGCTCGCCCTCGTCCGGCACCGGCCAGGTGGCCGACAGGATCGTGCCGCTGGGAACGTCCGAGAACGTCGCGATCTCGGTCGTTCCCAGGACCTCGGCCGAGAACGTTTCGGTGCCCAGCGTCCGCTCGCGCGGCTCGATCCCCAGCTGGTCGTACGTAAGCTCGAACTCCTGCTGCGCGTACGGGTCGTCGGCCGGCCCGAGAAGGCTGGGCTCGTCCGAGTTGTATCGATCGAGCGACGGCGAGTACGTGCGCACCATCATGCGTTCGCCCTCGTTGTCGAAGTGCAGCAGTCGCAGGTACCCCAGACCGCCCTCGGGCAGTCCCTGGTAGTCGAACAGCATCGAGTACACGGTGCGGTCGTCGACGCCGTCACCGTCGTCGTCGAAGGCGTCGGTGCGCAAGAAGGCGTCGTGGTAATGACCCGACATCACCATCCGCACGTTCGGGTTGGTCGCCACGACCTCGTCGAGCACGCGCTGCGGGATGGCTCCGAGCCCGCCCGTGGTGAGGATGAATTCGTGCTGGGCGACGATTGCGACGCGGTCGGGGTAGCGCTTCAGCACGTCGTTCATCCAGGTGATGGACGCGTCGTCGGGCAGCCACCCGGTGTACAGCATGAGGAAGTCGATGCCGCCGGCCGAGACGAGGTCGTAGTGGCCGCGGTTGTTCTCGTAGCTCCCGCCGTACCAGGGGTTGTCCGCGAATCGCTTTTCGCCGAAGTAGGTGCCGTAGTTCGTGTAGTCGCCGACGTCGTGACCCACGTCGTGGTTGCCGGCGAGCACACCGTAGGGAAGGCCCGCTCGGTCGAGTCGGTCGTACTGCACGGCGGCACGGTCCCATTGGGGGATGACGTCGTAGTCGTCGACGATGTCGCCCGTGTGGAACACGTACTGCAGGTTGAGCTCGTCACGACGGTCCAGGAAGTACGAGTGGATCGCCTCCTGGTGCTTATAAGGCTCACCCGCCATCTCGTTCTCGTTGTAGTACTGGGTGTCCGACTCCCACCCAAGGGTGAAGTCGTACTCCGAGCGCGGCACATCGCCGGCGTTGCGGGGTTCGACCGCGCTGTCACGCGTGCTGCGATCCGGCGCCGCGAAGCCCTCGGAGTGCTGCACGAGCATGCGCACGACCCCGTCGACGCGGTGGTCGTCGACCGAGACCACACCCTCGAGGGTGAAGGCCTCGTCGTCGGCGGCGGCCACGTGGCGAGCCACCTCGTCCCACCCCGACCCGTCGGGACGCTGGACCGACAGCACGACCGTGGCACCGGCGTTCGCCCGCCCCGACCAGGTCGATCGCACATCGGCGCCGGCGTCGGCGTCATCCACCGCCACCTCGAACAGCTGGTAGGGGAACGCCTCGGAGCTAGAGACGTCGGCGGTCGAACCGTCGACGGCGGCGAGGCCCTCGACCTGCTCCCGCGACAGCGTGCGGGCTTCAGTCCGCTCGACGGCGGCGGCATCCGCGACCGTTCCGGACCGCACCGCGACATCGCCGTCGGCGAGGTCGAGGCGGCGCCCCTCGAGGAACGCCACCTCGAGCGCGTCGCCCTGCGGGTCCTCGACCTTGGCCTGCAGCGTCACGTCGCCGGCGGCGACCTCCGCACCCTCGGCCGGCGAGAGCAGACCCGCACCCGGCTGCTCCGCGTACGTCTCGAAGGTCGCCGTCCACGTCGTGGAGTTGCCCACCGCGTCCGCCGCCACGACCTCGAACGCGTGATCGCCGGCAGCCAGGGTCAGCGACGAGGTCGTGAACGGCAGGGTGATCTCTCGACCGTCCAGCCGCGCGACGGTCGAGGCGACGCCCGAGCCCGCGTCGCTGACCTGGGCGTCGAGGACGATCTCGCCCCGGTAGGCGGTGCCGTCGAGGACCCGCGAGGTGACCACGGGAGCGGTGTTGTCGACGTGCACCGTCGCCGAGACCGTCTCATCGCCGTCGCTCGCCGAGACGACGGCGTCGCCGTCGGCGCGGCCGGCCGTGTCCCAGGTGTGCGACACGGCGGAGTACGCGTCCTCGGGCACCGCGAAACGGGCGTCGAAGAAGTCGAGCTTGCCCGCGCTGTCGCCCATGCGCAGCACCGCCGTGGGATCGGCGTAGCCCGCGGGCGTGAGAGTGCGCCCGTCGGGCAGCACCAGTCGCAGGCCGCGGATCTCGAAGTCGTCGTTGTTCTCGTCGGGGTCGATCTCGGGCGCCTTCTTGGTGCCCGCCCACACGCTGACCGTGAGGTCGCCGCCGCGCTGCAGGTAGTCCAGCGGCACCGGGGTCGCGATGGTCTCCCACCCCTCGGTGCCCTTGTCGAAGATCGTCAGCACGTCGTCGCCGATACGCACGCCGTTCTTGAAGTAGTAGTTGACGTTGGTCGCTTCGAACACGAAGGTGGGGCGGCCCTCGAGACTCGGCGTCGTCTCGACGGCGGCACCGTCGATCGTCAGGGTCAGCGGGCTCGGATACGCGTCCCCGGATGCCACGACCTCGGTCGCTCCGCGCACGAACGCCCCCTCGGCGAGGTTCAGGCGCACGGGCGCGTCGGTGAGCCCCGCCACCGCCACCCGGCGCTCGGGCGTCGTGACGTTGTTCGCTCCGTCCGAGGCGGTCACGCGGTAGGCGTACCACCGCTTGCCGGTGAGGTCGACGGCCTTCACGGTGTGACGGAAGACCCCGCCGCCCGCGTCGGTGAGCGGGATGCGCAGGGGTTCGGCGTCGACGTCGTTGCGCAGCTCCAGCGTCGCGGTGCGCACCTGCACGTCATCGGCGAGGGCCAGGTCGACGACGAAGTCGGCACCCGGGGTGATCTCGGCGGCCGTCCGGTCGGTGACGGTGGGGGCGGTGGTGTCCATCGGAACGGCGACCGGGGCGGGGGCCACCTGATCGCTCTGCACCGCTCCCGGCGTCGCGGGCGCGAGGTCGAGCAGACGCTGCCGCGCCGGATCCTCGGAGGCCGTGTAGCGGATGCCCTTGTCGGCCTGGGTGTCGTCGCGTCCATCGAGGTTGTAGAACGCCGCACTGACCGCGTAGCCGGTGTTCGTCGAGACCTGGATGCCGCGAGCGCTCCCGTTCGCCATGCCCGCCGAAGAGATCTCGACGAGCGAGGCGCCGGCGACCAGTGCGGTGCCGAACTGCCGGTTGAAGTCCGCGACGGTGAGCGCGTCGTTCGCGCCGTTCTTGATCCAGAAGACCAGGGTGCCGCGGGCCGGGATGACGACGTCGGCGGGCACGGCCGGCCAGCGGCTCACGGTTCCTTCGACCGGGTAGAGGTAGTCGATGGCGTAATCCGAGAAGTCGATCGGCGCCGCCGTGGCGTTGAACACCTCGATGAACTCGTACCCGTCGGAGCCTCCGACGTTCGCGGAGTCGGGCAGCAGCTCGGTGACCTGCAACGGCGCGCCCGCGGGGGTCGAGCCGGTCGGCGGCGTCGTCGTCGGAGTGGCGCTCGGCGTCGCCGTCGGGCCGGGGGTCGCGGTCGGCGTGGGCGAGGGGCCGGCGGGCCGGACGACGGCCTCGGGCAGCACGCTGCCGGGCGACGGCGCGGCGTTCACGCCGAAGACGTCCAGGCGTCGGGCGCCGGGGTCGGCGGGCAGGGCGAAGTGCGCAGCCAGATCGGCGCCGAAGGCACCGGCTGGAGCGTGCGACCACGACGACAGTTCTCCGCCGACGAGCACCCGGATCCCGCGGTTGCCGCCGTTGGCGAGACCGGGCTGGCCCGTGACCCGCACGACCTCGACGTCGGCGGCGACCTTGTGGAAGGCACGGAATTCTTCGATCGTGCGGATCGAGGTGTCGACGGATCCCGCGGTGTAGCTCACCCACAGCAGGGCCGTCTCGTGGGCGTCCAGCACCAGGGGCTCGGCGGTGAGCGGCACGTCGCGCGAGCGGTCGGTGGAGTCGTCGTACGAGTACGCGAAGGTCACACCGGATGCCGCGAGGTCGACCGCGGCATCCGACACGTTGTGGACCTCGATGTACTCGAAGTTGTCGGCGCCGGTGTTGTCGGCGACGATCTCGGTCACCACGACCGCGGGCGCACCGAGCGCGGCGTGCGCGGCGGGGACGGCGAGGATCGGGGCGATCCCGGCGACCAGCGCGGTCGCGAGGGTTGCGGAAAGGACACGGGGATGCCGTGGGCGCATGGCGGAGCCACCTTCGTCTGGGGGGATGCTCCGACCATAGGAATCTCATCGGAGACGCACGTGAACGCCGACCGCCGGCCGGGTGACCGACGGGTGACGCGACGCGCTACCCGCGTGTGATACCCGCGCGCGGGGCCCGCCCGCCCCCATGAGCTCTATGGTTTAGGGATGACCGATCGACGCCTCGCCGTGCAAGCCTGGGAGAACCTCTTCCGCGCGCAGCACGAGGTGTTCGAGGACATCCGCTCGGACTTCGACGGTACCGAGCTCACGCAGGCCGAATACGACGTGCTGCTCACCGTCACGCGCGCCCCGGGCATGACCGCGCGGCTGCGCGACGTCACGGGCAACATGCTCATCAGTCAGCCGAGCGTCTCTCGACTGGTAGAGCGGATGGTCTCGCGAGGGTTGCTGACCAAGTGCGCCGACCCCGAGGACGGGCGCGGCTCTCTGGTGACGGCGACCGAGGAGGGCGCCGTCGTCTTCCGGCGCATCGCCGCCTCGCACGCCCGCTCGATCGCCCACCGCATGGCCCGCCTCGACAACGACGAGCTCGCGCAACTGCAGGCCCTCACGGCGAAGCTGCGCGACCGGGCCTGAGGTTCCCCTCTCGCGGCCCGCGCCGCACCGGGCGCGCGCCCGAGACCACGGCATCCGTCCGACGACGCGCCGGTCGACGGCGAGGCCGCGATCGCCGTGCCGCGGTGATCAGCACTCGATGACGTTGACCGCGAGACCGCCCTCGCTGGTCTCTTTGTACTTCGTCGACATGTCGATGCCGGTCTGTCGCATCGTCTCGACCACCGCGTCGAGCGAGACGTAATGGCTTCCGTCCCCGCGCAGCGCCAGACGGGCCGCCGTGACCGCCGTCGACGCGGCGATCGCGTTGCGCTCGATGCAGGGGATCTGCACGAGGCCACCGACGGGGTCGCAGGTGAGCCCCAGGTGGTGCTCCATGGCGATCTCCGCTGCGTTCTCGATCTGTCGGTTCGTGCCACCCATGACCGCCGTCAGTCCGCCCGCCGCCATCGCGCACGCCGAACCGACCTCGGCCTGACACCCGCCCTCGGCGCCCGAGATCGACGCGTTCGCCTTGAAGAGCGACCCGAGCGCCGTCGCCGTCAGGAGGAAGCGACGGATGCCACGACGCCGGTTGGCGTCGGCGACGTCCTCGTCGTCCCAGTGCGCCACCTCGGTACGCGTCACGGCATGGCCGTCGTATCCGAGCAACGCACTGCCGACGAGTTCGCCGTGGGGGGTGACGGCGTTGCCGACGCCGAGGCCGGAGTCCGCCAGGAACCGCCACCAGTACATCGCCACCGCGGGCAGGATCCCCGCCGCGCCGTTCGTCGGAGCCGTCACCACCCGTCCGCCCGCGGCGTTCTCTTCGTTGACGGCCAGGGCGAAGGCCCCGAGCCACTCCCCCGGCAGTTCGCGGTGACCCTCGGCTTCGATCGCTTCGAGCTGTGCGCGGATGGCCGAGGCGCGTCGCTTGACCTTCAGAATGCCGGGCAGCACCCCGTCGTTGTGCAGTCCCGCTTCGACGCAGGCGGCCATGGCATCCCAGATCCGATCCAGCCCGGCGGCGATCTCGTCGTCGGAGCGGAAGGCCTCTTCGTTGAGACGGGCGGCCTCGGCGATGGTGATGCCGCGTTCGTCGCACAGCTCGATGAGGGTCGCGGCGTCGGCGAAGGCGAGGGGCAGCGGCGCGGTCGCGACACGAGGGGGTTCGCCCTCGCGTCGGATGAACCCGCCGCCGACGGAGTAGAAGGTCTCTTCCGCCAGCACGATGCCGTGCGCATCGCGCGCGACGAGCGTCATCGCGTTCGGGTGGCCGGGAAGACGCGTCCGCGGCTCGAGCGAGATGTCGGTCTTGGCGAAGTCGATCTCGTGCGTGCCGGCGAGTCGGAGCCTGCGCCCCTCGGGCCAATCCGACCAGGCCCGCCGCACGGCGGCCGGATCGACCGTCTCGGGCTCGAGGCCCTGGAGCCCCGCGACCACGGCGTCGGGGGTGCCGTGGCCGATGCCGGTGGCGCCGAGCGAGCCGTAGAGGGCGCAGCAGACGGACGCCACCCGGGTCAGGGCACCGTCGCCCCGCAGCCGTGCGGCGAATTCGAAAGCGGCCTTCATGGGGCCGACGGTGTGGGAGCTCGAGGGTCCGATCCCGATGGAGAACAGCTCGAACGCGGAGGTGTAGGCGCTCATCCCGCCAGCGTACGGCCCGCACCCGATACCGCGTGGACACCCGCGCGCCACGCCCGGGATGCACGCTGTTCGGGCCCGATTAGACGTCCCCGAGGGTCCCGGCTATGCTGGACCACGGCCTGCGCGCCGTTTCGCGCGGAGGCCCTAGCGCCCGTAGCTCAATGGATAGAGCATCTGACTACGGATCAGAAGGTTAGGGGTTCGAGTCCCTTCGGGCGCACACTGTGTTGAGACAGTGACAAGCCCCGGCTGCGAAGAAATTCCAGCCGGGGCTTCTTCTTTTCCCGGGCCCCGCGCGGCCGCCTCGCCCCCGCCGGGACGGGCTAGGCCGATTCCTCGCCCGCGTGCGCGGCATCCATCCGCGTCGAGTGCAGCTGCAGGATCGCGACCGCCTCGTGGAGCGACCCGAGCGGCGTCTCGATCTCGTCGTAGTGGTGGACGAAACCGTTCGCATCGCGCGCACTCACCGCCACGATCGCGTAGCCGGGACGCGCCACGCGCGCCGTGCGTCCGAACCGTCGTCGCGCCATGGGAACCGCCTTCCGTCGCTGCCGAGGCTACCCACATCGACGCCGGAGCGACCGGCGACACCCGGGCGAGACGCCACCCGGACGGGTCGACGGCGAGAGCTCAGCGCGAGGCCGACTTCTTCTTCTTGCCGGTCTTGCCCTCGGCGGGCGCATCGTCGGTCTCGACGGCGGGGGTCTCGTCGGCGGCCGCGGCCTTTTCTTTCGCCCGGCGCTTCGCCTGCGAGGCGAGGCGGGCGAGGTCGACCATGCGCAAGGCATCCATGCGGGCCTTGCGCATCTGCGCGTACTCGGGGTCGGCATCCGCCGTCATCCCCTCGACGTCGAGCCGCTTGGTCAGATTGGCCTCGACGTCGCCCCACGCGGCGATACGCGCATCGGCGACCAGCTCGGCGACCCGGTCGGGGTCGTCGGCGAGCGCCCGCAGCTCCTTCGCCACGCCGCGCGACTGCTTCGCCCGCCGACGCAGGTTGCGGGTGTCACGGTCGCGATAGTCGTGCGTTCCCGACGAGTCCGAGAAGCGACCCCACGCGCGCTTGCGCTGGTGCGTCACGCGCTCGGCGGCCTGATCCTGCTCGTCGGCGAGGGCGCGCACGGTCGCCCGCGCGTACTCGCCGAACAGGTCGCCGTCGAAGTGCCCGCCGCGCGCGATGGTGTCGACGAGGATGCGGTTGCGCACCGCGAGTCGCGCCGCCGCTGTCGCGATGGACAGCCCTTCGGCGATGGCCTCTTTCGTGCGCCCCACGGGACCTCCCGCTCCAGGCTATCGTCCGGCGGGGTCGCGACGCGGTGTCCGCGACGCTCAGGTGAGGGTGGCGACGACGGCTTCGACACGGCGCGTGCGCGTTTCGGCCGCCTTCGCGGAGGCGACCTTCGTGACGTGCGCCTTGCGTGCGCTCGGCGAGAGGGCGTCGAAGGCCTCTCGCACCCCGGCCGCCGCGAGCGCCGCGGCGAGGTCGTCGGGCACCTCGACCGTGCGCGGCGCCGTGTCGAGCGTCAGCTCGACCGTGATGGCATCCCCACCCGAAAGCCCGGTCGCCGCCCGCTTGTCGGACGAGAACGGGATGAGGAAGCGCCCGCCCATCACGCCGATCGTGCTCGGGTAGGAGTAGCCGTTCACGTCGACCACCACGGCGGGGCGCTTGCCGCCGCCCAGCTGCTCGACGACGTCGGCGGGGACCTCGATGCCGGTGTTGTTGCCGGTCTGCGACAGTGTCGTCTCGAATCGCATGCGGCGAGTGTCGCAGAGCCGCGGGTACGTCACCACCCCGGAAAGCGCAATCCCCTGCGATCGCCCCGCCGCCCTTCGTATCGTCGTCGATGTTGCGGAGGGCCTCGGAGAGTACTCGGGGGCCTTCTGTCGTATCCGGGGCCTTAGCCGATGACGGCCTCCGAGCGCAAAGGGCAATCCGAGCGGCGCACTCTCTCCGAAGATGTGGAAAGGCGCCCGAACGGTCGCTGCCAACACACTGGGAGGTTCATCATGAGCTCTTCACCCAACCGTCTCGTCGCCACCATCTTCGGCGCCGTCTACCTGCTCGTCGGTCTGCTCGGCTTCGCCGTCACCGGCGGCGTCGGATTCATCTCGAGCCAGGGCGGCCTGCTGCTGGGCATCTTCGAGGTCAACCCGCTGCACAACATCGCCCACCTGCTCATCGGCGGCGCTCTGCTGGTGTCCGGTCTCGCCAACGCCCGCGCCGCCAAGGGCGTCAACACCACCGTCGGCGCGGTCTACCTGCTGCTCGGCATCGTGGGATTCTTCCTCGTCGGAACCGGCGCCAACATCCTCGCGCTGAACACCCCCGACCACTTCCTCCACCTCGCCAGCGCCGTCGTGCTGCTGGGTGTCGGCCTCGGCACCGAGCGCAGCCTCCCGCGCACCGCGGCGGTCTGAGCATGACCGCCGCGACCTTCGTGAGGTCGTGGCCCTCCGTATCCGCGTGGGGGGCCGGCCTCATCGTCGCCGCCCTCGGCGCGGGTGCGGTCGTCCGTGCCGATTCCGGGGTCGCCGCGCGCGGCCTCGGAATCGGGATGGCCGTCCTGGGCCTGGCGGGCCTGGCCTGGGGCGCCGCCGCCCTGTCCACCGGACGCGTCGTCCTGCCCCGGGCGACCCTGGCCGGCGTGCTCCTCGCGATGGGGGCGACCACCGGCCTGATGTTCCTCGCCCCGGCGCACACCAGCATCATCGGTGTGGCCGCGGCATCCGTTCTGCTGATCGTCGTCGGAGCGACCGCCGCGACGCACCTTCGCCGTCTGCGCCGCGATGCGGGCGCACCCCGCACGGCCCAGCCGATGAGCGTGATCGGCCTTCTCGTAGCCGCCGCCGTGGTCGCGGTCCTGGTCACCCCCGCGCTCGGCGCCACGCAGGACGCCGTGCTGCTGCGCGACGACGGCACCGTTCCTGTGATCTCGCACGAAGGTCACTGACCGGGTCGACCTTCCCGCGCCCACCCCCTCAGACGGTGGCACGCTGGGAAGGTGACCGACGCGACCTCCCCCTCCGCCCCCGGCTGGATCCCGTCGTTGCGGGGCAAGATCCTCGTCGCTCTCGCGGGCGACCCGACCGGCATGGCCCCGTACGTGCGCGCCATCGCCGACGGAGACGACGCGGGATACTTCGCCGAGAACGGCCCCGCGTGGACCGTGCACGCCGGGATGGGGACGCTGGTGGCCGGCATCCGGGCCCTTCTTCTGCAGGCACTGCACCCCGGCGCCCTCGCGGGCGTGCACGACTGGTCGCGCTACCGTGAGGATCCCATCGGACGCCTCACGGGCACCGTGCGCTGGGTCATCACCCTGACCTATGGTTCCCGGACGCAGGCGGATGCCGAGACCCGCCGCGTCGGACGGTTCCACCAGCGCGTGAAGGGCGACTATCGCGCCGGCGACGGCTCCGAGCGCACCTACACCGCCGAGGCGGCCGACCTGGTGCGCTGGGTGCACCTGGCGTTCACCGACGCCTTCCTCGCCGGGCACGAAGTGTCGCGCCAGCCGATCCCCGGCGGAGCCGACGCCTACGTCGCCGACTGGGCGACCGCGGGACGACTGATGCGCGTCGTCGACCCGCCCCTCACCCGCGACGCCCTGCGCGCCGAGATCGACGGCTTCTTCGAGCGGGGCGAGCTGCGCGGCGACGAAAGGGTCGCCGACGTCGTCCGTTTCCTGCGCAAGCCGCCCTTCCCGGGGCTGATGGGGGTGTCCTACCGCGTGCTGTTCGCCGCAGCCGTGGCGACGATCCCGCGCCGCTATCGCAAGATGCTCGGCGTCAGACGGTGGCCGCTGCCAGTGCTCGCGCTGACGCGCCTCGTCCTGCGCGTCGCCGAACGCGCCCTCGGGTCCGGGCCCCGCGCCCAGGACATGGCGCGCGTACGCCTGCGCCGCCTGGAGCGTGAGACCCCGGAGGCCGCGTGAGCGACGACCCCCGCGAAGCGGCCGAACGCTACCGCCTCGATCGCGCACTGCGCGACGCCGGGCTGGAGCCCGAGCCCGCACGGTCGGCACCGGAGCGCGGGTCGACCGCGGCCGAGCGGGCGGCGTTCGTCGAGACGTCGATCCAGCAGGCGATCCGCCGCGGCGAGTTCGACGACCTTCCCGGCGCCGGAAAACCCCTCACCGGTCTCGGGGAGGCGCACGACCCCGACTGGTGGATCCGGCGCAAGATCGAGACCGAGCAGCTGACGGGCCTGGGGCCTCCGGCCCTCACCCTGCGCGTGGAGTACGCCGAGAGGGAAGAGCGGATGGATGCCATCGCACGCGAGGCCGACGTGCGCGAGGCGCTCGAAGACTTCAACCGCCGGGTGATCGACGCCCGTCGCCAACTGCTGGGCGGCCCGCCCGTGGTGACGCCGACGGTGGACGTGGATGCCGAGGTGGCGGCCTGGGCCGAACGACGCCGGGCGCGCGAGGCGGCCGCCGCGACCGAGGCGCCCGCGCCGCGGCGACGGTGGGGCCGGCGGAAGCGCTGAGGTCTCGGTGACGTCGACGGGCTCAGAGACCCGGGTCGAGGCCCGGTCCCTTCGACGGGCTGGGAGACCCGGATCGCGAGGCGGCTGAGCCTGTCGAAGCCACCGGACCCCTCGCGCGGTCAGAGCGCGGCGAGGGCCTCGGCGCGCTCGACCAGGGCCCGGGCCCGCGCCAGCGTCGGAGCGTACGACCCGTCGACCGGGCCATCGGGCGTCTCGCCGAGCAGCGCGCGGGCCCGCTCCACCTCGTCCGGCGCGGGGGTGAACCCGGCGTGCGCGCCCGCGACGGCGGCATCGTGCAGGGCGAGCGTCCCGGTGAAACCCATCGCCACGGCGTGCACCGCGGCATCCCGCGCCTGATCGGCCGGACCGCACGGACCGTCGATCGGTCCCGCGATCCCCGCGGCGGCCGAGGCCACCACCAGCTGCGCCCGCGGCCACGACAGCGCCAGGCGATCGGCGCCCATGCCCGTGTCGCGACGGAAATCGCCCGTTCCGAACGCCAGACGGCGCGTCGCCGGGTGCGCGGCGATCGCGGGAGCGCGCAGCAGGGCCGCCGCCGACTCGATCATCGCGACCACGGGAACGCCCTCGGGGAGGGATCCCGCGACGTGGGCGACGTCGTCGGGTCCGGCGCACATCGCCAGTACCACCCCCGCGAGGCGATCGTCGAGCTCGCGTCCCAGGGCGAGGTCGTCCTCGCCGTCGCGCGTGCCCGCGGCGCTGATGCGCAGCCAGACGGGCGACTCCGCGGCGGCCCGCCGGACGCGGTCGCGTCCCTCGGCCTTGCGACCGGCGGGCAGCCCGTCCTCGAGGTCGAGCACGAGCACGTCGGCTGCGGTGTCGAGGCCGCCCGCCAGCGGCGAGCGGAGCATCCACGTGCGCGCGAGCGCGACACGCGCGGGGGCGGGGGCGGCCGAAGCCGCCCCCGCCGGGGTGTGCGCGAGCGTCACGAGCGGCTCCGGGCCGCCGCCTCCGCCTCCGCCTGAGCGCGGAAGGCGTCGAGCGCCTGGGTGTC
>NZ_CAJYPF010000035.1 GCF_913776565.1 uncultured Microbacterium sp. | reverse complement strand
CTGTGCTTCTCGACCACCGGCACCGCGCAGGCCCTCGCCGGCGTCGACGCCTCACCCGTCGCGGTCGGGGCTGCGCGGATCGTCGTGGGCGGCGGCATCCTGGGCCTTCTCGCCCTCGCACAGCTCCGCCGCACCCGCCCCCTCTCCCCCGTGCGCGTGCCCGGCGGCACGACCCGCACGGCGGTCCTCATCGGGCTGGGCGCCCTCGGCGTGCTGGCGTATCAGCCCCTGTTCTTCCTCGGCACGCGCGAGAACGGCGTCGCCATCGGCACGGTCGTCGCCCTCGGATCGGCCCCCATCGCGACCGGGATCGTGGATGCCGTGCGCCTGCGCCGCGCCCCCTCGCCGCGCTGGATGCTCGCCACCGCCATCGCGCTGGCCGGGGTCGTTCTCGTCTCGGGCGTCACCGGAGGGGCGATCGCCCTCGCCCCCGGCGGTCTTCTCGCCTCGGCGGGGGCGGGGATGTCGTACGCCCTCTATACGGTGTGCGGCAAGGCGCTGATCGAGAGGGGGTGGAACTCCACGCGGGTGATGGGCACCGTGTTCGGCGTGGCCGCCCTCGCGAGCGTCCCCGTGCTGCTCGTCGCCGGCACGGCGTGGCTCGCGACCCCCGCCGGACTCGCTCTGGCCCTGTGGCTGGGCGTGGTCACGACCGCGGTGGCGTATCTGCTGTTCGGCTGGGGCCTGGCACGCCTCAGCGCGGTCACCGTGTCGACCCTGACCCTCGCCGAGCCCCTGGCTGCGACCCTGCTGGGGCTGTTCGTGCTGCGCGAGCAGCTCACGCTCGTGAGCGGGATCGGCCTCGCGCTCATCGCGGTGGGCCTCGCCGTGGTGTCTGCTCCCGTGCGTCGGGAGAAGGAGGTTGCGGATGCCACGGCCCCCGCGTGACGGGTCGGTTCGGGGCACCGCCGCCCCCGGGCCCCGCGCCGCCGACGTCCTCGCCGACGCCCTGCGCGCCCGCATCCTCTCGGGCGAGCTCGCCCCCGGCACGCCTCTCCGCGAAGAGGAGCTGAGCGCCGCGCACGGGGTCTCACGCCACACGGCCCGAACGGCCCTGACCACGCTCACCGCGGAGCGCCTCGCCACCGCCGAGCCCTACCGCGGGGTGCGCGTCTCGCTGCTCGACGACGACGCCCTGATTGCCCTGCAGCAGCTGCGGTGCGCCCTCGAGACCGAGGCGGTGCGGATCGTGCGGGAGCGCGGCATCCATCCCCCCGGGGTCGACGACGCCCTCGACGACCTGGATCGCGCCGAGGCGGCGGCGGATTGGCCGGCCACGCTCGACGCGCACGCGCGGGTGCACCTCGCCCTCGTGAATGCCGCGGGCAGCCCCCGCATCACCGAGGAGTACCGCCGACTGGACGGCGAGATGCATCTGCTGCTGACGCACGTGCGACCCGCCTACGCGCCCGGTGCGTTGACGCGCGAGCACCGCGCCTACGTCGCCGAGGCGCTCCGTGACCCGGAGCGGGCCGTGCGCGCGCACCTCGAGCACTCGACGCGCGCGATCCTGGACGGGCGTCACGGCGCCTGAGTCAGAACGTCGCGGGGAGCCTTTCTCCCAACCACTCGCGAGGCCCGTGCTCGGGCACCCTGCGCGGGTCGTTCGCGTAGATGAGCTCTCGTGCGATGGCGACACTCGATCGACGGGAGGCGGTGTCGTAGACAATCCGATACTCCGTCGGGGGCGTGACGCCGATCTCTGCGAACCTCCCCTCCGCGAGGCGGAGATCTTCGAACTGCAGGCGATGAACGCCACGCACGCGATCCACACCGGTGTCGACGCCGATGAGATCGCTCGGGTATCGCAGTTCACCGCGCTGCTCGAAGACGATCTCGGGAAAGACGGACCCGCGCTCGGAGGACACGTAGACGTACACAGCCGTGACGTCCGGGGCGCCCCGCCCATACTCGAGCGCCAGCTCGATCCACCCTTCGACGAGCTCGTCGAGCACCTGCTGCTGCGTCCTCACCATCGGGCGTCAGATGAGTTTGGGGGCGCGATCCCCGAGCCAATACTCGATGCCGCGTATGGGCGAACGATCATCGGCTCCGGCGTACTGCTCCTCCCGGGCCAGCTCCACATCGAGCATCTTGGTGGACGGGACGAAGTACACGCGGTACTCGGTCGGCCGTGGCACGCCGGCGGCTGCGAGCGCGTCCTCCGCGTCGAAGAGATCCTCCGTGAGCAGATCCTGCATCTGACCGACCCGACGGGTGTCGGTCTCGATGCCCTCGACACGACCCGGGTGCACCACGGTGCCCCCCTGGTCGAAATAGGCGTTGACGACTGTCATCCCCCGCTCGGAAGAGGCGTAGACGTAGACGGCTCGGATGTCGGGAGCATCTCCGACGTACTCCTGAGCGAGGCTGACCCACTTCTCGAAGAGATTTTGAAGAATGTCTTTTTCAGCAGTCATCGTGACCTCGAATCTATTGTCTGAACGTTGCCTTGACGAGTTCGCCGTTGACGATCGATTCCACGATGAATCGGGTCGGCCGCCCCGTCGCGTCTGTCACCAGCCGCACGTCGACCGACACGCTACCCGGCGGCTCGGCGCGCAGCGCATCGGCCCACTGGATCTCGAGCTTGCGGTAGTCGCTGAGGTTGATCGACGACAGCTGGCTCACGAGGTTGTCGAGCTTCGGCGACCCGCCGAACAGGTCGCCCGCGAGGTGTCCGGCGTGGTCGCCCTCGAGCTTGCCGGGGGTGCCGGGATCGTGCGACAGACGCCCCTCGTGCGTCTTGATCTGCAGCTCCTCGGCGTGGAAGCGGTCGATGTGCCCGTTGGAATCGGTGTGGTAGACGTAATCGTGTTCGCCCGTCTGGTACCACGTGTCGGGCAGGGGCCGCCCGTCGGGACCCATGTGGGTGCCGTCACGGACGACCGGGAGCTCGTCGATGTCCGCCTGGGTCAGCGGCCGATGCCCCTCGGGGGTCGTCGAGCCGCCGCCGAGCCGTCCCCCACCGGCCGGCGCGGGCTCGTCACGAGGGAGGGATGCCGCGGGCGCATCCGCCTCGGGCGCCCTGACCGCCGGCGCGTCGGGGGCCGACCCGTGCGGCGTGGGCACGTCGGGGGTGGCGCCGTGGCCCGGGACGCGACCCCGCAGGCGCGTGGCGACCTCTTCGACGACACCGCTGAGGCGACGAAGCAGGGGGATCGCCTCGTTGAGCGAACGCAGGAGCTTGGTCACGAACGACCCCACGCGCGCCGCCAGGGACGACACCTTCGTCACGATCTGGCCGATCGCGAGCGGCGCACCGAACCCGACGGTGGCGGCGGTGGTGATCGCCGCGCTGATCGCGACGCCCACGACCTGCGAGATGGCATCCCTCACCAGTTCGTAGACGGCCTGCACCAGCATGGCGGCGATGTCGAGACCGCCGCTCACGGCACCCGCCCACGACCCCGTCGACGCGACGGAATCGGCGAGTTCCTGCACGTGGGCGCGATAGGCATCGACGGTCGCGCCGCTCATCCCCTCGAGGTCGGACAACCGATGCTGCAGGTCGCCCCCGACCTGCTGCAGCCGGCCCGAGACGTTGGTCCACGTCTGCGCGAAGGCCTGCACCTCGGCGGCGTTGCCGGTGAGGTCCTGCAGCCAGCCGCGCAGCGGTTCGATGTGGTCGATGACCCAGCCAAGCCCGTTGGCGATGAGCGTGCCGATCGGGTCGATGACGGCGCCAATGCCGTCGAGCACGGTGCTGAAGGCGGCGACACCTCCCTCGACCCAGTTGCCCGTCTGAAAGGCGTGCGCGAGGTCCGCGCCGTCCTGCAGCAGGTAGGCGCCTCCGAACGCGGTGGGTCCCGCATCGACGGGGGCGGCGACCAGTGCGTTGTCGCTCATCGGCCGAGCTCCCCGTCGAGCGATCGGACGGTGTCGACGACGGAGTCCTCGTATGTCTGGAAGTCGTCCGCCACCGCGCGGATCTCACGACCCGTCCGCTCGATCGCACCCTCGCCCGCGTCGATGGCCGCCCCGACCGCGGCCGAGACGATCCCGACGGGGGGAACGAAGAAGCTGCAGAGGACGCCGAAGGCCCCGCCCGAGAGGTTGATCGACTGCACGGCCGACAGAGCCTCGACGGCGTCGGCTGCGAGTCGCTCCACCCCCGACGCGTGCTGTCGCAGCGTGTCGGTGTCGATGGCGATGTCGCTCATGGGCGCGCTCCTCCGGCGGGGGCGTCATCGGCGGCGTTGCGCGCGTCGAGCTGCTGCGCGATCGTCGTCACGATCGGGTCGTCGGCGCCCATGATCTCCGTCGTCGCCTCGAGCGTCTTCGCCCGCGCGACACGCGTGGCCTTCGCGACGAGTTCGAGGATCTCGGATGCCACTCGCTCCCCGCCCCGGTCCAGCGCTGCATCGGCGATGCGCAGATCGCGCAGCACTCCCCCGGCGTCGACCTCGACGGACAGGTCGCGGCGGATGGACACCGCCGACCCGCGGACCGCATCGATCGATGCCTGCAGCGCCGGATAGCGTTCCGCTCGCTGCTGTGCGCGGCGGACATCGTCCTCGACGCGCGCGATCGCCTCATCGGCTCCCCACATGGCCGTGCTCCCTTCAGCCTTTTCGAGGATAGGTGGCAGGGCCCGGGCACGGGATGAGAGTTCTCTCACCCGACCGCGCCACGGGACGACACACGCCGTCATGCCCCGCAACGCCCGCTCGCGTCGACGGCGAGGCGGGTTAGCGTGGGGCTCGCACACATCGCGGCGATCCGGGCGGTCCCGGGCCTCGGCTCATAACCGGAGGCGTGGCGGGTTCGACTCCCGCCGTCGCGTCGACGTCCCCGTGACGATCAGGCCTCAGCGGGTCGACCCTCGGCGGATCAGGCTTCGGCGGGTCGGGCTCCAGCGGGTCGGGCATCGGCGGGCGCGGCCCCCGCGCCGGGCCGCCTCTTGCGCACCTCGCGCAGCACGATCTGCTCGGGGCAGACGGTCGAGAGGAAGTCGCCCACCGACAGGGCGAGTCGTTCCCCCACCAGGGAGTAGAGGATGCGGTTCGCCTCCCGTCTCTCGGTGACGAGTCCGGCGTGACGCAGCACGGCGAGGTGGCGCGAGATGGTCGGTCCGCTCGCGGAGAAGCGTGCGGCGATCTCGCCCGCCGCCAGCTCGCCACCCTTGAGGTCCTGCAGGATCTGACGGCGGGTGGGGTGCGCGAGAGCGGCGAAGATGTCGGATGCCGCGTCGGTCATGGCATCCAATCTAGCATCGGAGCTAAATTGCATGTAGCTTCTTTGCTAAATAGCGAAGGAGTTGTCATGACCATGTTCTCCGCCACGATCCCCCGCATGGCGTCGATGATCGAGCGCCGCTTGCTGGTCACTTACTCCCTCGATCCCGACACCGCTCTCGGTCTATTGCCCGCCGGCCTCGCACCGCAGATCGTCGCGGGTCGAGCCGTGGCCGGCGTCTGCCTGATCCGCCTCGGCGCGATGCGACCGGTGTGGTTCACCCCCGCGGTCGGTCACCGCAGCGTGAACGCCGCGCATCGCATCGCCGTCCGCTGGGACGGACCCGACGGTTCGCGCACCGGCGTCTACATCCCGCGCCGTCACACCGGCTCCCGCCTCGCCCGGGTCGCGGGAGGACGCCTCATCCCGGGTGTGCACACCCCCGCCCGTGTGCGGTTCCGCGACACCGCCGGCGGGCTCGACGTCACCGTCAAGGCATCGGACGTAGACGTGCGCGTGACGGCACGATCCTCGAACGACACCGCCTTCCGCAGTCGGCTGTTCGCCGACCTCGACGAGGCCTCCGCCTTCTTCCGCAAGGACCCCGTCGGCTGGTCGCCGACGCGCGCCGGCGGCCTCGAGGGACTCACCCTCTCGACGAACGCGTGGAGCGTTCGCCCCGCCGAGGTGACCGCGCTCCGCTCCTCCTTCTTCGCGGCCTTGCCCGTCGGCACCGCGCGTTTCGACCACGCACTGCTGATGCGGGACGTCCCGGCACGGTGGGCCCGCGCCGCCGAACCGGCACCGACCGACGCCCGGCCTGCCATGCTGGACCGATGACCGCATCCGCTCCCCTCGACGTCCCCGTCGGCAGCGACGGCATCCGCCTCGGCCCGTTCCTCAAGTTCGCCGGCGCCCTCGACTCCGGCGGTGACGCCAAGGAGGCGATCATCGACGGTTACGTCAAGGTCAACGGCGAGGTCGAGCGCCGTCGCGGCCGCCAGCTGCAGGTCGGCGACGTCGTGTCACTCGAGGGGCGCTCGTTCCGCGTGCGGGCCTGATCGGGCGTGAACGCCGACCGCCCGGCATCCCCTCGAGAGGCGGATACCGGGCGGCCGGGTGAGCGACGATCAGTGCTCGTCGTAGTGGTCCGCGTGCAGCGCGTGACGGTGGCCGTCGTGGACGTAGTCGGCGTGGTCGTCGTGCACGACCTTCTCGTGACCGCAGTCGTCGCCGTGGCGGTGCTCGTCGACCGAGTGCTCGGCGTGCGACTCGTGCTCGTCGTAGTGGTCGCCGTGCAGGGCGTGACGGTGCGTGCCGTGCACGTAGTCGATGTGGTCGCCGTGCTCGACCTTCTCGTGTCCGCAGTCGTCGCCGTGGGCGTGCTCGTCGACGGTGTGCTCGGCGTGGGTCTCGGCGATGCTCATGAGGTGTCTCTCCCGGGTGTTTCGGTTTTCGGACAGCGCGGGCGCGCACCGTCCACGACGCACCCACGACACCATGCGTCGGGAACGCGATCAACCCCTCGCCGGACTTCGGGAACGGTTCTCGTTCGCGTTATCGCCCCGTCACCCCTGCCGCCCCTTGAACCGCGGGTTCTGCTTGTTGATCACGAACACCTTGCCGCGGCGGCGCACGACCTGCGCACCGGGCTGCTTCGCGAGGGATCTGATCGACGCGCGGACCTTCATGGCATCCTCCTTGTTGATAACCGTTCTCAACAACAGGGTAGGGTGAACAGCACTCCCCGACAAACGGAAGGTGGATGCCATGCCCCGCACGATCGCCGTCATGGGCGTCTGCGCACCGGAGCGCCGGGCCTATGCCGAGCGCACCGCCGTCGCCCTCGACCGCCCCCTGCACGTGCTGCGCACCGCCGATCTGCGCTCCGCCCACACGCTGCCCCACCCGCGCCCGCGCTCCGGCGACGACCCCGCCGTCATCGACGTCTCCGCCGACGTCGATCTCATCCACGCCCTTCTCGCACGGGGCGGCGCCGACGTCGACGCCGTCTGCATCGTCGATGCCCGGCACATGATCGGCGACCTGCTCGACGACGCCCCCCTCGTCCCTTCGGCGCGCGCGGGAGACCCTCGCGCGGACGTCGGCGCGCGCGCCCGCCAGGCAGCCCTGGCGCTGGAGCTGGCGACGCGCATCGTCTGGGTCAACTGGGAACTCGTGCCCACCGCGGCCCTGGCCGTGCAGATGTCCCTCGCCTCGCACCTCAACCCCACCGCGACCGTGCGCCTCTCACGCGATCCGCTGGGCGACCTGCAGTCCCCCGCGGCGCACGACGGCGAGCTGCTCGAGCGCGCCGGGTGGGTCCGCGCGCTGAACGGCGAGCACGATCCCTACATGCGGGACAACCGCGTCGCGACGATCCGCTACGACCAGGTGCGTCCGTTCCACGCCGGCCGACTGTCGAGCGCCCTCGATCAGCTCGACGACGGGGCCGCCGGACGACTCGTGCGCTCCGCCGGCTTCTGTCGCCTCGCGTCACGACCCGGCGTCCTCGCCCGTTGGGAGCACGTGGGCTCGGCGATGTGGATCGAGCCGCTCGGCGCGGACGACGGCCGCATGGGCCTGGGACAGGAGCTCGTCTTCACAGGACTCGACCTGTCGGCGCCGCGCCTCGCGCACGTCCTCGACCGCGCGGCCCTCACCGACGACGAGCTCGCCGCGGGCCCCACGGCGTGGGCGTCGTTCGACGACCCGCTCCCCGCCTGGCCCGCGACCGCGCCGTCGATCCCGGATGCCGGCGACTGACGGCGTCCGCGATCCCCGAGCCGACGTGCACCGTGACGAACGACCGTCCGCGCCCGCGCGGGTCGTGTCAAGCCGGTACGACTCGGATGCCGTGGGGAGCACCGTGGACGCATGAGCACTCCTGACATCCCCACCCGCCACTCCGACGACGCGCACGCCGACTCCGCCGCCCCCACCGACGCCGTGACCGACGAGGTCCGCGAGGACGCCGCCGAGGCCGAGGAGCACGTCGACCTCGACGACCGGACCGGTGACGCGGTCGGCGACTCCGCCGAGGCCGACGCTCCGGCCGACGACCCCGGGTTCCCGGCCGCCGAGGGCCACGCCTGAGCGTTCCGCAGCGGCGCGTCCGCGCGCGCCGGGCCGCTCATCGGGCCTGAGCCCGGTGGGCGGCACCCGCCGGACGGCCCGTCGGGCACCCGGGCGCTCCAGCCCATGGCGCCCGACGGGCCGCGCGGAGACGGCACCCGAGGCCGATCAGGCGATGCGCGTCCCGGGCGGCAGGCGCCGCGCGGGCGTCCGCGTCCGGGCGATACCCCAGGCCATCAACCCGCCCGCCAGCGCCGCCTGAACGATCAGGCCCACGAACCAGCTGGGCGCCGTGCCCGCGATCTGTTGCTCGGGCGACGGGTTCTGCTGCTGCTGCTGCGAATACGTGGCGCACCCGTTGTATTCGATCCGCGGCTCCGGCGGGATCTGCGCGAGGCGGACGCCGTACGCGATCTGCGAGAACAGGTCGCGAGGGTAGCCGTACTCCCCGTCGTACGTCGACGGCGTCGCATCAGCGAGGATGACGAACGGGTTCGCCGCCAGCACTCCCCACACGCGGTCGAAGCGAGGGACCTCGTTGACCCTGGTGGTCTCGACGCATCCGACCTCACCGAGCGAAGGGCAGCTGGCGGACTGGTCGTCGGCGTAGGGGTCGCAGCCCGCGGGAATGGCCGCGTAATCCACGTCGCGCGTCACGAGCTCTTGCGGCGAGCGCAGAGCGGCGCCCCCGAGCCCGAAGACGAGCAGCGTTCCGACGGTGAGAGCGGCCACGATCAGGTAGGTGCCCGCCACCGAGAACAGCGGACGGGCGACGACCGCGCTCAGTCCCACCCCGATCGCCGCGACCACGGCCACCTCGACCACGAGGATGAGCAGCGAGCTGACGATCGAGAGCGGGTTCAGCGAACCCGCGAGCACGGCGACGAACAGGAACGGCAGGGCGACGGCCAGGAACGCCAGGCCCGAGATCCACGCGGCCAGGAATTTGCCGACGACGATCTCGGCGGTCGTCGCGAGGGTGACCTGCACCGGCGCGAGGGTCGCGGCATCACGGTCCCCGTTGACGGCACTGCCGCTCAGGGTCGGCGACACCAGCAGGACCAGGAGCAGCACGAGCATGATGACGAGCGAGAAGAACAGCTCGTTACCGCCCTCCCACAGCGCGAAGGACGCGAACGACAGCGCCAGCAGGCCGATGAGGATGACGGCGAAGATGCCGAGCAGCACGTACCAGGAGACCGAGCGGACACGCTGACGCAGTTCGATCCCGACGATCGTGCGCAGGCGGTGGAGGTTCACGAGCGGCTCCCGTCGTCAGGGCGATCGGCTGTGGGCGGCGCGGGACGGACCTCGGATCGCAGATCGAGGAAGGCGTGCTCGAGATCGCCCACGGCCGGAGCGAACTCGACCACGGCGACGCCCGCGCCCACCAGGGCGCGCAGGCCCGAAAGGGCCGCCGTCTCGTCGGCGAACGGGACGAGCACGTCGCGACGGTCGATCGCGACCTCGTCGGCACCGCGACCGAGCGCCGCGGCGATGTCCGCGCGGGCCGCCTCGACCGACCGGGTCGCCTCGGCGAGGAGGCGGACGCGCCAGGGCCGCACCCGCGTGGCGGCCGCCGCGACGCGATCGCCGCCCACGGTGCGCCCCTCGAGCAGGAAGACGGCGTCGTCGACCACCGCTTCGAGCTCGGACAGGACGTGGCTCGAGATGAGGATGGTGCGCCCCTCGGCCGCCAGCCGCCGCAGCAGCTCGCGCAGCGCGATCCGCGCCTGGGGGTCCAGGCCCGAGGCCGGCTCGTCGAGCAGCAGTACCCGCGGATCGTGCACGAGAGCGCGCGCGAGGGCCAGCCGCTGCTTCTGCCCCCGCGACAGCACGCGCGCGGGTGAACCGGCGAGCGCGCGCAGATCGACGAGATCGAGCAGCTCGTCCGCGCGGGCGCGCGCGGTCTCTCGCGGCAGGTCGTACAGCTGGGCGGTCGCGACGAGCACCTCGCGCGACGTCAGGCTCGGCCACGCGCCCAGGGAATCCGGCATCCATCCGAGGATCCGCCGCACCCCGGCGGGATCCGTCACCGGGTCGACACCGCCGATGCGCATCTCACCGGCGTCCGGTCGCAGCAGCGAGGCGAGCATGAGCAAGAGCGTCGTCTTGCCCGATCCGTTGGGTCCGACCAGCCCCGTGACGCGTCCGGGCGCAGCGGTGAACGTCACCTGCTGCACCGCGTGGACCGCGCCGAACGACCGTCTGACCCCCGTGACGTCGATACCGGCATCCATGGCCCCACCCTAGGGCGGGACCCCGACATCGAACGGGCGGTCTGACGAGCGGTGCGCGCTCGCGGCGGACGGGATTCCGCGGGCACCGGGCGATCCCGCCCCCGTGTCCGCCCGCGCGTGTCGCGGTGCGATTTCCCCCGTACGGATGAGGCGGACCCGGATTCAGGATGCCGTCAGCGCCCGCCCCAATGCATCGCCCGACGTCCAGGCCGTGCGCACCGCCGCGCTGCGCCCCCACGCGTCGCCGCACGCCGACAGGCCGGGCGAACGGAAGTAGGGCCGCCCGGCGGTCTGCCCGGGACGGGCGAACGTCCACCGGTGCGCGGAGGTGGCGACCGGGTCGACGTCGATGCGCAGCAGGCGTCGCGTCGCGGCGAGCACCGGACCGACCGCGCCTTCGGGGCCGTCCAGGTGGCGGCGCGCCCGGTCGGCGGTCGTGTGCACGACCAGCACCGGGGCGCCGTCGCCGCGGCGATCGCCGTCGTCCGCGATGAACGACACGTCGGCGTCCCCGTCGGTGAAGGCGCCGTGCAGATCGGCATCCCACATCCGCTGCTGCCAGCGCAGCACGACCGCGATCACCGGCTCCCAGTCCTGATCGCCGCCCGGGGCCTGGTCGGTCAGACGCCGCGCCTGGGGCGCGGGCATCGCGAGGACCACCTCACCCGCGTCCTCCCCGTCGACCCGGTACGGCTCCACCCGCTCGACGACGCGCTCCGAGACGACATCGAGTCCCTCGGCGAGGTCGAGCGCGAGCGAGCGGAGTCCCCGCGGCGCCGCCCAGCGCATCGGGCCGGGCTTGGGGGTCTGCCCGCCGTCCGCGTCGAGCACCTGGAAGGTGTCCGTCCACGCGCGCGCCAGGCCGCGCTCCTCCCAGTCCGCGACGACGCGACCGAACCCCGCCTCCTCGCCGACCACGAAGTACGACGCGCCGAGGTCGACCGCGCGTCCGTCGATGGTGCGGCTGGACAGGCGCCCACCCACGCGGCGCCCACGGTCGAGCACGCGCGCCGTGCCGCCGGCATCCGTCACCGCCCGCGCGCACGCGAGTCCCGAGATACCGCCGCCGACCACTGTCACGTCCACCGTCATGCGGCCATCCTGTCCCGACCCTCGCGACCGCGACCCGGGGTTGCGGCCGGACCGGCCTCCTGAGAAGCGCGCCCCGGCCGCGCGCGGAACTCCTGAAGAACGCGCGGGGCACGCTTCCCCGACGCGCTCCGCGTCCGAGAACGAGAAGACGCCACGTCCCGGGCCGGACGGGACGAGGACTCAGGAGTTTCGCACGGCCACCCCGCCACCATTCAGGACGTCGGCCCGGCCCCGCGGAAGAACTCGACCCCCAGCTCCGGGTGGTCGACGAACACCCCGTCCAGCCCCGCGGCACGCAGCATCGCCCATTCACCGCGGTAGTCGCCCCACGCGGCAGGACCGCCGGCACCGCGGAACTCCGGCAAGAGGAACGCGTTCTCCGGCCGGCAGGTCCACGCGTACACGCGCAGCCCGCGGCTCTGCGCCGCCTCGACGAAGCGGGCGGGCCCGCGCGCCCGCCCCGACGCGTCGGGGTCGAGGATCGACCGCTTGTCGCAGCTGATGCCCTCGACCTCGTCGGTGAGCGCATCCAGCCCCGCGGGCGCGAGCATCGAGGCGTACGGGGCGGCGTCGCCCCCGTCCCTCTCGCGCAGATCCCACGGCGTCCCCTCGGCCTCGACGAGCTGGACGAGAGGGTGAGGGATGCCACGCTCCCGCAGCCGCGCGAGCACCAGCGGCTCGAACGACTCGATGACGAGGGGGCGCGCGGCATCCCCCCATCCCGCCTCCGACAGCTCGGTCCGCACCAGCTCCGCCATGTCGAAACCGCGGCGCGCGAAGTACGCCGCGTGCTTGATCTCGAGCACCACGCCCACGCCGCCGTCACGGGCGAGCGCGAGCACGTCGCGCAGCAGCAGGACGGGTTCGGCGTCATCGTGCGCGGCGCTGTCCGGGCGGATCGCGGGGAGGCGTTCGCGGCACCGGAGCGTTCGCAACTCGTCGGCCGTGAAGTCCTCGGTGAACCACCCGGTCAGGAGCTCGCCGTCGACGGTCTTGGTCGTGCGGCGCGCGGCGAACTCCGGGCGGACCGAGACGTTGGTGGTGCTGCCGATCTCGTTCTCGTGCCGCACCACCAGCACCCCGTCCTTCGTGGGCACGACGTCGGGTTCGACGGCATCCACCCCCGCCCGGATCGCACGCAGATAGGAACCGCGCGAGTGCTCCGGCAGGTGTCCGGGAGCGCCGCGATGGCCGATGATCAGGGGCACGGCGACACCGTATCGGGGGCGGGTGAAATCGGGGTGCGCTCAAAGCGGAATCCCAGTCAGCACCGGGATTCTCGCGGCCCGCTCGGCTAGTGTTGTCTGACAGCACGGTGCTGTGATCACCATCTTTGGAGTGTGAGTTCCCGTGGCCCTCAACAACCCGGCTTTCAATACCCCGGCGTTCCAGGACCCTCGAGCCGGTGGCGCTCAGACGCGCTACAGCCCGCCCCCGGCCGTCGACCCCGCCGCCGCCGCGACCATCGAAGGCGCCTACGCCGCCCCCTCGGCGAGTGCCGTCGACACCGGCCGCATGACGGTCGAAGACACCGTCATGAAGACGCTGGCGCTGTTCGGCATCCTCGTCGTCACCGCTGTCGTCGGCTGGATCTGGTCGATGGCCGGCGTCAGCGTCGCCAACCCCAACCCGAGCGCCGCCCCCATGATCGTCGGCGGTGTCGTCGGCTTCGTGCTGGCGATGGTCGCGACGTTCAAGAAGAAGCCCTCCGTCCCGGTCTTCATCGCCTACGCGGCGTTCGAGGGTCTGTTCGTGGGTGGCATCTCGGCGTTCTTCGAGTTCATGTTCCCCGGCATCGTCCTGCAGGCGACGTTGGCCACCCTGTCCGTCGTCGGTGTGACCCTGGCGCTCTTCGCGAGCGGCAAGGTGCGCGCCTCGGCCCGCGCGACCAAGATCTTCATGATCGCGATGGTCGGCTACATGGTCTTCGCCCTGGTCAACCTGGGACTCATGCTGTTCAACGCCCCCATCGCGGGCGGCCCCTTCGGTCTGTACAGCATGACGGTCGCCGGCATCCCGCTCGGCCTGATCATCGGCGTCCTCGTGGTCATCATGGCCGCCTACTCGCTCGTGCTCGACTTCGACCAGATCCAGCGCGGTGTCCGCAACGGCGCCGCCCGGGTGTACGGCTGGGTCGGCGCGTTCGGCATCATGGTCACCGTCGTGTGGCTGTACGTCGAGATCCTGCGCCTCATCGCGATCCTGCGCGGCAACAACTGACGCACGCCCCGCACGAAGGGCCGTCCCGTTCCGGGGCGGCCCTTCGTCGTTCCGGCGCGCAGCGCGCCGGCGCCCGACCGCGCACCGCAAGGGGTGCCACGCCCGCCCGACCCGGCGCTAGCCTCGCGCCATGAGCCCCACGAAGACGCCGCCCGAGATCCTCGACGTCGACGGGCACGAGGTGCGCGTCACCAGTCCCGACCGCGTGGTCTTCGCCGAGCCGGGACTGACCAAGCTCGACCTCGTGCGCTACTACCTCGCCGTCGCCGAGGGCGCTCTGCGCGGGTCCGCCGGGCGACCCATGGTGCTGAAGCGCTTCTCGAAGGGCCTCAACCAGGAGCCCTTCTTCCAGAAGCGCGTCCCCGAGAACCACCCCGACTTCATCGACACGGCGATCCTGCGCTACGCCTCGGGCACATCCGCCGAGGAAGCGGTGATCCGGGATGCCGCGGGCCTGGCCTGGGTGGTCAACCTGGGCTGTCTCGACCTCAACCCCCATCCCGTCCGCGCCGAGGATCTGGACCACCCCGACGAGCTGCGGGTCGACCTCGACCCCATGCCCGGAGTGGATTGGGCGCAGATCGTGGACGTCGCGTTCATCGCGCGCGATGTGCTGCAGGATCACGGACTCACGGGTTGGCCGAAGACGTCCGGGTCGCGGGGCCTGCACATCCTCGTCCGCATCCGTCCCGAGTGGGATTACGCCGCCGTGCGTCTGGCCGCCGAGACCCTCGCCCGCGAGGTCGAGAACCGGGCCCCGGGCCTGGCGACCGCCCGGTGGTGGAAGGAGGAGCGCGGCGAGAGCGTCTTCGTCGACTTCAATCAGAACGCCAAGGACCGCACGGTCGCCTCGGCCTACTCGATCCGTCCGCTTCCGGACGCGCGCGTGTCGACGCCGCTGACGTGGGACGAGGTGCGCAGCCGCCGCCCCGAAGAGTTCACCGTCCTCACGGTGCCCGAGCGGTTCCGCGCGATCGGCGACCCGCACGCCGGGATCGACGATGCTGCCGGGTCGCTCGACGCCCTGCTCGCGCTGGCCGAGCGCCTGGGGCCCGCCGAGAAGCCTCCGCGCGGCTCGGACGGATCCGGCCGCCGCGCGTCGACCATGCCGCTCATCGAGGTCGCGCGGACCAAGACCAAGTCCGAGGCACTGGATGCACTCGAGACGTGGAAGGCGCGGCATCCCGAGGTCGCGTCGAGACTGCACCCCGCGGACGTCCTCGTCGACGGCATGCGCGGCTCGAGCTCGCTCTGGTACCGCGTGCGCGTGAATCTGCAGCACATCCCGGATGCCGAGCGCCCCGCGCACGAGGGACTGATCGCCGACTACGAACCCTGGGCCGGCCGTTCCCCGTCCTGATCGCCCACGAGCGAGCGCACGAGATGGGCACAGCCGTAGCGATAGGCCTCGTCGAGGTCGCCGCCCAGGCGGAAGGCTCCGGCGAGCTCCATCGTCACGAAGCCGGTCGCCCATGCCGTCAGGAGACGAGCGGCATCCAGCGCGCGACCCTCCCCCACGATGTCCGTCGTCGCGCGCAGCACCGGGGCGCTCGTCTGCGCCAGGGTGTCGGCATCCACGACCGAGGCGAAGAGCAGGCGGAACGCCTCGGGTCGCGCGTGCCCGAAGGAGCGGAAGGCGTGGAGCTGCCCGTCGAGGTCGGGCGCGGTCTCGAGCCGCCGCGTGAGGTCGCCCGCCGCGTCGGCCCCGACGAGGGCGAGCAACGCGTCGCGGTCGCGGACGCGTTTGTATAGCGAGGGCGCCCTGACACCGACCTCGACGGCGACCGCCTGCATGGTGACCGCGGCGGTCCCGCCCGCGTCGAGCAGGCGTGCGGCGGCGGCGACGATCTCGTCGAGCGTGGTTCTGACCGGTGTCGGCATGACCCTCCCATGGCTACGAATCTAAGCTATCATGGCTATGCTCCGTAGCCATCCTCGTGAAAGGCCCCCCGTGCGACTCGCTCCTTCCCTCCACCGCCTCGGCAACGATCTCGTCGCCGCGCACCTCATCGTCACCCCCGACGGCGTCACCCTCGTCGACGCGGGCCTGCCCGGCTTCTACACCGACCTGATCCGGGAGATGGATGCCATCGGCCGCCCCCTCACCGACATCCGCGGCGTCGTGCTGACCCACGGCGACGTCGACCACGTGGGCTTCTCGGAACGCCTGCGCCGCGAGCTCGGCATCCCCGTCTACGTGCACGCGGCCGACGCCGATCGCGCGCGCGGCGGAAACAAGCCGAAGACGCCCGTCGGCCCGATGCGCCCCGGACCCCTGCTCGGCTTCGCCGCCTACGCGATCCGCAAGGGGATGCGACCGCAGTGGCTCACCGAGGTGCACGAGGTCGCCGACGGCGACGAGCTCGACCTGCCGGGCCGCCCGCGCGTGATCGGCCTGCCCGGCCACTCCCCCGGCAGCATCGCCGTGTTCTCGCCCGACGTTCGTGCGGTCTTCGTCGGGGACGCCCTCACGACGCGGCACGTGCTGACGGGTCGCCGCGGCCCGGCCCCCGCCCCGTTCACCGACGACCCCGCCGAGGCCCTCGCCTCACTGGCGCGCATCGAGGAGGTGGATGCCGACTGGGTCCTCCCCGGACACGGCCCGGCGTTCCACGGCTCGCCGTCGGCCGCGGTCGCCGCGGTGCGCGCGGCGGCGGGGGCCTGAACCCGCGCCCCGGTCTCAGCTCCGCCGCGGACGCCCCAGCACCCCGCGGCTGACGTCGGCCAGCGTCCGCATCGCACGCTCCGGGGTCAGGGCGTTCGCGGCATCCCGCGCCTCCTCCGCGAGCCTCTCGCGCAGCGCCTCGTCCGCGAGCACGTCCCGCAGCGCCGCGACGAGCGCGTCGTCGTCGCCGTCCGGAACCAGGATGCCGCCCCCCGACGCGAGCATGTCGCGAGGCCCGTAACGGATGTCCCACGCCACGACGGGCGTCCCGTGCGCGAGCGCCTCGGCGAGCGCCAACCCCTGCCCCTCGAACGCCGAGGTCGTGAGGTACACCGCGGCACGGTCGAGCACCGCCCCGGGGTCGCTCGTGAGACCGCGCAGGGCGACCGCCCCGGCGAGATCGAGCTCGCGGACGAGGTCTTCGAGCGCCTCGCGCTGCGCCCCGGCTCCCCACAGTTCCAGCCGCGCGGACGGCTCTTCGGCCCGGACGCGCGCGAACGCGCGGATGGCGCGATCGAGTCGCTTCCCGGGTGCCAGCCGGCCCACCGCGACGACCAGGCCGGGTTCGCGCGCCGACGCGGGTGCCACGGCGTCCGGCGCCTCGACGGCGTGCGGGGCGACGACGTCGTTCGCGGCCTGGCCGAAGCGCGCACGCACGTCGTCGCGCTGATGCGCGGTCGGCCAGAGGACCGCGTCGAAGCGGTCGGAGAGGGCGAACCACCGGTTCCACAGGGCGTTGAGCGGAGCGTCGGCGGTGTAGGGCGCGTCGAGGTGGATCGTGTGGATCGTGTGCAGGATCCGCGTGTCCTCGTCGCCCCACCCGACGATCAGCTCACCGAGCTGACGTGACTCGCAGATCAGGACGACCGGACGATCGCGCTGCGCGCGCAGTCGCGCGACCACGTGGTCCAGCCACGCCCGGTACAGTGCGCCGAAGCCGTCGATCGCCCCGACCGGCTCGCCGGCGGCATCCCGCACCACGATCGGCGCGGTGGTGAGGTGCCAATCCGGGTCGATCACCACCGGCAGATCGATCGCACCTCCGGCGACGCGACGGTACTCCAGCGTGGGGTCCGCGTTCCCGGCTCGTGCGGCCGCGCGCACCCACGCCGCGGCGCCTCCGTCGGCGTCGACCGCCTCGTCGAACAGGTTGAGGAAGATCCCGGATGCCGCCACCCCCCGCTCCTCGAACGTCGCCCGGTGCGCGGCGTGCGCGTCGACCTCGGCCGGGTCGACGGTCAGCAGAAGCGCGGCGGCGCCGGCGGCGCGCATCTGACGCGCGCGGGCGAGCGTGGAGATGGTGTAGCCGCCGTCCAGGTCGGGCACGAGCCGGCTCGACAGGATGAGGTACCACGCGTCGGGGAAGTCGGCCGAAGTCACGCCCCCATCCTCCCCCACCCTTGCGCGACGATCCCGCACCACGACGCCGGCGCCGCCGTCCGGAGTCGGACGGCGGCGCCGGTCATGACGGGGAGTCAGCCGAGGCTCACTCCCATTCGATGGTCCCCGGGGGCTTCGACGTGACGTCGAGCACCACGCGGTTGACGTCTCGCACCTCGTTGGTGATGCGGTTCGAGATCTTCGACAGCACGTCGTACGGCAGGCGCGTCCAGTCGGCCGTCATCGCGTCCTCGGACGAGACGGGGCGCAGCACGATGGGGTGGCCGTAGGTGCGGCCGTCGCCCTGCACACCCACCGAGCGCACGTCGGCGAGCAGCACGACGGGGCACTGCCAGATCTCGTCGTCGAGGCCGGCCTTGGTCAGCTCGGCACGGGCGATGGCGTCGGCCTCACGCAGGATCTCGAGACGGTCAGCGGTGACCTCACCCACGATGCGGATGCCGAGACCGGGCCCCGGAAAGGGCTGACGCCCGACGATGGCTTCGGGCAGACCGAGCTCCCGACCGATCGCGCGCACCTCGTCCTTGAACAGGGTGCGCAGCGGCTCGACGAGCTCGAACTGCAGGTCCTCGGGCAGGCCACCGACGTTGTGGTGGCTCTTGATGTTGGCCGTACCCGCACCGCCACCCGACTCGACGACGTCGGGGTAGAGCGTGCCCTGGACGAGGAAACGCACCTGCTCGCCCTCGGCCTTCGCCTCGGCGACCAGGTCGGCCTGCACCTGCTCGAACGCGCGGATGAACTCGCGACCGATGATCTTGCGCTTCTGCTCGGGGTCGCTCACCCCGGCAAGGGCGTTCAGGAACGTCTCGCGCGCGTCGACGGTGATGAGCTTCACGCCGGTCGAGGCGACGTAGTCGTTCTCGACCTGCTCGCGCTCGCCCTTGCGCAGTAGCCCGTGGTCGACGAACACCGCGATGAGCTGGTCGCCGACGGCCTCGTGCACGAGGGCGGTCGACACGGCGGAGTCGACGCCGCCCGACAGCGCCGAGATGACGCGACCGGTACCGACCTGCTCGCGGATGCGTGCGACCTGCTCGGCGATGACGTTGCCGCTGTTCCAGTCGGCGGGCAGCCCCGCCGCCTTGTGGAGGAAGTTCTCGAGCACGTTCTGCCCGTGGTCGGAGTGCTTGACCTCGGGATGCCACTGCACGCCGTACATGCGACGGGCGTCGTTCGCGAAGGCGGCGACGGGCGTGTGCGCCGTGCGGGCGAGCACGTCGAAGCCCTCGGGCGCGCGCGACACCTGGTCGCCGTGGCTCATCCACACGTTCTGCTCAGCGGGCTGCCCCTGCAGCAGGGTTCCCTCGGTGACGACCGTGGCATCCGTCGCCCCGTACTCGCGAAGTCCCGTGTTGGCGACCTCTCCGCCCAGCGCCTTGGCCATGACCTGGAAGCCGTAGCAGATGCCGAGCGTAGGCACGTCGAGGTCGAAGACGCCCGCGTCGAGGCTGGGCGCGCCGTCCTCGTACACCGACGACGGTCCGCCCGACAGGATGATGCCGACGGGGTTCTTCGCCGCGATCTCGTCCGCCGAGGCGGTGTGCGGGACGATCTCGCTGTAGACGCCGGCCTCGCGGACGCGGCGGGCGATCAGCTGTGCGTACTGGGCGCCGAAATCGACGACGAGGACGGGACGCTGGGACGTTTCGGTCTGTTCGGTCACCGGTTGCCTTCCGGGGCGGGGACGGGAGCCGAGGCCTGGGCGGCCTCGCGCTCGGCGAGGTAGGCGCGCACGCCGCGGGCGGTGCGCACCTCGAGGATGAAGGACAGGAAGGGCACGACGCCGCCGAGGGCGAGGAACACGAACCGGCGGAAGGGCCACCGCATGAGGCTCCACACGCGGAAGCACGAGATCAGGTAGACGACGTAGAACCAGCCGTGCGCGACGAGAATCGCGAGTGAGACGTTGACGCCGTCACCGGTCGAGAGGATCTCGCACCCGTTGCCGCCGGGCACGAACAGCGAGAACCACTGGCAGTCGGGGCCGGGGACGGCATCCGCGAACCACAGGAAGCCACCCGATCCGCCCAGGAACAGCTCCACGTGAATGGGCGTGTACTTGAGGATCATCTCGGCGACCAGCAGCAGCAGGCCGATACCGGTGATGATCGAGCAGATCTGGTAGAACTTCAGGGCTCCGCGGATCGCCGGGAACGAGGCGAGCTTGGGGGCGCGGGGCATGGATGCCAGTCTACCCGCGGGATTCCGCGGCCCCCGTCGCACCGCTCGACGTGGAGCTTTCAACCGGAGCCTCGGCCTGCTCGTCTTCGAGGTCCTCGACCTCTTTCTCCCACGCGTCGCGGGCAAGGCGGTACCAGAGGTAGAGCGCGAAGCCGGCGAAGATCGCCCACTCGGCCGCGTAGAAGATGTTGAGCCAGTTGACGCGCGAACGCTCGTCGGGCGCCGGTGACGAGATGGCGTCGAGCGGGCCGATCGCGGTCTGCGACGCGATGTACTGCCGGTAGACGTTCAGCTCGGCGGTGTCGTGCCAGCGGCCGAGCAGCATCGGCGGCGACATGCGCGTGATCGTGAGCGGGTCCGCGCCCGAGGGCGGCACCGAGGGGCCTTCGTCGGAGATCAGGCGGCCCGTCACCTGGACCACCGCGGTGGGGTCGGCCGCGACCTGCCGCTCGAGCTCGGCGGCGGCGGCGTTCGCCGCGTCGAGCGAGGACGTCCAGCCCGTCGCGACGGCGATCGACGTCGGGGCGACGGCGCCCGCGACCCGCAGCTGACCGGTGACCCAGTACCCCGCGACGTCGTCGTTGAAGCGCGACGACACGACGATGAAGTCGGATGCCACCCACGTGCCGCTCACCGCGACCCGCTGCCCGACGAGGGGCTCGGGCAGATAGTCGCCGGGCTGGACGACCTGCTCGAGGGGCTGGACCGTCTCGGTCAGCCCGGGTTCGGGCGGCGACGTGTCCACGGCGCGCCCGAGCTGCCACTGTCCGAGCCAGGCGAGCACACCGGCCACCACGAGCGAGAACGCCAGCAGCGCGATCCACCGCGGCCGCAGCATGACCTCGCGCAGGGTCGGCGGGAAGACCTGCGGGGGCAGCGGCTGGGTCACGGAGGTGGACGTCATCGGGTCTCGCGGGTCAGTGCCCGTAGGGGGCGACGACGACCTCGACGCGCTGGAACTCCTTGAGGTCGGAGTACCCGGTCGTGGCCATCGACTTCTTGAGCGCACCGATGAGGTTGGCCGTGCCGTCGGCGACCGGAGCCGGACCGTACAGGATCTGCTCGAGGGGGCCGACACGGTCGACCGCGACGCGGCGGCCGCGCGGCAGTTTGGCGTGGTGCGCCTCGGGACCCCAGTGGAAGCCGCGGCCGGGCGCGTCGGTGGCGCGCGCCAGGGCGACACCGAGCATCACAGCGTCGGCGCCCATGGCGAGCGCCTTGACGATGTCGCCCGAGGTGCCCACACCGCCGTCGGCGATCACGTGCACGTAGCGTCCGCCCGACTCGTCGAGGTAGTCCCGGCGGGCGCCGGCGACGTCGGCGACGGCGGTGGCCATCGGGGCGTGCAGGCCCAGCGTGGCGCGCGTCGTCGATGCCGCTCCCCCACCGAAACCGACGAGGACGCCGGCCGCGCCCGTGCGCATGAGGTGCAGAGCCGCGGTGTAGGTGGCGGCGCCGCCGACGATGACGGGGACGTCGAGGTCGTAGATGAACTTCTTGAGGTTGAGGGGCTCGGCGACGCTCGAGACGTGCTCAGCCGACACCGTGGTGCCCCGGATCACGAAGAGGTCGACGCCGGCGGCGACGACGGTCTCGTACAGGTCGTGCGTGCGCTGCGGCGTGAGGGCGCCCGCGACGGTGACCCCGGCCGCGCGCACCTCGGCGAGGCGGTCGCGCACGAGCTCGGGCTTGATGGGCTCGGAGTACAGCTGCTGCATCCGACGCGTGGCGTCGGCCTCGGGCAGCGTCGCGATCTCGGCGAGCAGCGGCTCGGGATCGTCGTACCGGGTCCACAGACCCTCGAGGTCGAGCACGCCGAGACCGCCGAGGCGGCCCAGCTCGATCGCGGTGCGCGGGCTGACCACCGAGTCCATGGGCGCACCCAGCACCGGGATCTCGAACGGGAAGGCGTCGATCGTCCACGCCGTCGAGACGTCTTCGGGATTGCGCGTGCGCCGCGACGGCACGACCGCGATGTCGTCGAAGGTGTACGCGCGGCGGGCGCGCTTGGCTCGGCCGAGATCGATCTCCATGGTCACCCGAACAGCCTACCCGCGCCCTCCGACATCGCCGCCGGCACGGGGTTCGCGGACGGGCGAGAGAGGGGCGTCCGCCCCGCGCAGCACCCGGGTCAGCACGCCGTCGAACGCGAACAGCAGGAATCCGAGCGAACCGATCAGCGGACTCGCCAGCATCGCGGCCGCGCTGAGGACCACCGCGCTCAGGCCCGCCCGCCCCAACCGGCGGGCGTCCTCCGCGGTCAGATCCGCGATGGCGCCCGAGCGCACCGCCCACCCCCACTGCAGCCACCCCATGACGATCGCCAGGAAGAAGTTGACCGGCAGCAGCACTCGTCCCAGCAGCAGATCGGCGTGCAGGGTGTCGAGCGACGAGGTGAAGGGCACGAGCACCACGAGCAGGAGGCGGAGGTTGTTGATCCACATCCCGGTGTCGTCGATGCGCACGATCCACTCGAACTGGCGCACGTGCGTCATCCACATCACGCACAGGATGAGGAAGCTGATGACGAACGAGAACACCGGGTGCGCCAAAGAGACCAGACCCGCGGCCAGGTCGGCGTCCGTCCGCAACGCGCCGAGCGACTGGTCGGTCAGACCGAGCACCAGCAGAGTCGCCGCGATCGCGAAGACCGCGTCCGTGAACGCCTCGGTACGACGCGCCGACAGTGACGCGTCGGGGTGGGTGCGCCGACCGAGCATGCGCACAGCGTAGCGGCGGGCCCGCCCCGAAGGCAGGGGCCGGCATCCGGGAACGACGAGGGGCCGGACCGATGCGGCCCGGCCCCTCGAGGGACGTCTACTTCTTGTAGTTCGGCGCTTCGACGACGATCTGCACGTCGTGCGGGTGGGACTCCTTGAGCCCCGCCGAGGTGATGCGGACGAACTTGCCCTTGGCCTTGAGCTCTTCGACCGTGCGGGCGCCGACGTAGAACATCGACTGCCGCAGCCCGCCGATGAGCTGGTAGGCCACGGCCGCCACGGGACCGCGGTAGGGCACCTGACCCTCGATGCCTTCGGGGATGAGCTTGTCGTCGCTGGGCACGTCGGCCTGGAAGTAGCGGTCCTTCGAGTAGGAGGTCTTCTTGCCACGGGTCTGCAGCGCGCCGAGAGAGCCCATGCCGCGGTACTGCTTGAACTGCTTGCCGCCCTGGAAGACGATCTCGCCCGGCGACTCGTCGGTGCCGGCGAGGAGCGACCCGAGCATGACGGTGTCGGCACCGGCGACCAGGGCCTTGGCGATGTCGCCCGAGTACTGCAGTCCGCCGTCCGCGATCACGGGGACCCCC
Source organism: uncultured Microbacterium sp. (assembly GCF_913776565.1). Lineage (GTDB taxonomy): Bacteria > Actinomycetota > Actinomycetes > Actinomycetales > Microbacteriaceae > Microbacterium. The sequence goes on along the minus strand of NZ_CAJYPF010000035.1, from coordinate 10,783 downwards.
GCGGGGACCGCGGCGAGGGAGGCCTCGTAGATCGCGGTGACCTGCGGCACACCGACGCCGGCCACGACGCGCGTGGTGCAGATCGAGCCCGGCCCGACGCCGACCTTGACGGCATCCACTCCCGCATCGATCAGCGCCTGGGCGCCCTCGCGGGTCGCGACGTTGCCGCCGATGACGTCGATGTGGTCGAACGAGGCGTCCGCCTTGAGCCGGCGCACGATGTCGATCACGCCGGCCGACTGGCCGTTGGCGGTGTCGACGACGAGCACGTCGACACCCGCGTCGCGCAGGGCCTCGGCGCGCTGCCACGCGTCGCCGAAGAAGCCGATCGCCGCGCCCACGCGCAGCCGACCCTGGTCGTCCTTGGTGGCGAGGGGGTACTTCTCGCTCTTGTCGAAGTCCTTGATGGTGATCAGACCCGCGAGCTTGCCCTCGTCGTCGACGAGCGGGAGCTTCTCGACGCGGTGCTTGGCGAAGGTGGCGATGACGTCGTTGGCGTGGATGCCGACGTGACCGGTGATCAGCCCGTCCTTGGTCATGACGTCCTTGACCTTGGTGGTCTGACGCTCGAAGCCCGACACGAACCGCATGTCGCGGTTGGTGATGATGCCGACCAGGACGCCGTCCGGATCGACCACCGGCAGACCCGAGATGCGGTACTGCGCGCACATCGCGTCGACCTCTGCCACCGTGGCATCCGGGTTCGTGGTGATGGGGTTGGACACCATGCCCGACTCGCTGCGCTTGACCTGGTCGACGATGCCCGCCTGATCCTCGATCGACAGGTTGCGGTGCACGATGCCGATGCCGCCCTGGCGAGCGATCGCGATCGCCATGCGGGCCTCGGTGACGGTGTCCATCGCACTCGAGAGCAGCGGGGTGGCCACGGTGATCCGACGGGTCAGACGCGACGAGGTGTCGGCCTCGCTCGGGATCACGTCGGTGTGGCCGGGCAGCAGCAACACGTCGTCGTAGGTCAGTCCGATGAAACCGAAGGGGTCGTGCTGTTCCATGGATCCTCCTGCGCGCGCGGCGCCTGCTCGAGTAAGGGGACGACGTCGGCCGGGGCGCCCGCGAAGCGCTCCGCCATGAATTCTAAGCGTCGGGGGCCCGGGTTTGTTCCCCGCAGCCCTCGGCCCCGAAGCGCAACGGGCACGACACGGTTCGCTAACGACGGGGTCTGCGAAACACCCGCGACACATTACGCTCGTAGCGTCGACCGTCGAAGCTGACGGGACGACTTCGTCAGCGCTGCCGAACTGGAGACTCCGTGGGTCATTCCTCCCCCACCGCGATACGATCGCGCACCCTTCCCCGCATGGCCGTCCTCGTGTCGTTCCTCGCGGCCGCCATCGCCGTCCTGAGCCTGCTGTTCGCGACGCCCGCGAACGCGCAGACCACGCCGGCCCCGACCCCCGCGGCATCCGCGGGAACCGGAGACGTCTCGACCCAGTACTCGATCGGCGGGATCATCCGCGCCGGCGACGAACCGATCGAGGGCGTCCAGATCTCGGTCGAGGGCTCCGGCTTCTCGGAGGTCGGCACGACCGGCGCCGACGGGCGCTGGGCCGTCGCGGTACCGGGCCCCGGCGCATACACCGCGACCCTGCAGGTCGACACCCTCCCGGACGGCGTCGCTCCGCGCGACCCCGACAACGTCACCCGTGACGTCACGATCGGCACGACCAACACGGTGAACGTCCTCTTCCCCACGGGTGAGGGCACGGCCGCGTCCGGTTCGATCTGGGACACGCTCTTCTCGCGCTTCTTCTACGGCCTGAACTTCGGCCTGCTGCTCGCCCTCGCCGCGATCGGCATCTCGCTGATCTTCGGCACCACCGGCGTCAACAACTTCGCCCACGGCGAGATGCTCACCTTCGGCGCGATCATCTTCTACGTCTTCACGGCGATGGGCTGGAACATCCTGCTCGCGATCCTGCTCACCGTGGCGCTGTCCGCCGCCCTCGGCTGGACCCAGGATGCCGTGCTCTTCAAACCGTTGCGCAAGCGCGGCGTCGGCCTGGTCCAGGTCCTCATCGTCACGATCGGTCTGTCGATCGTGCTGCGCTACCTGTACCTGTACTTCTTCGACGGCGGCACCCGCAACATCGACACCGGCATCACCGACAACGTGACCATCGGCCCGGTGACCGTGACGCTGACCTCGATCATCAGCATGGGCGTGAGCATCGTGATGCTCGCCCTGGTGGCCTACTTCCTCACGCGCACCCGCATCGGCAAGGCGACGCGTGCCGTGAGCGACAACGCCTCGCTCGCCGCCGCCTCGGGCATCAACGTCGACCGCGTCATCCGCATCGTGTGGGTGCTCGCCGGTGCGCTGACGGGACTCTCGGGCGTGCTGTACGGCCTCTACCGCGGAGTCACGTGGGACATGGGCTTCGCGATCCTGCTGCTGCTGTTCGCCGCCGTCACCCTGGGCGGCCTCGGCAGCGCGTTCGGCGCGCTGGTGGGCTCGCTCATCATCGGCATCATCACGGAACTGTCCACCATCGTCATCCCGCCGGACCTCCGGTACGCGGTGGCCCTGATCGTGCTCATCGGCGTGCTGCTCTTCCGGCCGCAGGGTGTGCTCGGTCGTAAAGAGCGGATCGGCTGAGGAAAGACGACATGGACTGGCTTTCGATCTTCAACAATGCTGCGGGCGAGCTCATCAGCCCGACCACCGCGGCCTACGCCCTGGCCGCGATCGGCCTCAGCGTGCACTTCGGCTACGCCGGGCTGCTCAACTTCGGTCAGGCGGGCTTCATGGCCGTCGGCGCGTACGCCTTCGCCATCGCGACCCTGTCGTTCGCCGCGCCCGTGTGGCTCGCGATCCTCGCCGCGATCGTCGCCTCGGTGCTCTTCGCATTCCTGCTGGGCATCCCGACCCTGCGCCTGCGGGCGGATTATCTGGCCATCGTGACGATCGCCGCGGCCGAGATCGTGCGATACGTGGTCTCGACCGTCGGGCTCACCGACGTCACCGGCGGCTCGCAGGGCCTGAACGGTTACAACCGCGAGTTCCAGGCGATCAACCCCCTGCCGGCCGGCACCTACGGCATCGGCCCGTGGACCTACTCGGCGAACGACTGGTGGGTGCGCGTATTCGGCTGGGGCCTGGTCCTCATCGCCACCCTGCTCGTGTTCCTTCTGATGCGCAGCCCCTGGGGCCGTGTCGTGAAGGGCATCCGCGAGGACGAGGATGCCGTGCGCAGCCTCGGCAAGAACGTGTACTCGTACAAGATGCAGGCGCTCGTGCTCGGCGGTGTCATGGGCGGCCTCGCGGGAGTGGTGTTCATCCTCCCCCGCGCCGTCCAGCCCGGGAACTACGGAACGGCGCTGACGTTCTTCATCTGGACCGCCCTGCTGCTGGGTGGAGCGGCGACCCTGCTCGGCCCCATCGTCGGAGCGATGCTGTTCTGGGTGCTGCTGTCGCTGTCGAACGGCATCATCGTGGGACTGCGCGATGTCGGCATCCTGGGCTTCATGTCCAGCACGCAGACCGGTCAGGTGCGCTTCATCCTCGTCGGCATCGGCCTCATGCTCCTGGTGATCTTCCGGCCACAGGGCATCTTCGGCAACAAGAAGGAGCTGTCGTTCAATGTCTGACACGACCGTCACCCACCCGCTCGTCCAGGGCGAGGTCCGACCCGGTTGCGCGAAGGTCGATCCGATCGTCGTCGCCGACGGGGTCACCCGCCAGTTCGGCGGCCTCAAGGCCGTCGACGTCGAGCACCTCGAGATCCCCCGTGGCCAGATCACGGCCCTCATCGGACCGAACGGCGCGGGCAAGACCACGTTGTTCAACCTGCTCACCGGCTTCGACAAGCCCAACACGGGCCGCTGGAGCTTCGAGGGCGACAACCTCGCCAATGTCCCGGCCTTCAAGGTGTCGCGCAAGGGCATGGTCCGCACCTTCCAGCTGACCAAGTCGCTGGGCCGCCTCACCGTGCTGCAGAACATGCTGCTGGGCGCCCGCGGGCAGAAGGGCGAGAACATCTTCCGCGCGCTGATCCCCTCGATCTGGGGCTCGCAGGAGAAGGCCAACACCGAGCGCGCCGACGACCTGCTGCGCCGCTTCAAGCTGGATGCCAAGCGCGAGGACTTCGCCGCCTCGCTGTCGGGCGGTCAGCGCAAGCTGCTCGAGATGGCGCGGGCGCTCATGAGCGACCCGAAGCTGGTCATGCTCGACGAGCCCATGGCCGGCGTCAACCCGGCGCTCACGCAGAGCCTGCTCGGGCACATCCTCGACCTGAAGAAGGAGGGGATGAGCGTGCTCTTCGTCGAGCACGACATGCACATGGTGCGCCACATCTCCGACTGGGTCGTCGTCATGGCCGAGGGCCGCGTCGTCGCCGAGGGACCGCCCGAGACCGTCATGACCGACCAGGCCGTGATCGACGCGTACCTCGGCGCGCACCACGACACCGACCTGGGCGACATGACCACCTCGCAGCTGGAGACCATCCAGGCCGAAGCCGCCGCCGAGGCGGAGGCGGAGCTCATCGCCGACGAGAAGGACGGGAAGCTCTGATGACCGACACCGCCACGCGCACCCCGGTGCTGCGCACCGACGACCTCGTCGCCGGGTACCTCCCCGGCGTCAACATCCTCAACGGGTGCACCGTCGACGCCTATCAGGGCGACCTGATCGGCATCATCGGCCCGAACGGCGCAGGTAAGTCGACGCTGCTCAAGGCGATCTTCGGTCAGGTGAAGATCCGCGGCGGAGCCGTGCTGCTCAACGGCGAGGACATCACCTCGCTCAAGGCCGACAAGCTCGTCGCCAAGGGCGTCGGCATGGTCCCGCAGAACAACAACGTGTTCCCGAGCCTGTCGATCGAAGAGAACCTGCAGATGGGCCTCTTCCAGCGGCCGAAGGTGTTCGCCGAGCGCTTCGACTTCGTGTCGGGACTGTTCCCCGAGCTCGCCAAGCGCCGCAAGCAGCGAGCCGGATCGCTCTCGGGCGGTGAGCGTCAGATGGTCGCGATGGGTCGCGCCCTCATGATGGACCCGTCCGTGTTGCTGCTCGACGAGCCGTCGGCGGGCCTGTCGCCCGTGCGCCAGGACGAGACGTTCCTGCGCGTGGCCGAGATCAACCGCGCCGGCGTGACGATCATCATGGTCGAGCAGAACGCCCGTCGCTGCCTGCAGATCTGCCACCGGGCATACGTGCTCGACCAGGGCAAGGACGCGTACACCGGGACCGGTCGCGAGCTGCTGACCGATCCTCGCGTGATCGAGCTGTATCTGGGCACCCTGGCCGCCGACGAGGACGCCAAACGAGACAGCAAGAACCACGACGGGGCCTGATCCCCCGTCTGCACGCCGCGAGTGCGGCGCTCACCACGGTGGGCGTCGCGCTCGCGGCGTGTTCCGCATCACCGGCGCCGTCCCCGTCCTTCACGGCCGCGGTGGTCCAGCAGCGGGGCGACATCGCAGCGGGACGCGTGCAACTGCGGGTGACCAACACCTCAGGCTCCGCCGAGACCTTCACGACGGCCGCGCTCCTGTCACCCGCGCTGAGAGAGCCCGCGGAATGGGACGCCCGTCGCCCCGTCACCCTCGACCCCGGCCGCACCGTCGACCTCCCGGTCGTCCTGCCCGCCGTGCGATGCATCGACGACCCCGGGGACGCGCAAGCGACTTTCACGGTCGACGGCCTGTCGGTGAGCGTCCCGCCCGACGACGCGCTCGACGTCCTCGGGCGGGCGGGCGCCACCGCCTGCGACCAGGAGGACATGGCATCCGTCGCCCGCGTTCGGGCCGTAGGGGCTTCCGCCGGCGTGGACGGGACCATTGCGCTGCGCGTGGACGTCGCCCCGTCCGGCGTCGGAACCGGCACGATCGAGCTCGTCGCCCTGCGCGGCACCGTGCTGCTGCGCTTCGCGGACGGAGGAGAGGCTCCGCTGCAGGTAGCCGTGAACGCGCAGGACCAGCCGTCGCACATCGACGTCGCCGTCGTCCCCCAGCGCTGCGACGCCCACGCGATCGCCGAGGACAAGGTGGGCACCCTGTTCGACCTCGTCGTGCGCATCGACGGGCGGGAGGTGGCCATCCCCCTCGAGCGGTCGCAGGAGGTCGCCGACACGCTGCTCGCGCTCACCGCGCGGGTGTGCGGACTGACACCCGCCGGCTGAGGCGGTCTCGGTCGAGGGGGGCTCGTCGGATGCGCACCGCAGAGACGCCGAAGGGCCCGGATCCTGGGATCCGGGCCCTCGGGGGGAGGTCAGGTCACTCGTTGAGCGAACCGAACTCCGTGTTCAGGAGCGTGTACTTGTTGTCGGCGCCGTACTGGTAGATGCCGATGTACGCCTCGGTGGGGTCGCCGTTGGCGTCGAACGTGATCGGACCCGAGACACCGTCGTAGTCGATGTCCTTGCCCTCGTTGATCAGCGCGAGGCAGTCGGCGAAGGTGGTGCACTTCTCGCCGCCCTCCGAGACCGACTGCAGGTTGTCGCGGATGGCGGTTCCCGAGTCGTCCTTGGCCTGCGCGGCGGCGAGGGCCGCCACGATGACCGCGTCGTAGGACTCCGGCGCGTAGCTGTAGTCCGTCAGCGCGGGATCGACCTCCTTCAGGCGGCTCTGGAAGGTGGTGTCGGCCGGGTTGCCGGGCAGCGTGCCCTTGGCGCCCTGGAGGGTTCCGGCGGGGAACTCGTACGAGTTCGACAGGTTGCCGTCGACGAAGTACACCTTCGAGGCCGCGTAGCCCTGGGTGCTGACGAGCTGGGGGATGATCGACGAGGTCTCTTCGAAGGCGATGACGGCGATCGCGTCGGGCTTCGACGCGAGCACCTGGTCGACCTGCGACGTGAAGACGGTGTCGCCCGGGTTGTACGGGACGGCGGCCGAGACCTGTCCACCGGCGGCCTCGATGGCCGTCGTGGCGTTGTCCTTGAGGCCGATGCCGTACGGGTCGTTGATGTAGATGATGCCGACGTTGGCGGCGCCGTCCCCGACCATCAGGTTGCCGAGCACGCGGCCCTGCAGCACGTCGGAGGGGGCCGTACGCCAGTAGTACCCGTCGTCCGCGTAGGTGGTGAAGTCGGGCGAGGTGTTGGCGGGCGAGATCTGGACGATACCCGCGTTGACCAGCTGGTCGATGAACGTGAACGACACGCCCGACGAGGCCGCACCGATGACCACGTCGGCGCCGGCGTCGACGAGCTCGGTGGCCGACTGGGTGGCGATGTCGGTGGTGGTGTCACCGGAGTCGCGCTCGGTCAGCTCGGTCGTGAACGGGAACGCGTCGCCCGTCGCCTCGATGTCCTTGATCGCGAGCTTGACACCGGCGACCTCGGGCGGTCCGAGGAAGGCGAGGTTACCGGTGGCCGGGAGGATCGTGCCGACGTGGAACGTGCCGTCGGCGGTGGACGTTGCGCCCCCGCCGGAGGATGCGCTGGGGGCGGCGGCGTCGCTGCCGCCGCCGGAGCAACCGGCGAGGACGAGCGCGCTGGCGCCGACCAGGGCGATGCCGCCGAGGATGCGGGCGCTGCGCGTGCGCGGGAAGACGTTCATAGTGCTCCTTGCTGTGAATGAACGTTGGGCGACCCATCGGGTCACCTGGTGTCCCCAACCTAATCGGGCGCAGGTTTTGCGCATGTTGCCGTTCGTTAACGATGTGCGTCGCCGCGGTCACGGGCCCATAACGGTTCCGCCGCGGCGGCACCGGACACGGTATGGCGCGACTCCGCCGCGGCCGCGAAGCGCAGCGCCGGGCCGCTCAGACCGGTTCGGCGACGTCCTCTACGACGGGACGGGACGGCGCGCGGCGACGAGCGAATCGACGCTCAGAATGACGAGGGCCACCCAGACGAGCGCGAAACCGATCCATCTCTCGGTCGTCATGGGTTCGTGCAGCACCCAGACGCCGATGACGAACTGCAGGATCGGCGCGATGAACTGCAGCAGACCGATCACCGTGAGCGGAACGCGGCGAGCCCCCGACGCGAACAGCAGCAGCGGCACGGCCGTCACAGCACCCGCGAGCAGCAGCAGGATCGTGTGCACGGCACCGGCGGTACCGAGGGTGATGCCCGTGGTGCTCGCGACGACGGCGAGTTGGATGCCGGCGATCGGCAGCAACCAGAAGGATTCCAGCGTCAGCCCGCTCACGGCATCCACCGAGGGTCCGATCTGCTTCTTGACCAGGCCGTAGAAACCGAAGGAGAAGGCCAGCGTCAAGGCGATCCAGGGGAAGGCCCCGTACCCGACCACGATGATGACGACCGCCAGCACCGCGATGCCCACCGCGATCCAGGGCAGCACGCGCAAGCGCTCGCGCAGCACGATCACCCCGAGCAGCACGGTCACGATCGGATTGATGAAGTAGCCCAGGCTTGTCTCGATGACGTGCTCGTTGAGCGCCCCGTAGAGGTAGGTCTGCCAGTTGACGTAGATCAGGACGCCGGCGAGCGCGGTGAGTCCCATCAGCCGGGGTTGCCGGACGATGCGCACGAAGGCGGGCCAGGCACGCAGCACCGTGAGCAGGAGCAGGCAGAAGACGAACGCGAAGACGATGCGCCAGGCCACGACCTCGAAGGCGCCGGTCGGCTTGAGCTGCAGGAAGTAGATGGGCAGCACGCCCCACAGCAGGTAGGCCCCGAGGGCGTAGAGAGCGCCGCGGGTGGTCCCGCCGGTCGGAGCGGCAGCAGGCGGGGTCACCGACTCAGCCTACGCGCGCCCCTCGACCAGGAGCCCGCCGGGACCACTCTTTCCTGCCACGATGCGGCGGAGAAGAGACGAAGACCCCGGATGCCAGGGCACCCGGGGTCTTCGTGGAGTCGCGATCAGCGGACGACGACCGCCAGGACGTCGCGGGCCGAGAGCACGAGGTACTCCTCGGCGCCGAACTTGACCTCGGTGCCGCCGTACTTGCTGTAGAGCACGCGGTCGCCGACGGCGACGTCGAGGGGGACACGGTTGCCGTTGTCGTCGATGCGGCCGGGGCCGACGGCGACGACTTCGCCCTCCTGCGGCTTCTCCTTGGCGGTGTCGGGGATGACGAGACCACTCGCGGTGGTCTGCTCAGCCTCGACCTGCTTGATGACGATGCGGTCCTCGAGCGGCTTGATGGAAACCGACACGGTCTACCTCTTCTTTCTCGTTACAGAAGACTTTTCAGCACTCACGCGGGGAGAGTGCTAATGCGAGTGTAGAGAAGCGCTGGCACTCACGCAACGCGAGTGCCAGCACTCGCGAGCCACCCCTCCCCGTGAGGAGCGGGGCCGCGGGCGTCCCTCCGGAGCCACCTTCGCCCCACGGGCGAAATGCTTTATCACAGAGGGCAACGCAGCGTCACCCACTCTTTCATCCGGTTCTCAGGTGTGACACACTCATCCCACCAGCGCTGGTGGGTACAGGGGGTACCCGCGGGCGGAACGAAAAGGGGCTCGTCGTCGAGCCCGGGGAATCGGGGGATTCAGGGGCGCTTCGGCGTTCCTGCGCGCCTTCGGGGGGTCGAAGCACATGGCAACGCCGTACTACTTGGCGATCGATGTCGGAACGAGCAGGACGGCGGCCGCAACAGCGCGCACCGCGCCTGACGGTGCGCTGGTGGCGGCCCCGCTGCCGCTGGGGCGCAACGCCGACAACACGCCGACCACGGTCTTCGTCTCGGACAGCGGCCTGCTGTTCGGCGATGCCGCGGAGCGACGCGGCACCGCTCAGCCCGAGCGCCTCGTGCGCGAATTCAAGCGCCGCATCGGCGACGACGTGCCCATCGTGGCGGGGGACCGCCGCTTCTCGCCGCAGGACCTCTACGCCCTCATGGTCGGCTGGGTCATCGGAACCGCGGTCGAGCGGGAAGGCCAGCACCCCGCCGGCATCGCCGTCTCGGTCCCCGTCACCTGGGGCGAGTACCGCACCCGCCTGGTGCAGGACGCCGTCGGCCGACTGGGGTGGAACGACGTCCAGGTCATCACCGAGCCCGAGGCGGCGGCGCGCCACTACGAATCGACGCACCCCCTTGACATCGGCCGCGCTCTCGCCGTCTACGACTTCGGCGGCGGCACCTTCGACACCGTCATCCTGCAGAAGACCATCGACGGCCGCGTCGACTTCGTCGGTGCGCCGGTCGGCATCCCGGATCTGGGTGGCGCCGACTTCGACGACATCGTCCTGCGGCACACGGTCAAGGCCGCGGGCATCCCCGCCTCGGCGCTGACCTCGGCCGCCGGCGATCCCGGCATGCGCATGGCACTGGCCTCGCTGCGGCGCGAGTGCGTCGACGCGAAGGAGTCGCTGTCGTTCGACGGCGAGGCCGTCGTCCCCGTCCTGGTCGGCGAGGGCCACGGCGCGGTGCGCCTGACGCGCGCCGAGTTCGAGGACATGATCGAGCCGGAGATCGAGCGCACGGTCGAGGTGCTCGAGATCGCCCTCGAGCAGTCCGGCCTCACCCCCGAGGATCTCGACGCGATCCTGCTCACGGGCGGCACCTCGCGCATCCCCCGTGTCGCGCAGCTGCTCTCGGAGCGCTTCGACCGGCCCATCGCCGTCGACGCCGACCCCAAGGCCATCATCGCCCTCGGCGCCGCGCGCACCGCTGCCGGCGTCGCGGCGGGCGACTTCGTCCCCGTGACCCTCGATGCCGTGGGCACCGACGACGATGACTCGGACGTCGAGGACGATGACGACGACGACGCGATGGGCGAGCTCGGCTTCACCCCGACCCGTGCCGAGAAGCGCGCCCCCTGGTTCCGACGGGTGCCGGCCACGGCCTACGTCGCCGCCGGCGTGACGGCGTTGGCCATCGCGGGAACGCTCACGACGCCCACGCCGACGG
>NZ_CAJYPF010000034.1 GCF_913776565.1 uncultured Microbacterium sp. | reverse complement strand
ACGAGCAACTGGTACGAGCTCGCGACCTCCAGCGGCGCTCAGGTCGAGGCCGTCGAGGGCTGGGCCCAGGCGGTCGCCCTCCTCAAGCAGGGCCGCGTGGATGCCACGATCAACGACCAGCTCACCTACCTCGACTACGAGAAGACGAACAGCCCGACGGGCCTGAAGATCGCGGCCGAGACCGAGGACACCTCCGAGAGCGCCTTCGCGTTCAAGAAGGGGCAGGACAAGCTCGCCGAGGCCGTCGACGGCGCCCTCGAGGAGCTGCGTGCCGACGGGACGTTGACCCAGATCAGCGAGAAGTACTTTGGCGCCGACGTCACGCAGTGAGCGTCCGCGCCCTGTAAACCCCGCGGATCATCCGCCTCGCACCCCCTAGCGTGAGAGGCGGATGATCCGCGTGTTCGTCCGTCAGGCAAGAGGAGGCCCATGAACGACCTATGGACGTTGCTGCTGGATTCGTTCTGGCCGATGGTCCTGGCCGGGATCACGGGCACGATCCCGCTGTCGCTGGCATCCTTCGCCATCGGTCTGGTGATCGCCCTGCTGATGGCGCTGCTGCGGCTCTCACCCAACGTCGTGCTGTCGGGGATCGCCCGCTTCTACATCTCGATCATCCGCGGCACGCCGCTGCTGGTGCAGCTCTTCGTGATCTTCTACGGTCTGCCCGCGGTGGGCCTGACGATCGATCCGTTCCCCGCCGCGATCATCGCCTTCTCGCTGAACGTCGGCGGCTACGCGGCCGAGGTCATCCGCGCGGCGATCCTCTCGGTCCCGCGGGGTCAATGGGAGGCGGCGCACACCGTCGGGCTGTCGCGCGGCAAGACCCTCTCGCGCATCATCCTTCCGCAGGCCGCTCGGGTGTCGGTGCCGCCGCTGTCGAACACCTTCATCTCGCTCGTCAAGGACAGCTCCCTGGCATCCCTGATCCTGGTGTCGGAGCTGTTCCGGCAGGCGCAGAACATCGCGGCCTTCTCGTACGAGTTCATGGCCGTCTATCTCGAGGCGGCGCTGATCTACTGGCTGTTCTGCCTCGTGCTGTCGTTCGCTCAGAACGCCCTGGAGAAGAGGTTGGACCGCCATGTCGCCCACTGACCCCACCGCCCCCCTGCTCGCCGTCAGCGGGCTCGAGAAGAGCTTCGGCAGCAACCGCGTCCTCGCCGGCGTCGACCTCGAGGTGCGCCGCGGCGACGTCCTCGTGCTGATCGGTCCTTCGGGTTCGGGCAAGACCACGGTGCTGCGCTGCCTGAACGGCCTCGAGACGCCTGACGCCGGAGTGGTCGCGTTCGACGGGGGACCGCGCGTGGACTTCGCGCAGAAGGTCTCCAAGGCCGATCGCACCGCTCTGCGGGACCGTTCCGCGATGGTCTTCCAGCATCACAACCTGTTCCCGCACCTGACGGTCTTGCAGAACGTCATCGAGGGACCGGTGCAGGCGCACGGCGTCCCCAAGGCCGAGGCCGTCGCCCGGGCCGAGCGGCTGCTGGCCCGCGTGGGTCTCGCCGAGAAGCGCGACGCCTACCCCTCGGAGCTGTCGGGCGGACAGCAGCAGCGCGTCGGCATCGTCCGCGCCTTGGCGCTCGAACCGCAGCTGCTGCTCTTCGACGAGCCGACCAGCGCCCTCGATCCCGAGCTGGTGGGCGAGGTGTTGACGGTCCTGCGCGAGCTCGCGAACGAGGGCTGGACCATGGTGATCGTCACGCACGAGCTGGGTTTCGCCCGGCAGGTCGCTGATGAGGTCCTTTTCTTCGACGGTGGGGTGATCGTCGAGCGCGGGGCTCCCGCGCGGTTGTTCACCCAGCCGCAGAAGGAGCGCACGCGCCGCTTCCTCGACCGTCTGCTGCGACCCCTCGACGGTCCCGACCCGTCCTGAGCGCTATGAACCGCCTGACCGACCTGCTGGGTGTCGACACCCCCGTCGTGCTCGGCCCGTTCGGCGGGTTGTCGTCGGTGGCTCTGACCGCCGCGGTCAGCGACGGCGGAGGTCTCGGTTCGTTCGGCCTGTACGGATACTCACCGCAGCGCATCCACGACACCGTCGCCGCGCTGCGGGCGGCGACCGCGCGCCCGGTCGCGGTGAATCTGTGGATGCCGCGCGGCGACGAGGTCACCCCCGACACCGTCGACGCGACGGCGGCCCTGGACGCCGCCGAGCCGCTCTTCGCTCGCGCGGGCGTGGCGCGGCCCGCCCTTCCCGCGGCGTTCCTGCCGGACGTCGACGATCAGCTGGACGCCGTCCTGTCGGCGCGGCCCGACGTCCTGAGCCTGGTGTTCGGGATCCCGGATGCCGGCATCCTCGCCCGCGCGCGACAGCGTGGCATCCGCGTCGTCGGCACCGCCACCTCGGTCGCCGAGGCCGTCGCGCTGGACGCGGCGGGGGTCGACGCGATCGTCGCGACGGGGATGGAGGCCGGGGGCCACCGCGTGTCGTTCCTTCGCGATCCGGCCGCCTCGCTGGTCGGGACCTTCGCCCTCGTGCCCCAGGTGGTCGACGCCGTCGGCGTGCCCGTGATCGCCGCGGGCGGCATCGCCGACCGGCGCGGCGTCGCCGCCGCCTTCGCGCTCGGTGCCGCGGGCGTGCAGGTGGGGACCGCGTTCCTGCGGACGCGGCAGTCGGCGGCCACGGCGGCGCATCGTGCGGCGATCGCGCGGGCGGCGGACACCGACACCGTCCTGACCCGGGCGATGAGCGGCAGGATGGCGCGCGGCATCCCGAACGAGGCCGTCCGAAGGATCGAGGCGGCGGGCGAGATCGCGCCGTTCCCCGCGCAGAACTGGCTGACCGGGGTGTTCCGTCAGGCCGCCGCCGCGTCGGGCGACGCGGAACTGCTGTCGCTGTGGGCCGGCCAGGCGGCGGGGCTCACGCGCTTCGACGACGCGGCGGACGTGCTGGCCGAGCTCCGGGCCGGCGTTCCCGCCTAGGCTGTCGGTCGGATCTCGAAACCGGTCGCGTCCTCGGCCGCCTCGTCGAGCGAGTCGACGTCGTCCACCGCTGCCGCGGGCGGCCCGTCGTGCGCCCAGGCGATGACATCCTCGACGGCGTCGGCGTCACCGGCGAGGCGGGCTTCGACTCGGCCGTCGCGCCGATTGCGCACCCACCCGGCGACTCCTCGCCGCATCGCCTCGCGCTGCAGGGCGTAGCGGAAACCCACACCTTGGACGCGGCCGCTGACCGTGATCGTCACCGTTCTCATCACTCCATCATCGGTGTTGTGGCGGACGTCAGTGCGGCAGCACCAGCGACACGGCGAGGACGAGCATGACGATCGCGATCACGGCATCCACGATCCGCCACGCGCGTGGGGTGTCGAGCCAGCGCCCGAGGTAGCGCGCCCCGTAGCCGAGGGCGGCGAACCACACCAGGCTCGCCAGGCTCGCGCCCAGCGCGAAACCCCACCGCCCGTCGCCGTGGGTCGAGGCCACGGATCCGAGCAGGAAGACCGTATCGAGGTAGACGTGCGGGTTGAGCCAGGTGAGGGCGAGGCAGGTCGCCACGGTCGCGGTCAGCCCGGTCCGGCTGCGCACCGCGACGGCCCCCACGGCGGGGGAGGGGGAGCCGGTGTCGACGTGCAACGTCCGGCCGGTCGGCCGCACGGCTCGCCGTGCCGCGAGCAGCGCGTAGCCCAGCAGGAAGGCGGCGCCCGCCCAGCGCACCGCGACGAGCAGCCACGGCACGGCCTGCAGCACCAGACCGACTCCCGAGACCCCGAGCAGGATCAGGGCCGCGTCCGAGACCGCGCACACCACGACGACGGCGAGGACGTGCTCGCGACGGATGCCCTGGCGCAGCACGAAGAGGTTCTGGGCGCCGATGGCGACGATGAGCGAGAAGCCGAGTCCGAGACCGGCGACGACGGAGGGCAGCACATCGACGACGATAGGGTGCGGCGCAAAAGAAGCACAGCTCAGGATTCTGCAGGGCCATTAGCATCGCTTCATGTCGATCCCGCTCGATCTCGCCCGCACCCTCGCCATGGTGGTGGAGGAAGGGACCCTGGATGCCGCCGCCCGTCGGCTGCGCGTAACCCCGTCCGCGGTGAGTCAGCGGATCCGCACGCTCGAGGACCAGCTCGGGCGGGTCCTGCTCGTGCGCTCCAAGCCCGTCCGGGCGACTGAGGCCGGAGACGCGGTGGTGCGTCTCGCGCGACAGCTCGCGCTGCTCGAGCACGACGCCCTCGCCGCGATCGGCGCGGAGGGCGGGGCCGTGGCATCCCTTCCGCTCGCCGTGAACGCCGACTCGCTCGCGACGTGGTTCCTGCCGCCGTTGGCGCGCGTCGCCGCGCGGCGCGAGGTCGTCTTCGACCTGCACCGCGACGACCAGGACTTCACGGCGGGCCTGCTGGAGTCGGGCACCGTCATGGCGGCGGTGACCTCGCGCGAGGCGCCGGTGGCGGGATGCCGGGTGAGCCGGCTCGGCATCCTGCGCTACGAGGCGGTCGCCACGACCGCTTTCGCCGCCCGCTGGTTCGCCCGCGGCGCGGACGCCGAGGCGCTCGCCGACGCGCCGCTGGTCGACTTCGACCGCCGCGACGACCTGCAGACCCGGTGGCTCACGCGGCGCGGCGTCTCGGCCGCGGCGCCGCCGCGGCATCGCGTGCCCGCCTCGCAGGACTTCGCCACGGCGATCGAACTGGGTCTGGGCTGGGGGCTGCTTCCCGGCTTCCAGTCCGAGCGGGGCCTCGCCACCGGATCCCTCGTTCGGCTCGCCGCCGACCCGATCGACGTGCCGCTGTTCTGGCAGCGGTGGAACCTCACCTCGCCCCTCTTGGACGAGGTGGCCGACGAGGTCGTCGACGAGGGGCGTCGCCGTCTCGCCGCGTGATCAGTCGTCGCTCACGTGCAGGACGATCTTCCCGTGCGTATGGCCCCGCTCCAGCTCGGCGTGGGCCGCGGCGGCGTCGGCCAGGTCGAACACGCGATCCACGTACGCGCGCACCGCGCCGGAGTCGAGCAGGCGCGCGATCGTCGCGAGCGCCCCGCCGTCGGGGATCGTCTTGTAATCCGTGGAACGGATGCCGCGGGCCGCGGCGGCCTCGCGGAACCCCGGCCACGCACCGGTCGGCACCTCGATCAGCAGGCCGCCCGGCTTGATCACGTCGAGCGAGCGGGTGCCGGTGTCGTCCGCCACGTCGCCGATCAGGTCGACGACGACGTCGACGGGCTCCACGACGTCCTCGAAGCGCTCGGAGGTGTAGTCGACGACCTGTGCCGCGCCGAGCTCCGACAGCCAGTCCAGGGTGCGCCCCGAACCCGTGGCGATGACGTGGGCGCCGAAATACGCGGCGAACTGCACCGCGAAGTGGCCCACACCGCCCCCGCCGGCGTGGATGAGGATGCGTTGCCCCTGGTGCGCGAGGGCCGTTTCGACGACGACCCCCCACGCCGTGAGTGCGGCGACGGGGACGCCCGCGGCCTCGACGTGCGAGAGCGACGAGGGCTTGCGCGCGAGCGAGAGGGTGGGCACCACGGCGTACTCGGCGTACGCTCCCGGCGTGCGGGGTACCGCCGCCATGCCGTACACCTCGGTACCCACCGGGAACGGGTGCGCGTCGAAGGGCGTGCGCACGACCACGCCGCTCACGTCCAGGCCGAGGACGCACGGGCCGTGCTCGATCGCCGCCGACAGGCCGCGGCCCGCGCGCGTCTTGGCGTCGATGGGGTTCACGCCCGCGGCGACCACCCGCACGAGCACTTCGCTCAGCACGGGTGTGGGCACGGGCACCTGCGCCGTGCGCAGCACCTCGGGCGAGCCGGGATCATCGAACACCACGGCCCTCATGGACTCGGGCACCGCCGGAGCGGGGAGAAGGGCTGTCTCGGGACGCGTCGATCGGAATCTCATCGTGCGCTCTCTCTCGCCGGGGCCGCCACGCGGCGACTCCGCCGCGCGTGAACCCAGCTAAGCGCGCCATTGTCTCGGCGGTGTTTCGGCTCCGTCACCGTGGCGCGAAGCCCGGTTCCCCGGATGCCGCGCCCCACGGTCGGGCGCCGCTCAGTCGCGCGAGGGCACTTCCCCCACCGCGAGCGCGTGGAGCAGCGTCGAGAGGTGGCGGATGTCGTCGATGGACCAGTCGGCGATGGCCTCGAACAGGCGGCTCTCATGCGGAGCCCGTGCTTCGGCGAGGCGCGCGTGGCCGAGCTCGGTCACGGCGATGAGGCGGGAACGACCGTCGTTCGGGTCGGGGGTGCGCGTGACGAGTCCGAGGTCCTCGAGCTCGCTGATCCCGCGGCTGAGGAAGCCTTTGTCGGCGGCCAGACGCTCGGCCAGCGCCGAGAGAGTGAGCGGACCGAAGCGGCTGACGACCGACAGGGCCTTGAACGTCGCGGGGAGCATCCCGGGGCTGACCCGTTCCGCCGCTTCCGAGACGAAGCGGCGGAACACGGTCATCAACTCTGAGAACGACGACTCCAGGGCGTGCACGGCTGCACGGCGGTCCTCGTCCACGTCGCTCATCACGTCAGACATCCTCTCCCATCCGAGCGTCGTCGTGGGCACGGCGCGGGGATCCGGCATCCTGCGTCCGTACCGTGCCGGTCGCCGAGAGGGTGGCCATGGCCTCGGGCACTGACACCGTGGCGAGGTCGGCCTCGCTCGCCGCGACCCGCTCGGAGGTGGTCATGCGGGTGAGCGGACGATTGGGCAGAAACAGGATCGCGACCAGGCTGACCACGGCGACGGGCACCGCGATGAGGAACGAGTGCGCGATCGACTGCGCGTAGATGTCCTCGACGATCACGCGCACGCTCTCGGGCAGCATCGACACCTGCGGGATCGTGCCCGACTGCAGGCTCTCGGCGACCGCGGCGCCGCCCGCACCCAGGCCCATGATGGCCGTGCGCAGATCGTCGGCCCGGTCGGTGAAGAGGCTCGTCGCCATGCTCGCCAGCGCCGCGCCCATGACCGAGACGCCGATGGTGCCGCCGAGGCTGCGGAAGAAGGTCACTCCCGAGCTCGCCGCTCCCATCTGAGCGGGATTCGCGGTGTTCTGCACGACCAGGACGAGATTCTGCATCGTCATGCCGACGCCGGCCCCGAGCAGCGCCATGTAGACCGAGACGAGCGCGAAGTTCGTGTCGTAATGGATGGTGGACAGCAGGAACGATCCGGCGATGAGCAGGATGCCGCCGGCGATGAGGAACGGCTTCCACCGGCCGAAGCGCGAGATCAGCGCGCCGACGACGATCGACGACACCAGCAGACCGCCGATCATCGGGATGGTCATGATCCCGGCCTCGGTGGGCGTGGCGCCACGGGCCATCTGCATGTACTGGCTGAGGAACACCGAGGTGCCGAACATCGCCAGGCCCGTCGCGATCGAGGCGATCGTGGCGAGGGTGAAGGTGGCGTCGCGGAAGAGGGTGAGCGGCACGAGCGGCTCGGACGAGCGCAGCTCGACGACGACGAACAGGATCGCGGCGACGACGGCGCCGCCGACCATCAGCAGGGTCTCGACGCTCGCCCAGTCGAAGCTCTTGCCGGCGTTGGTGACCCAGATCAGCAGCAGCGACACGGCGGTCGACAGCAGCACGATGCCGAGGTAGTCGATCTTCACCGCGCGCTTCGCGCGGACGGGGAGGTGCAGCGTGCGCTGCTGGATGAGCAGGGCGGCGACGGCGAAGGGCAGGGCGACGAAGAAGTTCCAGCGCCACCCGAACGCGTCGGTGATGACGCCGCCGAGCAGGGGGCCGCCGACGGTCGCCACGGCCATCACGGCGCCGAACAGGCCCATGTAGCGGCCGCGCTCGCGGGGGCTGATGATGTCGGCCATGATCACCTGGCTGAGGGCGGCGAGTCCACCGGCGCCCAGGCCCTGCACGGCGCGGAAGGCGATGAGCATGTCGGTGTTCTGCGAGAAGCCCGCGGCCGCGGTGGCGAGGACGAAGACCGCGATGGCGATCTGGATGAGCACCTTGCGGTTGAACAGGTCGGCGAGCTTGCCCCAGATGGGGGTCGAGATCGCGGTGGTGAGCAGGGTCGCGGTGATGACCCAGGTGTAGGCGTTCTGGTCGCCCGACAGGTCGTGCACGATGACGGGCAGCGACGTCGAGACGACGGTCGAGGCGAGCATCGACACGAAAGTGCCGAGCAGCAGGCCGATCAGGGCCGGCAGGACGCGCCGCTGGGCGGGCGCGTCGGACGTAGTGGCTGTCATGCGGAGCTCCACGGAAGGGGGACGGATGCCGCGACGACGATGGCGCGATTAGTTGACTGATGTCAACGATACGCCTCTTACTTGACTTGCGTCAACCATTAATCGAGCAGAGCGAGCGCGCGATACCTCTCCGAGGGGTCCGGGCGGACCGGTGCCGGTCGGCGCGCCTCCATGGTCCGTCGGTACAGCTCGTCGATCAGCGAGGTCGCGAGGCCCACGAGTTTGGCGATCTCGCGTTCGTCGCGGTCGACCCACTGGCAGCGCGGCTCGTCATGCAGGGGGACGAACCCGTCGTGCTGCTCCCACGCCACGAGGGTGCGCTCGGCGCCGAGGACGTGCTGCTGCCACCAGATCTGCCGCATGTACGTCTTGGGGATGGACCGCCACGCCTTGTTGGTCGTCTTGATCTCGGCGAGGACGATGCGTCCCTCGCCGTCGACGACGACGCCGTCGGGGGTGGCCAGGTGGCGCTTCTCGACGACCGCGTGGTACAGCGCGGAAGAGGGGCGGATGCCGTGCGTCGCCGCCACCCAGGCGGCGATCTCGGGCTCGCGTCGACGACCGTGCGCCGTGAAGGCGTTGCCCGAGAAGTTCGAGCCCATGAGCTTGGCATCCGCCGCACGCGAGATGGCGTTCGCGCTCGTGAGCGTCGCGACGTCGGTTGCGGTGATGCCGCGCGACCGCGCGCGGATCCACGCCACGCGATCGCGGGAGTCGGCCACGATCCGGGCATCGAGGTCGGCGCTGCGCGACGCGACGAGCTCGGGGGACATGCGTTCGACCCTAACCCCGCGACGCTCGGGAGCGCCTGCGAGGCGCGGCGCGTCGGCATCCGGGGTCTTGTGGTCCAGGTAAGGGTGACCTAAGTTGTTCGCATGGCTCTCGACCCTCGCGTGCTGCGCCGCCCCGACGGCGGCCTGTGGAGCGATCTCGAGGGGGCAGTGCTGCTCGGCGGCGATGCGGGCAATGTGCCCGAGATGCAGAGGATCGCGGCCGCGCTGTCTCCCGCCGCGCACCTCACCGTGGTCGTCGAGGTCTGCGGGTCCGCGCAGCTCGGCGTGATCGACGCGGGCGAGGGCCGCGTGAGCTGGCTCGACCGGACGCTCGACGGCGAGTTGCGCCCCCGCGGCGAACGGCTCGCGCAGGCGATCCACGCCTGGTGCGCGGAGTGGGCATGCGGCGACGACGCCGTGTGCACGGTATGGCTGGGCGCGCGGACCCCGTCGCGCATCGTCCGCATGACCCGCGCCCTCCTGCCCGAGCCGCGCGTGTCGTGAGGCGAGGCGGCGTGCCCGCCGCCCGCCGCCCGCCCGCCCGCCGCGTCGTCGTCGGGCCTTCACCCGGCGCTCGCCCGCCCATCCGGCGCCCATCCACCGGCGAGACCGCACGCCGTCGTCGAGACCGCATCTGCTCGCGGGCAAATACGTGCGGTTTCGCTCATCGCCTGCGGTTCGAATGGGTGGCCGTCGATGCCGCACACGTTCCTCCCCAGGTGC
>NZ_CAJYPF010000033.1 GCF_913776565.1 uncultured Microbacterium sp. | reverse complement strand
CCTCGGCGGGCGCGGCCTCGGCGACCGGCGTCTCGGCGTCGGCGGACGCCTCGGTCGCGAGCGCGTCGTCGGTGAACAGGGGTTCGGGCTGCGCCTCGGCGGCGGCCTGCTCGATCTCGGGGGCGTCGGCGCCCTCGGTCGCGGCGGCGTCGACCGTGTCGGTCTGCTCGGTATCGGTGCCCTCGGCGGCAGCGCTGGGCTGCTCGTCCGTGATGTTCTCGGCGCCCTCGGGCGCGTCGACGGGCTGGGTCTCGGAGATGGACTCCACGAGTGCTCCTCAGAATGAAACGTGATCAGATCGCGCTTCGCCGTGCAGAAAGGCAGACGAAGGACACCAGCGGTTCGGAAGACTGCAGCCGATACCGGGTTCGCGATGTGTTGCGGATTTCGCAGGTGGTGCAGAGGCTCAGATTCGCGACTTTACGCGGAACCCTCTGCGTTTTTCACTGTACCACCCTTGACGTCGACGGCGAGCATGAGCGCCTGCCACGGGGTGTCGACGACGGATGCCGCCGCGAGTCGCTGCCCCGGCCCGTCGGCGAGCACGAGCACGCTCGGTCCCGCACCCGAGACGACGGCGGCGTACCCCTCCGCGCGGAGCGCCCGGACGAGCCGGTCGGTCTCGGGCATGGCCTGTGCGCGGTAGTTCTGGTGCAGCTTGTCCTCCGTCGCCGCCATCAGCAGCTCGGGGCTCTGCGTCATCGCTGCGATGAGCAGCGCCGAGCGCGAGACGTTGAACACCGCGTCCTCGCGTGGCACCTGCAGAGGCTGCAAGCTCCGCGCCACGGCCGTCGACATCGTGAAGCTCGGCACGAAGACGAGGGGCGAGACACCGCGGTGCACGATGAGCTGCTTGTGCTGCGGGCCCTCGGCATCCATCCACGCGATGGTCAGACCGCCGAACAGGCCGGGCGCGACGTTGTCGGGGTGCCCCTCCATCTCGGTGGCCAGGCGCAGCAGATCGATGTCGCTGAAAGCGACCTCTCCCTCGAGCAGTCCCTTCGCGGCCAGGATGCCGGCGACCACCGCCGCCCCCGAAGAGCCCATGCCGCGGCCGTGCGGGATGACGTTGTGCGCCGTCAGCCGCAGTCCGGGCAGGGGGCGACCGACCGAGGCATAGGTGTGCGCCATCGCGCGCACCACGAGGTGCGAGGCGTCGCGGGGGACGTCGGCCGTCCCCTCGCCCTCGACGTCGATCTCGAGGCGCTCGCCGTCGAGCTGCTCGACGATCAGCTCGTCGTAGACGCTGAGGGCGAGGCCCAGGGTGTCGAAGCCGGGGCCGAGGTTCGCGCTCGTCGCGGGAACGCGGACCGCGACCCGGCGTCCGGGGCCTGAGCTCACGCGGTCACCGGCTGCAGGTCGAGCACGGAGGCGACCTCCGAGGTGGTCGCGTCGACGACGGTGGGCTCGACGGTCGTGCCGTCGGCACGACGCAGGGCCCACTGCGGGTCCTTCAGGCCGTGGCCGGTGACGGTGAGCACGACCTTCGCCCCCGCGGGGATGACGCCGGCCTCGGCGCGGCTGAGCAGACCCGCGACGCTGATGGCCGATGCGGGCTCGACGAAGACGCCGACCTCTCCCGCGAGGATCTTCTGGGCCGCGAGGATGCCGTCGTCGTCGATCGCGCCGAACCAGCCGTCGGTGGCGTCGCGCGCCTCGAGCGCGAGTTCCCACGACGCGGGGTTGCCGATGCGGATCGCGCTGGCGATCGTCTCGGGGTTCTTCACGACCTCGCCGCGCACCAGCGGCGCGGAGCCGGCCGCCTGCAGACCGAACATGCGGGGCACCTTCGTCGCGACGCCGCGGGCGGCCTCTTCGCGGTATCCGCGCGAGTACGCGGTGTAGTTGCCCGCGTTGCCGACGGGGATGAAGTGGAAGTCGGGGGCGGCGCCCAGCTGGGCGACGACCTCATAGGCGGCCGTCTTCTGCCCCTCGATGCGGTCGGGGTTGACCGAGTTGACGAGGTGCACCGGGTAGTGGTCGGCGAGCTCGCGCGCGATCTCGAGGCAGTCGTCGAAGTTGCCGCGGATCTGGATGAGACGGCCGTTGTGGGCGACCGCCTGGCTGAGCTTGCCCATCGCGATCTTGCCCTCGGGCACGAGGACGGCTGCGGTGATGCCGGCGTGGGCCGCGTAGGCCGCGGCCGACGCCGAGGTGTTGCCGGTGGAGGCGCAGATCACGGCCTTGGCACCGTGCTCGACGGCGCGCGAGAGCGCGACCGTCATGCCGCGGTCCTTGAACGAGCCCGTCGGGTTCATGCCCTCGAACTTGACGTACACGTCGGCACCCGTGCGGTGCGACAGCGCCGGAGCGGGGATGAGCGGGGTGCCGCCCTCGCCGAGGGTGACGACGGTGGAGGCGTCGGTGACACCCAGACGGTCGGCGTATTCGCGGAGGACTCCGCGCCAGAGGTGTGCCATGTCAGTTCCCTTCCACACGCAGTACCGAGACCACGCGCTCGACGACGCCGCTCGCGGCGAGACGCTCGACGGTCTCGCTCAGGTCCTGCTCGCGGGCCTTGTGTGTTCCGATGACCAGTCGCGCGGATCCGCCCGACCGGGAGTTCTCGTCCGCCTCGATGACGGTCTGCTCGACGGTCGCGATCGACACGCGCCCCTCGCTGAGGATGCCGGCGACCGTCGCCAGCACGCCCGGCTGGTCATCGACCTCGAGGGTGATCTGGTAGCGCGTGATGACGTGCCCGATCGGGACGGCGGGGAGGTTCGCGCGCGTGGATTCGCCCACGCCCACTCCCCCGGCGATGTGGCGTCGCGCGGCCGACACGACGTCGCCGAGCACGGCCGATGCGGTCTGGACACCGCCGGCGCCGGCGCCGTAGAACATGAGGTCGCCCGCGGCCTCGGCCTGGACGAAGACGGCGTTGTTGGCCCCGTGGACGCTCGCCAGCGGGTGCGTGCGCTCGACCAGGGCCGGATACACGCGCACTGAGATGGACTCCGAGCCGTCGTCGGCCGTCAGTCGCTCGCACACGGCGAGGAGCTTGATGACGTAGCCGGCATGACGCGCGGACTCGATCATCGCGGCGTCGACCGAGGTGATGCCCTCGCGGTGGACGGCATCCAGGGGAACCGTCGTGTGGAAGGCCAGGCTCGCCAGGATCGCGGCCTTCTGCGCGGCGTCGAAGCCCTCGACGTCGGCGGTCGGGTCCGCCTCGGCGTAGCCGAGCGCCTGCGCCTGCGCCAGGACGTCGGCGAAGTCGGCGCCCTCGGTGTCCATGCGGTCGAGGATGTAGTTGGTCGTGCCGTTGACGATGCCCATGATGCGGACGACGCGGTCGCCCGCGAGCGAGTCGCGCAGGGGACGGATGATGGGGATCGCCCCGGCCGCGGCGGCCTCGTAGTACACCTCGGCGCCGACCTGGTCGGCCGCCTCGAACACCTCGGAGCCGTGGGTCGCGAGCAGGGCCTTGTTGGCGGTGACGACGTCGGCGCCCGAGGCGATCGCGTGCAGCACCTGCGTGCGGGCCGGCTCGATGCCGCCCATCAGCTCGATGACGATGTCGCTGCCGACGATGAGGGTCTCGGCATCCGTCGTGAACAGCTCGCGCGGAAGGTCGGTGTCGCGCTTGGCGTCGACGTCGCGGACGGCGATGCCGGCGAGTTCGAGCGTCGCTCCCGCGCGGTCGGCGAGTTCGTCGCCGTGCTTGAGCAGCAGGTCGGCGACCTGCGAGCCGACGGCGCCGGCGCCGAGGAGCGCCACGCGCAGCGTGCGATAGTCGGTCATTCGGTGTCTCCGTGGGGTGATGCGGTCGTGCCGCGGGAAAAGGACGGGCCGGTGGATGCCGCGACCCCGACGTCGCGCGAGAGCAGATCGTCGATCGTCTCGCCGCGGACGATCACGCGGGCCTCGCCGTCGCGCACCGCGACGACGGGAGGGCGGGGCGTGTAGTTGTAGTTGCTCGCGAGCGAGAAGCAGTAGGCGCCGGTCGCGGGCACGGCCAGCAGGTCGCCGGGGGTGACGTCGGCGGGGAGGTATTCGGCATCCACGACGATGTCGCCCGACTCGCAGTGATGGCCGACCACGCGCGACAGGGCCGGGTTCGCGGCGCTCGAGCGCGAGACGAGTCGAGCCGAGAAGTCGGCGCCGTACAGCGCGGGACGCGCGTTGTCGCTCATGCCGCCGTCGACGCTGACGTAGGTGCGCTCGACGCCCTCGGCGGCGGTGACGGTCTTGACCGTGCCGACCTCGTAGAGCGTGACGCCAGCCTGACCGACGATGACGCGGCCGGGCTCGGTGGCGACGTCGGGCATCGGGATGCCGCGCACCGCGCACTCGTCGGCGATGGCGTCGACGATCCCGTCGGCGATCTCCTCGATGGGGCGCGGGTCGTCGACCGAGGTGTACGAGAT
>NZ_CAJYPF010000032.1 GCF_913776565.1 uncultured Microbacterium sp. | reverse complement strand
GTCGCCCTGGCGGTCTACCTGCTGTGGGAGCCCGCGAACAACGCCCTGCGACGGATCGGCCTGGACTTCCGCCGATTCGGCTCCGACCTCGTGCGCGGTGTCGCCCTCGTGATCCTCATCGGCGCGCCCGGCATCGGCGTCTACGCGATCGGACGCGCGATCGGCCAGAGCATCACCGTCGTCCCCGCACCGCTCGATTCGTCGTGGTGGGTGATCGCCCTGCTGATCCTCGCGGCGCTGCGCGCCGGCCTCACCGAAGAGGTGATCTTCCTCGGCTACCTGTTCGACCGGCTGCGCCGCCTGGGCTGGTCGTGGACGGGCATCATCGTGTCGACCGCCCTGCTGCGCGGCAGCTATCACCTCTACCAGGGATGGCCTTCGGCGCTCGGGAACGTCGTGATGGGGCTCGTGTTCGGCTGGTGCTACAAGCGATGGGGTCGCGTCATGCCGCTCGTCGTCGCGCACACGATCATCGACATCGTGGCCTTCGTCGGGTACCCGCTCGCCGCCGCCTGGTGGCCCGCCATCTTCGCACCCCCGGCATCCGCGTCCTGATCCGACCCGCGCCGCTCAGGACTGCGGGGGCGACCACGTCCAGAACGCCGGCGGCACACCGTCGGGTTCGGACGTGTAGGCCACTCCCCCGACGCCCGCTGCGGCGACGACGGCTCCCGTGCGCTCGAGCAGGGGGATGCCGGCGTACACCGAGAACAGCGAACGGTCGATCTCCTTCGCCTCGGCGAGGACGTCGACGGGGTCGGTGTGCACCGTCAGGTCGTCGAAGAGCTCGTCGGTGTTCGGACCGTCGATGCCCTCGGCCAGGCGGTCGCGGGCGGAGCGGTAGAGGCTCTCGTCCTCGCCCACCCACGACAGCGTCGCGTCGACCGTGTCGCCGGGGGTCGCGGCTCGGACCGCGATACCCGCGCGGGCGCCCATCGACACCAGTCGAGAGAACACCTGCGCCGACACCTCGTCGGTGGTGTCGTACGACAGGCGCAGCACGGCGGCGCGATCGCCCAGCGCGTTGCGGGCCCCGTCGACGTCGGCTCCCGTTCCCGGGGCGCCGTTCCCGGCGATCAGGTCGGAGTACAGCTGACCGGCAGCCGTCGACGAGAGGAAGGACTGCAGCGGCTGGGCGTCGGGGCGCATCGCGCCCAGGACGTCCTGCACCAGCGAGGACCGATCGGTCGCGAGGGTCATCGCCTGACGGATGTCGGATGCCGTGGCATCCGCGAACCTCAGGTGGAGCGTCTGGGTGGTCGGTCCGACCTGCACCTGGTACCCCGCATCGGTCAGGGTTTTACGCTCGGCGACGTCGAGATCGCCCACGTTGGCCACGTCGACCTCTCCGGCCTCGAGCGCGGCGAGCTGAGCGGCCCGGTCGGCGAAGAAGCGCACCGTCAGCCCCTCGAGGCCCGGGAAGTGCGCGCCCTGGTAGCTGTCGCGGCGCGCCAATCGCAGGGTGTCGGCGGTGATCTCCGTGACCGACCAGGGCCCGGCCGACACCACGCCCGCGGGGTCGGGGGTGGTTCCGGGTGCGACGTCGAAGCCGGTGTTCCACGCCGCTGCCGCGGCCGCGAGCACGGGATTCGGCGCGGCGGGGGCGCGGGGGTCGCCCTCGGGCGCCGTCAGGATCGCCGTGATCAGGTCTTTCACGCTCACGCCCGCGCGCTGCGCGACGACGTGCACCGGCCGATCGAGAAGCCACTGGCGATTCCAGTCGGCGAAGGGCTGGTCATAGGTGAGGGTCAGGGTGTCGTCGGCGCGGTCGACGATCGGACGCGCCGTGCGCGCGTTCGGGTCCGCCGGCATCGCGGTGTCGAAGTAGCGCGTGCCCGAGACCACCTGTCCGTTGACGTCGTAGGTCGCGTCGTCGAAGAAGTGCGAGCTCACGGCCCACCCGAACACGAGGTCGTCGAGGGTGACGGCCGTGCCGTCCGACCACACGCGGTCGGAGAACAGTTCGTAGCTGACCTTGAGGGGATCGCCCTGCACGCGCGTGATGCGACCGAGCCCGTCGTTGGGGACGACCTGCAGGGAGCCGTCGAGCGATCCCAGCCGCTCGTCGAGCAACGCCGACACGGCGCGATTGGCCGCCGTGGCACCCGTCGCGGACGCGGCGTTGAAGCTGGTGAGCTCGCCGACGACGCCGAGCGTCAGGCTCGTGCGCTGCTCCTTCTCGGGGGCGGGCGCGGGATCGGCGGCCGAGCAGCCGGCCAGCACGACGCCGGCCGCGGCAAGCAGGGCGATCAGACGGCCCGCACCGCGGCGTCGTCGAGTCGGTCGAGGAACATCGTTCAGCCCGTGGTGCACAGGGGAACTTTACCCAACGCCTCCTGAGCGATCCCCGGGGCGCCGCGCGCGCGGCGCGGGCCGCCGCGGGCCGCCGCCGGCGTGCAGCGCGCGTCGTCGTGGGCCGCGAGACTGCACGCGGCTGACAACTCGGCGACATCCTGCAACCGAGTTGTCAGCCGGATGCCGTCTCGGCGCCGGTGTTGCGGCTCCTCCACCGACGGTCGCGGGCGGGAGCTGTCCACGGATCGCCGGATGCCGTCGAACCCGGGCGATCGCGGACGGCACAGTCGAGCGATGACGGTGCTCCAACGAACGGTCGACACGCCCCTGCCGCTGATGCCCGCCGCTGCGGTGACCCACTCCACGAGGAGTGTGCGCCGTGGCGAGATCATCCAGGTGACACGGGGTGTCTATGCGTCGCGTGACGCCTGGCAGACGCTCCCGCCGTGGCAGCAGTACCTCGCTCGCGTTCGGGCGCATCTGCTGAACGCCCCCGACGACGTGCTCTGCCTCGAATCCGCGGCGGCGCTGCACGGCCTCCCCGTGCTCGGCGCGCCGCACGACATCCACGTTCTCGGGTCGGCGAGCGCGACGGCCCGGAGCGCGGGCGGGGTGCGCGTGCACACCAGCGCCCACCCGGACCGCGTGATCGAGGAGGTCGACGGCATCCGTCTGACCTCCCTCGCCGACACGTGCATCGACGTGGCCAGGACTCGGCATCCCGGGTTCGCCCTGGCGGTCGCCGACGCGGCCGCACGCGTCGATGAACGCTGCACCGCTCTGACCCTCGTGACGCTGAACGAGGAGCGCGCCTCCGCGCGCGGTCGACGGCGGGCGCGGTGGGCTCTTCATCGTGCGGACCCGGCCGCGGAATCGCCGCTCGAATCGCTGAGCCGTGCCGTCACGGAATGGGCGGGTTTGCCTGAGCCGGAGCTCCAGATCTGGTTCGGTTCGCCGGCCGGGGGCGGAGACCGTGTCGACGTGTGGTGGCCGCAGCTGCGTATCGCGGGCGAGGCGGACGGCCTGCTGAAGTACGACG
>NZ_CAJYPF010000031.1 GCF_913776565.1 uncultured Microbacterium sp. | reverse complement strand
CGGGCGTGCAGTGGGGCCTGTTCGGTTCGGCCGTGCTGCAGCTGGGCACCCGTGAGCATCACGACAAGTGGCTGCCCGGCATCATGAGCCTCGAGATCCCCGGCGCGTTCGCGATGACCGAGACGGGCCACGGCTCGGACGTGTCGGCGGCGACGAGCTCCTCGAACCCGGCGATGTTCGCGCCGTTGTTCTCTTCACCGCCGAGGCGCTTGGGGAACGCCCGGTGCACCGCCTTGTTCTGCACGAGCAGGTGCAGCTGGCTGAGGGTGCGCTCGCGGTGCGCATCCATGCCCAGGCTGTCGTCGCGCCACAGAGCAGGGTCCTTGATCATCTCGCGCGCCTCGCGGCGGATGTGGCCCCACGTGCCGAGCAACAGGTCGGTGACCCGCTCGGTGTCGATGCGGGCTTCAGCTGCCTCGGCGGCGGAGTGCGGCGCGGTGGGCGCACCTCCGACGGGCGTGCGCGTGCTCGTGGCGGGCGTGGTGGGACGGACGGCGGCGTCGGTCATTCTCGGCACCTTTCGACGTTGCAAAGGGATGCCACCACGGTAGGTGTCCCACAACGTCCGCTCAAACATCCTGTGCGATGACGACAACGACGCCGGGCTCCGTGGCGCCGGGTCGTTGTGGGTGGTCAACATTCCCGTGCGTGCGCTGAGCGCCGATCGGCTCGGCGCACGCACGCTCCGCGGCGCGCCCGGTCCCGCGCTCCCCCGCGGGGACGCGAGACTGCACCCGGCTGACAACTCGGTGACATCCTGCAACCGATTTGTCAGCCGGATGCAGTCTCGGCACGCCGAGCGACCGGCGCGAGCCACCGGCGCGAGCGACCCGGGCGAGCGACCCGGGCGAGCGACCGGGCAGCGCGCAGCGCGGGCGGCGCGGAGCGCGGCCGGTGCGCGGGGCGGCCGGCGGGCCGACCCGCCGCCCGGGTCAGTTCGCCGCGACCACCGTCAGGATGCCGTCGCCGTAGGCCTCGCGCTTCTTGGCGCCGATGCCGGTGATGCCGTCGAGGTCGCCGATCGACGCCGGGCGGGCTGCGGCGATCGCGCGCAGCGTCGCGTCGCCGAACACGATGTAAGCGGGCACGCCCTGCTCCCGCGCCTTCTCGGCGCGCCAGGCGCGGAGCGCCTCGAACAGGTCGCGATCACCGGGCGCCACGTCGTCGGCGCTCGATTTGCGCTGCCGGCTCGAGCTCCCGCCGCCCGTGCGGCCGAGCGCGTCGCGGCGCAGCGGCACGGGCGTCTCGCCGCGCAGGACACCGCCGGATGCCTCACTCAGCGCGAGGGTGCCGTAGTCGCCCTGGGCCACGATGATGCCGCGCGCGAGCAGCTGGCGGATGACGCTGCGCCAATCCTGGTGGGAGAGGTCGGCGCCCAGTCCGTACGTGCTCAGGCGGTCGTGGCCCTGCTGCGCGATGCGCTCGGTCTTGGCGCCGCGCAGGATGTCGATCAGGTGCCCGGCGCCGAAGGCCTGGCCGCGCTCGCGCTGCAGACGCACGATCGTCGACAGCAGCTTCTGCGCGGCGATCAGGCCGTCCCACGTGTCGGGCGGCGTGAGGCACGTGTCGCAGTTGCCGCACGGCTCGGAGCGCTGGCCGAAGTAGTCGAGCAGGTTCTGCCGCCGGCATCCGACCGTCTCGCACAACGCGAGCATGGCGTCGAGGTGCTGACCGAGACGCAGCTTGTAGGAGCGATCGCCCGGCGATTGATCGATCATGCGCCGCTGCTGCACGACGTCGCCGAGGCCGTAGGCCATCCAGACCACCGAGGGATCGCCGTCGCGACCCGCACGACCGGTCTCTTGGTAGTAGCCCTCGACCGACTTGGGCAGGTCGATGTGGGCGACGAAGCGCACGTCGGGCTTGTCGATACCCATGCCGAACGCGATCGTGGCCACCATGATGACGCCGTCGTCGCGGAGAAAACGCGACTGGTGCGCCGCGCGCACCGAGGAGTCGAGACCGGCGTGGTACGGCAGGGCGTCGAGCCCCTGCGACGCCAGGTAGGCGGCGGTCTGCTCGACGGTTTTGCGGCTGAGGGCGTAGACGATGCCGGCGGAGCCCTCGGGCTGCGAGCGGATGAACTGCACGAGCTGGCGGCGCGGGTCGACCTTGGCGTCGATGCGGTACTGGATGTTGGGCCGGTCGAAGCTGGCCACGAAGCCGCGGGCATCGCGCAGCCGCAGGCGCTCGACGATCTCGCGCGCGGTCTCGGGCGTGGCCGTGGCGGTGAGCGCCATACGCGGCACCCCGGGGAAGCGGTCGGCCAGGTCGCCGAGGGCGAGATAGTCGGGTCGGAAGTCGTGACCCCACTGCGACACGCAGTGCGCCTCGTCGATCGCGATCACGCTGAGCCGGCCGCGCGAGAGCAGGCCGAGGGTCTGCGCCCCGTTGAGCCGCTCGGGGGCGACGTAGAGCAGGTCGAGCTCGCCGGCGAGATAGGCCTGTTCGACGGCCTGCCGCTCGGCGGGCGCCTGGGTGGAGTTGAGGTAGCCGGCGCGCACACCGTTGGCGATGAGCGCCTCGACCTGATCGTGCATGAGGGCGATGAGGGGGCTGACGACCAGCCCGGTACCGGGGCGCACCAGGGCGGGCACCTGGTAGGTGACGCTCTTGCCCCCACCGGTGGGCATGAGCACCACGGCGTCCCCGCCGTCGACGACGTGCTGGACGATGTCGGCCTGATCGCCGCGGAAGGCGTCGTAACCGTAGACCTCGTGCAGCACCGCCCGCGGGTCGTGCCCGGTGAAGTCGCGCACGGCGGGCAGCTCGCGGGCCGTACCGGTGGCGACGGCGGCCCGCGCGAAGGCCGAAGCGGGGTCGACCGGGGGCGGCGGCGCGTCGAAATCCTCGGGCGGGGCGAAGAGGTCGGGGTCCCAGTCGGCTCCCGCGTACGGGTCGTCGGGGATGTCGTACGACTCGGGCGGTGCGTCGGCGTACGACTCGGAGGCGGCGCCGGGATGAGTCACCCCTCCACGGTAACCCGGGCCGCCGACACCGACACCGCCCCGGTGTCCATCGGACGGAACCGGGGCGGTGGGGAGGAGGGGCGACTCAGTGCGCGGACGGCGAGAACGCCAGCTGCGCAGCCACCAGACCGTGCTCGCGGCTGACGATCTGCGCGCGCCCGGGCGCCGCCCGCTCGGGCTTGACCCGGCCGATGAGAGCCCCCTCTTCGGGGTTGCCGCCGAGGAGGATGCCGGTCACACCCAGGTCGGTGAAGCGCTGGATGATCGGGTCGTACGCCGCGCGGCTGGCGCCGCCCGAGCGTCGGGTCAGGATGACGTGCAGGCCGAGGTCGCCGGCCTGCGCGAGCAGCGGCTGCAGCACCGCCAGCGGATTGCCCTGGCTCGTGGCGACGAGGTCGTAGTCGTCGACGAGGATGAACCCCTCGGCCCCCTTCCACCAGCTGCGCTCGCGCAACTGCGTCGGCGTCACGTCGGGACCGGGGATGCGCGTCGAGAAGTACTGGGCGAGGTCGTTCATGCCGCCCGTGGCCAGGTCGTGCGAGGTGAGGTAGGCGCCGAGGTAGTCGTCGGGGATCTCGCCCAGCAGCGCGCGACGATAATCGACCACGAAGATCTTCGCCTCGGCGGGGGTGTAGAGGCGCTGGATCTCTTCCGCCACCGCGCGCAGGAACGAGGACTTGCCCATCCCCGAGTCGCCGTAGACGAACAGGTGCGGTTCGGTCCGCGGGTCGACGCCGAAGGGCGACAGCTGCGCCTCTTCGATCCCGAGCAGCATGCGCGGGTCGCCGGGCTCGGCGAGCGCGCGCACCTCGTCGAGCGAGATGAGCTCGGGCAGCAGACGGAGCTTCGGTCCGGGCTGGCCGTGCCACGCGGCCGAGACGCGGGCGATCATGTCGGTCACGCCGTCGGCGATCGTGGCCGGGTCGTCGGAGCCGTCGATGCGCGGCACCGACGTGAGCATCTGCAGAGAGGTCGAGCTCAGACCGCGGCCGGGCTGGCCGACGGGCACGTTCGCGGCCTGCTTGCGATCGACGTCGGAGTCGGTCGGATCTCCCAGGCGCAGCTCGAGGCGCGTCTGGATGAGGTCCTTGAGGTTCGCGCGGATCTCGAGCCACCGGTTCGCGGTGACCACCACGTGCACGCCGAAGCTCAGACCGCGCGCCGCGATCGTCTGCACGCGCGCCTCGAGCGCCTCGAACTCGCTGCGCAGGGTCGACCAGCCGTCGACGATGAGGAACACGTCGCCGAAGCCGTCGTCGAGGCGCCCCTCGCGCCGGCGCGAGCGGTAGGTGTCCATCGAGTCGACGGCGTTGCGGCGGAAGTACTGCTCGCGGGCGTCGAGCACGGCCTCGACCTCGGCGATCGCGCGGCGCACCGCCTCGGGCTCGGTGCGCGTGGCCACACCCGACACGTGCGGGTGGCGCTGCATCGCGGTAAAACCGCCGCCACCGAAGTCGAGCACGAAGAACTGCAGCTCGAGAGGCGTGCCGGTCAGGGCCAGGGCCGACACGAGCGTGCGGGCGAGGGTCGACTTGCCGCTCAGCGGCGACCCGACGATCGCGACGTGACCCGCCGCCCCGCCGAGCGAGACGGTGAGGTGGTCGCGGCGCTGCTCGAGCGGGATGTCGACGACACCGATCGGCACGGTGAGGGCGCCCGCATCCCTCCAGCGCCTCGACACCAGGCCCAGCGCCGGATCCTCGGCGAGGTCGGGCATGAGCTGATCCAGCGGGGTGGGCTCGGCCAGCGGCGGCAGCCACACCTGGTGCGCCTCGGGGCCCCGGTCCTTCATGCGGTCGACCGCGATCTGGAACGTCGAGCGCTTCTCGGCCACGGGGGTCGCGGGCGACGCGGGCGCGGCATCCGTCCGCTCCTCCTCATCGTCGGGCTGGGCCGCGGCGGTGAAGACCTCGACGCGGGCCGGACCCGCGATCGCCGCGCCCTGGCTGTCGACGCTCGTGCCGGCGAGGCCGCGCGGGCGACCCGAGACGTAAGCGGCGCGGAACTGCACGAGGTTCTCGGTGTCGCTCTTGAGGAAGCCGACGCCCGGCTCCTGCGGCAGCGTGTAGGCGTCGGCCGTGCCGATGATGGTGCGGGACTCGGATGCCGAGAACGTGCGCAGACCGATCCGGTACGACAGATAGGTGTCGAGGCCGCGCAGCTTGCCCTCTTCGAGACGCTGCGAGGCGAGCAGCAGGTGCACGTGGAGCGAGCGGCCGACGCGGCCGATGTTGAGGAAGCTGTCGACGAACTCGGGCTTGGCCGTCAGCAGCTCGGAGAACTCGTCGACCACGACGAGCAGCGCCGGAAGCGGCGCGAGGTCGGTCCGACCCCCGCGGCGGGCGGCCTCGTACTCTCCGACGTTGGCGAAATTGCCCGCCGCGCGCAGCAGTTCCTGGCGGCGCACGACCTCGCCCTGCAGTGCGTCCTGGAAGCGGTCGACGAGAGCGAGCTCGCTGCCGAGGTTGGTGATGACGGCCGAGACGTGCGGCATCTCGGCCATGCCGGCGAAGGTCGCACCTCCCTTGAAGTCGACGAGGACGAAGTTGAGCTGCTCGGGCGAGTGCGTCATCGCGAGCGCCAGCACCAGGGTGCGCAGCACCTCGGACTTGCCCGATCCGGTCGCGCCCACCATCACGCCGTGCGGACCCATTCCCTGGGATGCCGACTCCTTCAGGTCCAGCACCAGCGGCGCACCCGAGGGCTGCTGGCCGATGGGAACGCGCAGGCGGTCGCGTTCGAGGCGCGGCGTCCACGCCTGATCGAAGTCGACGGCGCGGACGTCGGGAAGACCGAGCAGCTCGGTCAGCTCCGCCTGCCCCTGGGTGGTGGGCGCGTCCGCGACGACCATCGGCGCCGGGCGCAGCGGCATGAGCCGGCGCGCGGTCGCCTCGGCCTCGGCGATGCTCATGGCATCCGGGACGAAGCTCTGCGCGCGGCCCGCGCCGTCGATGAACTCGGCGAGCGCGGGGGCCGCGGGGGCGTTCGGGCGTCCCCGCGGCGCCGGGGCGGGAGCGTCGGGCAGGGCCACGCGGGCGACGACGGGATCGTCGAGTTCGTCCCAGCGCGTCGGCAGGTCGATGACGGTGACGCCCTGCGCGCCCTCGAGTCCGGCCAGGGCGCCGCCGGTGGTGGCATCCACTCCGTCGACGACGAGGATCACGTGCGGGGTGACGGCCGCCCCGGGACTGAAACGGGGGCGCGACGACAGTTGCGGCGGCAGCATGTCGACCAGGTCGTCGATGGATGCCGCGATCATCCGCGCGGGGCCCAGTCGGTCCTGCACGCGCGACGACATCGCGTGCGGCAGCCACTTGACCCAGTCCCAGGCGGGCGTCTGCGCAGCCCCCGCGAGCACCGCGATGACCACGTCCTCGGGGTCGTGCAGGGTCGCCGCGGACGCCACGAGGGAACGTGCCAGGCTGCGCGCGCCCTCGTCGTCGGAGCCGACGAGCTCGATCCGCGCGTAGTCGGCGAGGGGGAATCCGAGCGGCAGGTCGCGCTGGATCTCGTGCGTGAGCATGAAGCGGTGCG
The DNA here is from genome assembly GCF_913776565.1 of uncultured Microbacterium sp. Lineage (GTDB taxonomy): Bacteria > Actinomycetota > Actinomycetes > Actinomycetales > Microbacteriaceae > Microbacterium. The sequence continues at coordinate 31,159 of NZ_CAJYPF010000031.1, read as the reverse complement.
CGGCCGAGGCGGCGACGGGATCGAGCTGGGCGAGCGGCGGCAGCTCGGGCGCCTCGAGGGTGAGGCTCAGCGGCTGGTCGGCCACGCCGATGCGCGCGAGGAGGAAGGTCGGGTCGCCGGGCTGGCGCTCCCACACGCGCGAGCGCTCCTCGGCGATGAACGGCAGGGCGGCGGGCGCGGGCATGATCCACCCGCCATGGCGACGCTGCTTGCGCGCGGCGACGCGCACCGTGTCGCGCAGGTCGGACAGGTAGGCGAGGTACTCCCGGCGGTTGCCGAGCACCTGGGCGTTGCGCTGCGCGCGCTGCCGCCAGCCGTTGACCGCGACGAATCCCAGCGACGACAGCAGGAACATGCCGCCGATGAGGAACCCCGTCGGACCGCTGTTCGAGATGGTCACCATGACGATCGCGCCCACGCTTCCCAGCATCGGCAGGAGCGAGGTCAGGATGCCGCTGCCGCCCTCGTTCGGGACGAGCTCGGGCGGGGGCTGGACGACGATCCGGCCGTCGGGGAGAGAGGGCGGGGCGATGCGCGGACCCGTGCTCACACCGGACCTCCGATCAAGCGGCTGAGGGTGAAGATGCGTTCGCCGAGGCGCACGCGCGTGCCGTCCTCGAGCAGGGTGCGCGAGCCCGGTCGCAGCACGTGGACCGTACCGTCGTCGTCGATGAGCTCGGATCCGTTCGTCGAGCCGGCGTCGATGACCCACGCGGTGTCGCCGTCGTGCTCGAGCCGCAGGTGGGTCTTCGAGATGAGGCGGTCGGGGTCGTCGACCGCGACGACGACATCGCCGGGCTGCTCGGCGACGGGCGCGCGGCCGAAGAGCACCGCCGCGGGCAGGGCGAACTGCGCGCGCTGACCCGTGTCGAAGACGATCAGCAGCTGCGCACCCCCGACCGATGCGACGGCCGAGGGGGCGACGGGGCGCTCCCCGGCCACCGTCCGGGACTCGAGGGCGACGAGCGGCTCGCCCCACGCCGGGGCGTCGGGGAGGGCGGCGGCGGAGGCGTCGACGCGCAGCGGTTCGCGCGGGGTCGCGGATCGCGCGTGCACGGTGGGCTCGGCGAGGGCGCGGGGGGCGTCGGCATCCGTCCCGCTCGTTCTGCGGGGCACGGCGAGCAGGACGGTTCCGGCGGCGCGGTCGGCCCACGAGCGGCGCCGTCCGGAGCGGTCGAAGGCCGCCGAGGCCACCACCACCCACGCACCGGCCACGAGGATCAGCCCGCCGAGCACGACCAGTCCCCCGCGCACGAAGGCCCGACCGGCTCCCGGGACCATCGGAGCCTCGACGCGGGACGCGCGCAGACCGAACAGCAGGGCGCCCGGGGTCGCTCCCCGTCGCGCCTGCAGGATCCACAGACCCAGCAGCGCCTCGGCGGCGACCGCCGCCCCCAGGATCGGAGAGCTCAGAAGGGATGCCACGCCCGCGGCGATGACGACCAGGGCCGCGTCGACGCTGAAGGCTCCCACGCGCACCCCCACGGTCGCGGGCGCGCCGAACGGCGGCGTCTGCGTCATGTCGCCATCATCGCACGCGCGATCTCGATCGCCCCGGCGGCGAGCAGGCCAGCCGGGAGCGACAGAGCCGTCGCGAGCGCCTCGAAGACGTCGCCCGTGCGCGACCACCCGAGCGAGCGCAGCCCCCGCCCCACCGGGACCACCAGCAGCGCCGTCCCCAGCCCTCCGAGCAGGAGCAGACCGGCCACGAGCACGAGCAGGTCGGGCGTGAACACCGGCAGCAGAGCGGTCACCGCGGCGGCCACCACCGCGACCGCCCCGGCGCGGGCGACCCACCGCAGGAACGGGACGGTACTGCGCCGCGAACTCAGCAGCAGAGACAGGACGACGGCGGATGCCAGGGCGATCCGCCCGCCGAGGACGACGGGGCCGTCGCCCGCGAACGTCGGGATCGCGACGAACGCGCTCGCGGAGCCCGCGGCCACGAGCAGCACCGTCCCGACGCTGAGACGGGCGGTCGAGCGCGCCACGAGCGCGTCGGCGTCGTCGGCCTCGATCGTGCGCACCTCGTCGGGGACGGCCTGGCGCACCGTCCACCGGGTGCTCTGGAAACGGTCGTAGTCGATGAACGTGCCGGGAGCGACGTCGACGAGGCTCGACTGCAGCACGCGCTGCGCGACCGGGACCAGACCCAGCGTCACGGCGGCCGGCGCGGAGGGGTCGAGGTGCAGCAGCAGGGCCACTCCCCAGATCGCGGCGAGGACCGCGGCGATGATCGCGGCCGTGCGGCTCTGGGCGCGCAGGGCGTCGGTGAGGCCCACGACGCCGAGGACGCCCGCGACCACCGCGGACGCCAGCAAACCCGTGAAGACGGCGACGAGCGTCGTCGAGGCCGGCAGGTCGGGCACGACGGCCGTCCCCCCGCCGAAGGCGAGGGCGACCACGCCGACGACCGGGGCGAGCGTCGCCGTGCGGGGGCGGGCGCGCAACCCGACCGCGATCGCGGCGAGAAGGGCCCCGACCAGCGCCACCGCGCCGACGATCACGCGCACCTGCACGGGCAGGGTTTCGCCCCCGAGCCCACGGATGAGGGCCAGGATGCCACCCCCCGCCGCCAGGACCGCCCACGCGGCCGAGACGCGCGTCGCGGCGCGAGCGATCGCCGCGCGCCCCTCCTCCCCAGGCGGAACGACCGAGGGATCCACAACGACGAGGACGACGCCGTCTTCGAGGGCCGACATCGCCGTGGGGCGGGGGACCTCGCGACCGGCGATACCGACCACCCGGGCACCCGGCTGCATCGCCGCACCCGCCGCGCGCAGGACGTCGTCGACGCGAGCGTGCAGGGGAACCACCAGATCGAAGCGGGATTCGCCGTCGATCAGGGCGACGCGCCGCCCTTGCGTGACCTCCGCGCTCACCGCTCCCCCTCGTCTGCGCTGTGCACCGCCTCGCGGGCGGCAACCGCACCAGCGTAGCCGCCGCTCGAGCGGGCCTTCCGTCTTTCCTGACCCCACCGGGGATAAAGATGAGAACTTTGTCATCTTCGAATATCCACAGGGGGTTGTCGTTCTTCTTCGGAATTACGTAACGTCGATGCCCGGTGGGGGCTCCGATTTCCTCCATCGACGCCGTTCCGGGTCAGCGATTCGAGACGGTCGACAGATCCCCAACGCCCGGGCGCGCCCGGAGGAACATCGAGGAGACAGACGTGGCAGATCTCATCGCAGCCCAGGAGGGTGCGCTTCGTCGCGGAGCCGAGGCGGTCAACACCGCCAAGTCGGGCATCGACGAGCAGGTCCGCAAGGTCCGCACCGAGCTCGACCAGGTGGCCGGCTTCTGGACCGGCGCCGCCGCCGGCTCGTACACCCAGCTCATGCAGCGCTGGAACGAAGAGACCACCAAGCTGAACAACGTGCTCGTCACGCTCGAGGACGCCCTGCGCGGCACCGAGCGCGACCAGGCGGCTTCCGAGGAGTCGCACCAGCAGACCATCGGCAACCTGGGCTCGCTGCTCGGCTGACCCCGCTCGACTCGAAAGAAGGAACCCCCATGCAGTCCATGTCCGTTCGTCCCGAGCAGGTCATCGCCCTCTCCGGTCAGATCCGCAACGGCGCCTCCGGCATCCGCACCCGTCTCGACGAGCTCGAGTCCCAGGTCGGCGCGCTGCGCGCCTCGTGGGACGGCGAGGCGCAGGTCGCCTACGACCAGGCCCAGGCCCAGTGGACCCAGTCCATCACCCGCCTGAACGAGCTCCTGCAGCAGATCGCCGGCAAGACCGAAGAGATCGCCCAGGGCTACACCTCGACCGACAAGTCCGCCGCCGGCCGCTTCGTCTGAGTCGCCACGAACCGGCGGCCGCTTCGGCGGCCGCCGGTTCGTGCGGTCCGCCCCGGGCCGCTTTCCCCTTCAGCCCCCCGCTTCACGAAACGAGGAGTTCCATGAGTGGTCCGATCGGCTACGACAGCGACCAGGTCCAGCACAACGTCGTGCTGCTCACCGAGGTCCCCGAAGAAATCCCGCCGAGCGCGACCATCAGCGAGGTCGAGGGGAACCGATCCGAGGACACCTCGGCAGAGTTCACCCGGCACCTCGAGCAGCGCGCCGATCAGCTGGCCACCGAGATCGAACGGGTCCGATCGTGGGTGGCGGAACACGCCCGAGCGCTTTCGGACGCGGTCACCGCACTGCAAGAGCGGGACGCGATGGGGGCCGACGAGGCGCAACAGGCCCTGTCGGTGATCGACTCCGCGACGAGCTCCCCACCCACCGGCAGCGCGGGCGCGTCCACATCGTCGACGCAGTCCTTCATCTCGGGGCTGACGCGATGAGCCATCGTCACCGACTCTGGTCGCTGCTCGGCTCCGCGGCCCTCGCCGCGATCATGTGCGTCTCGACACCACTGGCAGCCTCCGCAGCCGACGATTCCAGCGCCCCGGGCAACAACGCGCAATGGTGGGCCGACACGTACGGTGTCGGTGCCGCGCATGCCGCCGGGCTCACCGGCGCAGGCGTCAAGGTCGCGGTGATCGAGAGTCAGATCAACCCCGACCTGCCCGTCTTCGAGGGGACCAATCTCTCAATCTCCGACAAGCCGCTCTGCAAGAGCGATGGAGACGCCGTCACGACCGAAGCAAATTCTCCGGCCATCCACGGAACGACGATCACGGCGATGATCATCGGCAACGGGACCGGAGCAGGCCTCGTCTCGGGCATAGCGCCCGACGCCGACCTGACGTTCTACGGTCTGGGTCCGCAAGCGGGCTGCACGAAGAACGACACCGGCGGCCTGAGCGACTTCGGTTTCAACGTGAAGAATGCCGTCGATGACGGCGCTCGGGTGATCGTGTCGGCTGTTTCGATGGTGGCGTCCGAGGCCGACGCCCCCGTCATCGCCTACGCCGTCGCACGCGGAGTCGCGATCGTCGCGGCCTACCCCAATCCGAACTCGGGGGTGAATGTCGCGAAGGACTACACCGGCATGAACGGCGTCGTCGGAGTGTCGGGCATCGACTCCCAGGGCAACCTGCAGGTCCAGGATGACGGAACCCCCTTCGTCATCCCCTCGACGACGGTCGTCGCCTCCGGCTGCTGCCTGCCGACAGTCGGGTGGGCGGGGGATTGGTCGGCTTCCTCCTCGCGGCAGGGCTCGTCCTACGCCGCGCCGACGGTGGCCGGCATGCTGGCGCTCGCCGCGCAGAAATACCCCGAAGCGACGGGCAACCAGCTCGTTCACGCGCTCCTGTCCAGCACCAACGGCGCGCAGCATGAACCCGTCAGAGCCGACGACGGTTTCGGGTACGGCGCCGCCTGGCTGCCCACGCTCCTCGAGACGGATCCGTCCTCGTTCCCAGACGAGACCCCTCTCATGCAGGGACCGTTCGGCGCACCCACCGCGGACCAGATCGCCTCCGCCCGCGCGAACGGCTTCGAGGCACCCGAGACGCAACGGCAGAGCACGTTCGACCGAGAAGCGGCCGGCGCGAACACGTTCGACGTCGGCTCCCTCGTGCCCTGGATCATCGCCGCAGTGGTGGGTCTCGTCATCGTCGCCGCAGCGATCACCGTCATCGTCGTCATCGCGCAACGGCGGAAAGTCCGCGGGAGGAATGCATCATGACCGGCCCCAATGAACAGCGATTGATCGATTTCGCCGACAACGGCAACGCCTGGGCCATGCCCGGGCGAATCCCCCTGCTCGAGGGACTCACCTCGTTGCAGAGCGTGCTCCAGAAAGTCGCCGCCGACCCCGGTGTCATGGGGCAGAGCGGAGAAGCCGCCAGCTCGACGTTCGCCGCCACCGCGACCGAGGTGCAGAAGCAGATCAACTGGATCCAGGTCACGGCCGCGATCAGGATCTCGCAGGCCAACAGCATCCGCGAACGTGCCCGCGAGTCGCTCGCTCAGCTTCCCGCGGGCAGCATGTCGGGCGGACAAGAAGCCGCCGTTCGAGCCGCAGCCGTCGGGTCGTCCCTCGTTCTCGGTCCGGTTGCATTCCTCGCCGGCGAAGGGGCGTCCGCGGCCATCAACGGCTATCTCGCGAACCAGCGCGAGCAGGCCGCGGCCGACGCCATGTCGACGCACGCTGCGGAGATGGACGCCCTCACCCTCGACGAGCCACCGACATTCGACGTCTGGTCGGACGGCTCGGCGGGCACTTCGCCCACGCCGACCGGTGACAACGCGGGCGGGAACCTCGGACGCTCCGGCAGCCCCACCTTCTTGCCCGTCCCGGTCGGTGGACAGCCTGCGTCCCACGGCGACGCCGGCGGCGGGGACGCCGAACTCGACCACTACGGTCCCTTCTTCGCCGACGATCCTCACGTGAATCTCGGGACGAAGCCTCCGATCGACCTCGGCGGCATCCCGCCCGAGCCCACCCCCGACGGACCGCTCACCGGCACGCCCACGCTCCCCGGCGTCATCCCGTCCGCCCCCGGTGGCGGGCACCTCGGCACCGGATCCGGCGGACTCGGCGGCGGCGGGCTGGGCGCCGGGCTGGGCTCGGGACTCAGCGCCGGCCTGGTCGCCGGTGGTGGCGGCGCCGCCGCGCTCAGCCGTCTCGCCCGCGGCGCCGGGGCCCCCGGCGGCAGCCTCTTCGGTGGCGGCACGTCGTCGACGGCCGCATCGGGCCGCGGCGGCGGACTGCTCGGAAAGACGTCGCCCGCAGCCTCCGGGCTCGGCACGCGCGGCGTCGGCGGTCTCGCCGGCGGAGCGGCCGGAGGCGGGGCCCCCGGCTCCTCCACGGCACGCGGCGCAGGGATGCGCGCAGGAACCACCGGGGCGACAGGCGGGAGCAGCGCCGCCGGTGGCGGCGTGCGCGGAGCCTCCGGCGGCGCCGGCACGCGCGGTATCGGCGGAATGGGCGGCACCGGTTCACGCTCCGAGCGCCGCGATGAGATCGCCCGCGGTCTGGGCGGCCCCATCGCCCCGCGCATGGAGGACGACGAGGAGATCGGGCCCCGTTCCGAGAACGCGCAGGCCGGCGAGCGCGACGAGTGACGTCGACCGCGGCCACCCCCATCACCCGAAGAAGAGGACACCATGTCTGATCGCATCCTGGTCGGCGAGGGCGCGCTCGCCCGCGGCGCCGAGGCCGTCACGGGCGCCCACGCCGACATCGCCGACAGCACCCGGCGCGTGCTCGACGAGCTCGACGAGCTCCGCGGCACGTGGTCGGGCGACGCCGCGACCGCCTACGGCGCGCTCGTGAACGAATGGACGGCAGGAGCGAACCGGCTCAACGACGTGCTGATCGACCTCAGCGCCTCACTGCGCGCCACCGCCCGCGACCAGGAAGCCGTCGAGGAGTCCCACGGCGCGACCATCCAGGGTCTGGGCGCGATGCTCGGAGGCCAGCCGTGAGCGATCTGCGCGTCACCCCCGAGTCGCTCCACGCCACCGCCGCACGCCTGCGCGCCGAAAGCGCCCGCATCGACGCCGCCCTCGGCGGACTCGACGCCGAGGTCACCCGCCTGCGCGGCCAGTGGGAGGGATCTGCCCAGAGCGCCTACGACACCGCGCAGCGCCAGTGGTCGGCCACCCTCGAGCAGATGCGCGACGCCCTGCACCGCATCGCGAACGCCACGGACTCGATGGCCGATGACTACGTCACCGCCGACCGGGCCTCGGCGGCCCGGTTCCGCTGACCGCCACCCACCGCGGGCCCGCCCCGCGGCGACGATAGGATTTCGGGGTCCGACCGCAGGGGCTTCGGTCCGGGAAGAGGGGGCCGCGGATGGCTGACGTGATGAACGCGACGCGTGCGCTGCTGCGCCTGTCGGTGCAGAGCGAGGGGCGTCGCCTCGACATCGCGATCCCCGCGCAGATCCCCGTCATCGAGTTCCTCCCCGGCTTCGCCCGGTCGCTCGGCGTGCTCGACGCGTCGATGACCTCCGCCGGCTACGCGCTGCAGCGCGCCGACGGCACGACCGTCGATCCAGCGAGGGGCGCATCCGCCCAGGGCATCGTCGACGGTGAAGTGCTCACGCTCGTGCGTGGCGGACTGGTCGCGCAGCCCCGGGTGTACGACGACATCGTCGAAGCGGTCATCGACGCGACCGCGCAGCAGAACCGCCCCTGGACGACCCGCGACAACGCCCGCACCGCCCTGGCCGTCAGCCTCGCGCTGCTGGGCGTCTGCGCGGTGCTCCTGCTCGCGGCCGGTCGCGCCCTCCCCTTCGGCGCGCTCGTCGCGGGCGGCGGTGCCGTCGTGCTACTGATCGTCTCGGCCGTCGTCGCCCGCCTCGGCCAGCGCGAAGCCGGCCAGGGCCTGGGGATCGCGGCATCCGTCTTCGCCGGAGTCGCGGGCTACCTCGCCGTACCGGTGGCCCTGCCGATGTGGGGGTGGCCCATGGCCGCCGCAGGAGGCGCCGCATTCATCGTCGCGGGCATCGCCCTCGCGCTCTCGCGCGACCGCGCGGAACTGCAGCTCGCCCCGCTCGTCGCGGGAGGGGCGGTCGGCGTCGCGGGAACTCTCGCCGCCTTCTTCGACCCCGCCGCGGTCTGGACGCTGATGGTCGGCGTCGTCGCCACGCTCGGCGGAGCCCTGCCCTGGCTCGCGATCAGCACCACGCGGCTCCGTGTGGTGTCGCCGCAGAGCGACGCCGAGATGTTCGCCGACCCCGAGCCCATCGACGCCGACGACGTCGCCGCCCGCGTCGCGCAGGGCAAACGCATCCTCATCGCGCTGCGTCTGGCCCTCGCCGCCGCGGTGCTGCTCGCCACCCCGCTGGTCGCCGCGCACAATGCCACCGGCGCCGTCCTGTGCGCCCTCGCCTTCGCCGGCATGATGTTCCCGTCGCGCCAGACCTTCGCGCGCTCGGGCGTGCTGACCGTCATGGCCACCGGCATCCTGGGACTCGTGGTCGCGGGCGTCGCGGCCTCGCTCGCGCAGCCGGGGCTGCGCGTGGGCATCCTCGTCGTCCTCGCGGTGGCCACCGTCACCGTCGTGACCGTCACCCTGCTCGCCCCCAAGACCCGTCTGCGCCTGACCCGGCTCGCCGACACCGCCGAACTGCTCGTGCTGGCGTCGCTGCTCCCGTTGGCCGTGATCTCGTCCGGGCTGGCCTGACGTGGCCACCAAGGGCGATCTGATCGAGGCGCAGAACTTCTCGCGCCGACGCCTGCTGACCGCTTTCGTCAGCGGCGCTCCCGGCGGCAAAGAACTGCAGCCGGCGTCTCCCCTTCGCGCCGTCATCGCCGCGATCGCGCTGTCGGTGCTCGTCGTGTTGGTGGGAGTGTTCTACGGGCTGATCCGTCCCGGGCTTCCGACCGGATGGGAGAACGGCAAGCTCGTCCTCGTGTCCGACACCGGCGCCCGATTCGTCACCGTCGACGGCGTCCTGCACCCGGTGATCAACACCGCCAGCGCCCGCCTGCTGCTGCCGGCCAACGACTACGCCGTCATCTCCACAGATCAGGCCACCCTCGACGGCACACCCGTCGGCGAGACGCTCGGCATCACCGGCGCCCCCGACGAACTGCCGCCCGCATCCGGGCTGCTCAACACCGGGTGGAGCGCGTGCGTGAGCGACGACACCGGCGTCGATGTGCGCATCTCGTCCGCGGCGGGCCCCGCACCCGCCACCGACCGCGCCGTCGTCGTGTCGGCCGACGGCATCCTGCACGTCGTCCAGGGCGATCGCAGTTTCGCCGTCTCGAGCGAAGATGCGGATGCCGTGCTGCGCGCGGCCGGCATCTCGTCGCTCTCGCCCCTCACCGTCCCCGCGGCGTGGCTCGACCTCTTCACCTCCGGCACCGCGCTCACCCCGATCACCCTGCAGAACTACGGCCAGGATGTCGCCGGCACCTCGCTACGCGTCGGACAGGTCGTGCGTCAGGCGGGCGCCGCCGACGACGAGCGCTTCCTCGTGCAGACCGGCGGTGTGCTCGAAGCCCTCTCGCCCCTCGCGTGGCAGCTCTATCAGCTGGGCAGCGGCAGCGCCCTGGGCGGACAGGTGACCGAGGTCACCGCCGACGAGATCCGCAGCCTGCCCACCGCCGCACAGGGACTCGGCGACGACTGGCCGCGCGTCGGCTTCGAGACCGTGCCGAGCGGACAGCGCCCGTGCGCGGTGCTGCAACCGGGCGAGGGTCAGGCCGTCACCGCATTGGCCACGCAGCCCGCCTCGACCGCCGTCCCCTCGGGCGTGCGCGTCGACCCCAGCCACGGCGCTCTCGTGCGCGCGGGCGGGCGCGGCGATCAGAGCGCCAGCGTGCTGACCCTGGTGGATGCCACCGGCACCGCGTTCCCCCTGCCCGGCGCGACCGACGAGACCATCGCCCGCCTCGGGTACGGCACCGGCGACGTCGGGGCGATCGCGGACGGCTGGACCGCGCTGCTGGCCACCGGCCCCTCCCTGAGCGAGAGCGCCGCCCAGCGCACGCCGGAGGCGAAGTGACCGCTCTCTCGCGGGTCGCGGCGGTGCTCGTCGCGGTCAGCGTCGGGCTGGTCGCGACGCCGCTGCCCGCTCAGGCGGTGGGGCCGGCATCCGGGATCCGCTCCGCGACGAGCGAGCAGTGCACCGCCGAGACCCGAGTGACCCAGACTCCGCCCGCGCTGGAGACGCTGCAGAGCGACACGGCGTGGTCTCTCACCCGCGGGGCGGGGGTGACCGTGGCCGTCGTGGACTCCGGGATCGCGGCGAACCCGCACCTGGACGCGGTCGTGCTGCCGGGGGTCAACCTCGTGCCCGACGGCACGGACGGCTCCGGGCGCACCGACCAGTACGGTCACGGCACCGTGATCGCCGGCCAGATCGCCGCGCAGACCATCACCGGCTCCGGCGTGCAGGGACTCGCCCCGGCCGCGAAGATCCTGCCGATCCGCGTCTACGCGGGGGTGTCCGACCAGGTGCGCGAGGCCGGGTTCGGACCGAACACCGCGCGGATGGCCGAGGGCATCCGCGCCGCCGCCGACCGCGGGGCGCAGATCATCAACGTCTCGATGAGCACGACCGAGAAGAACGGCGCCCTCGCCGACGCCGTCGCCTACGCCGCCGAGCGCGGGAGCCTCGTCGTCGCCAGCGCGGGCAATCGCGACTCCGACGCCGCCGTCGAGATCGACGAGAACGACGGGCCGCGTTACCCGGCCGGGTTCTCGGGGGCGATCGGCGTTGCCGCGACCGGCGCCGAGGGCACCGTGACGAAGGCGAGCATCCACGGCACGCACGTGCGACTGTCCGCTCCGGGTCAGCAGATCGCCTCGACCTGGCCGCTCGGCGGGGACTGCGTCGTCGCCGCCGACGAACCCGCCACGAGCTACGCGGCGGCCTACGTCTCGGCCGCGGCGGCTCTGGTGGCATCCGCTCATCCCGACGAGACTCCCGCGCAGTGGGCGTACCGACTCGAGGCGACCGCCGTGCGCGCGCAGCCGGACACGCGCTCGAACACCTCGGGCTGGGGTGTCGTGCAGCCCTACGACGCGATCGTGCTCGTTCCCGGGTCGGGACTGCGAGGCCCGCAGAGCCCGTTCGTCTCGCCGACGCCGAGCGCGTCGCCCACCGGCACGCCCGGGGCGGTCGCGGTGATCGTGGGACCGGGACCGGACGCCGCCGCCATCCTCACCGCGACCGGGATCGGCCTCGCGGGGCTGGTGGCGCTGGGCGGGATCGGCGCCCTCGCCGTCTACGTCAGCCGCCGACGCGAGGAGACGGCCCCGCGGCGTCAGCCGCCGACGGGGCGCGGGCTGTACGGACGCGACGCGGGCGAGTAGCGCGGGGCGGGGGCGCGGGCGCCGGGGCGCCGGGAGCAGCGAGACTGCACGCTGCTGACAACTCGGCGACATTCTGCAACCGACTTGTCAGCGGGAAGCTGTCTCGCGGGACGCTGTCTCGCGTGCGGAGAGGCGCGGCCGCGCGGGCCGGCGGCGCGGCAGGGCCACCGTGCCTGGCGACGCGCGCAGCGCCGCCGGTCAGGACGAGGCAGCGGGTCGCAAGTCGAGGTGCGCGTCGCCGAGGCGGAACCGGCTCGGAGCGATCGCGGTCGATCCGGCGGTGAGGCGTTCCGTCCGGCCGTCGTCGTGGACGAGCGTCACGCCGTTGGTGGAGTCGAGGTCGGTCACCGTCCAGCCCGTGACCGTCCACTCCAGGCGCGCGTGCTGCTTGGAGACCGTCCGCGTGCGATCGGCGATCGGGACCGCCTGCACCGACTCGTCGAGGGCGACGGGCTTTCGCCCGAGCAGGACCGTCCGGCTCGTCAGCGGCACACGGGTGCCGTCGGGAAGATCGAGCGTCCACTCCCCTCGGCGCCGGGAACGAGGGCGGACGGTCTGCGTCTGCTCCTCGACCGGCGCTGCGGCCTCGCCCACCCCCGCACCCACCGTGGTGTCGGTGGAGTCCGTGGTCTCGTCGACCCGATCGACGGTGGGGGCCGGCGTCCCGGCCACGGCGTCGACAGGACGCGACGTCGTCGCGGGGGTGCCAGGCGTGCCGGCGGATGCCGGCGACCCGGCGGGCGCCGACGGCTCGGCGGATGCCGACGACCCGGCGGATGCCGACGGCTCGGCGGATGCCGACGGCTCGGCGGGCGCCGACGGCTCGGCGGATGCCGTCCGCTCGACGGATGCGTTCGGGTCGGCGGATGCCGGCGACCCGGCGGGCGCCGTCTGGGGTGTCCGGCGCAGCGAGGTGGCCTCGAGATCTGCGGGGAGGTCCGTCGCGACGGTGCGCGGCGAGCGCCGCGTGGGGACGTCCGCGCCCTCCGAAGCCGGAACCGACACGGCTGCCGACGCCGGAGCGGTCTGCGGCGTCCGGCGCAGCGAGGTGTTCTCGAGATCGGCGGGCAGCTCCGCGGCGCCCGACAACGGTGCACCACGCAAAGACGTGTCGTCGTCATCGGCGGGCAGCTCCGCGGCGCCCGGCGACGGCATACGTCGCACCGACGTGCTGTCGACACCGGCAGGAAGGCCCGCCGACGGTGCACGACGCTCCGACGACGCTGCGGCCGCCGAGGCATCCTCGACGGGTGACTCCTCGGACGCGGGCCGGGCGGGCGCGATCTCGACCGGCCCGGGAAGGACGACCGGGGCGGGGGCGACGACGGGCTCGCCGGTCGACGCACGTCCCCCGGCCGCTGCCGCGATCGTCCCGGGCACGGCGGTGATCGGACCGGCGGCCTCGGGCGCGGGGGACGCCGGAGTCTCGGTCCGCCGCTGCGGCCCGGGCGCGGGGGGCTCGGCATCCGTCGCCCTCTCGGGAGCGGCCAGGACCTGCGCCCACACCGGAGGCAGCAGCAGCGCGAGGGCGGTGGTACCGGCGCCGCGGCCCACCGCCGTTCCCAGGCGATGGGCGGCGCGCGCCTTGAGTACGAGGGCGTAGATGTTCACGACCGGCACGACCAGCAGCACCGCACGCACGGGGTCGATGCCACCCAGCCGGAAGATCTCGGCGTCGTTCACGAGCGGCACCCAGGCGCGCCACCGCTCGGCTCCCCGCGTCTCGAGCACGCGCGACAGGCCGATGGCGTACCAGACGTGCAGCGCGAGCACGGGCGCGAGCAATGCTGCCGCGATCGCGGCGATCAGGCTCAGAACCAGCATGCGTCCTCCGTCGACGGTCCCTTCGACGCTACCGTGCGCCGCCGTCCGGTGCGGCGCCTGTGGACCGGACGTCAGCGACTCCGCACACGCGCGAGGCCGCCGACGGCGGCAGCCAGGCCGGCGAGGTCACGTCGACCCGGCGGGCGGGACACGTCATGCACCGGACGTAGTGCACGCGACCCCCGCTCGTGACGTGCGACGACTCCGTGACCCACGCGTGCTCGTGGACGGATGCCGTTCCGGCGGTGGGGAGAAGGCGTGGGGCGGTCATGCACCCAGCGTGATGTAATGCCGTTATGCATCTCAACCCTTACGGGGAGTACGCCGTGTTGCTGGCCGCCTCGCTGGCGAACGAGTGGCCGGACGACCGCGATGGCATCGAGGCCCGCACGCGCGAGTTGGGGATGACGATGACGTTTCCCGAGGCATGCGACGATCATGCGCGTACGCGCGCCGTGATCGACGACTGGCTGCGCATCGTCGACGCCCCCGACGATGACACGCGCGCGACTCTGCTGAACGCCCAGATGGCCGCCGTGACGGCATACCCGCGACTGACGAACCACGACGGCGAGGGCTGGCACCTGCACTATCGCGACAGTGACGAGCAACTCCCCCGCGTGCTCGCCGCGGTGATCTCGGTCGGCACGTCGCTGCACCTCGTCACCCGCGGCATGGACCGCCTCGCACGATGCGCGGCGGAGCCCTGCACGCGTGTGGTGGTCGACGTCACCCGAAACGGGCGGCAGCGGTACTGCTCGGTGCGCTGCGCCAACCGCGCCGCCGTGCGGCGCCACCGCGCGCGCGGCTGAGAAAACGGCGGCCGAACCGTACCGCCGCGGGTCGGACCTCACACGTCGGGAGTGTGCAGCCGCGCCAGGTACCGGTCGACGCGCAGCGGCACACGGCCGCGATCGGCCAGCGACACCAGCACGATCACCGCGGTCGTCAGGGGAATGGTCCACGCGGCGGGCTGCGTGAAGAGCACGGCCCAGCCACCCGCGTCGCGCAGCGCGGCGCCGGCCAGCAGCGCCGCCCCGCACGACACCGCCCCGACGACCATGCCCGCCACCGCGCCGCGCGCTGTCAGCCGCGTCCACCACACGCCCAGCAGCAGCACCGGCGACAGCGTCGAGGCCGCGAAGACGAACACGAGCCCCACACTCGACACCAGGCCCGCGGGTTGCGTCAGCAGCGCGATGACCAGCGGCACGACCGTGCACAGCACCGCCGACAGACGGAACGATCGCACGCCGCCGCCGAACACGTCCTGGCTCACCACCCCCGCGAGCGACACGATGATCCCCGACGACGTCGCCAGGAACGCAGCGAACGCTCCGGCGACGAGCAGCGCCGTCAGCAACTCCCCGGTCAGACCGGGGAACAGCCGCGACGGCAGGGCGAGCACCACGGTGTCGGCGACGCCGGGGGCGGCGAGGTCGGGAGCGACCACGCGGGCGATGAGCCCCATGGTCGACGAGACGGCGTAGAACGCCCCGATCAGCACGATCACCGCCACCGTCGTGCGTCGCGCCGATGCCCCGTCAGGACTCGTGTAGAAGCGCACCAGCACGTGCGGTAGACCGATCGTGCCGAGCAGCAGAGCGAGCAGCAGCGACCCCGTCGCATACGCGTCGAGGGCGCCGGGTCCGCTCTCGACCGGGAACACCCGCGCCGAATCGATCGCGGCCCCGTCGCCGGCGAGCGCGACCAGCAGGAACACCGCGGGCACGAGGAGCGCCGTGAGCTTGAGCCAGTACTGGAAGGCCTGCACCGCCGTGATGGCGCGCATGCCTCCCGCGGCCACGATCCCCGCGACGAGGACCGCGACCACCACCCCGCCCACCCACGACGGGACGTCGGCGACCACGCCCAGGGCGAGGGACGCGCCATGCAGCTGCGGCACGATGTACAGCCACCCGATGACGAGCACGACGATGCTCGTCACCCGCCGGACGGCCCGCGACTCCAGTCGCGCCTCGACGAAATCGGGGATCGTGTACGCCCCGCTGCGGCGCAGCGGCGCCGCGACGAACAGCAGCACCAGCAGATATCCCGCCGCGTAGCCGATCGGAAACCAGAACCCCTCGGCCCCCGACAGCAGCACCAGACCGGCGAGCCCCAGGAACGTTCCGGCCGACAGGTACTCGCCGCTGATGGCCGAGGCGTTCCACACGCTCCCGACGCTGCGCGACGCGACGAAGAAGTCGCTGCGCGTGCGCGAGGTGCGGATGCCGGCGAAGCCCAGCACCGCGGTGATCACGACGAGCGCACCGACCGCCGCGAGGTCGAAGACGGGGTTCACGAGGCCGGCCCCGACTCGGCGAGCTGCCGGTAGCGGCGCTCGTTGCGGGCCGCGGCCCGGACGTAGATGAGCGCGAAGACGAGGATGACGGGGTAGAACCCGTACGCGTGCAGCAGCCACGACAGGGGCACCGCCCACAGCACCGGATCGCCCAGGGTCGGCAGAGCCGCGATCACCCCCGTCAGCACCACCGCGACCACGACGAACGCCGACACGCACCCGAGCGCCAGACGCAATTGCGCGCGCACGAGTCCCCGCGAGAAGACCGCCTCGGCCTCGTCGGCGACCCGTCCCGGCAGTGCGAATCCCCGCGTCGCCGGGCGTGAGACGCGACCCGCGGTGGATGCCGTGACCCGCACGCGCTGCGGGGGACGCGGATCGGGGGTCATGGCATCCCTCCCCCGCCGACGCGGTCGGCTCGTCGCGCGCGGGTCATCGCAGCAGCGCCTCGCGCACGGCGGGCACGAGACGCCGGCTGACCGGCAGCTCGATCCCGGGCAGGACGACCGTGGGAGTCGAGCCGGCGAGGCGAACCTCGACGACCGCCGCGCGGTGCACCAGATACGAGCGATGCACGCGCACGAACCCCGCGTCGGCCCAGCGGTCGGCCAGGTCCGACAGGGGCGCCCGCACCAGATGCTCTCCCGACGGGGTGTACAGACGCGAGTAGTCGCCGTTGGCCTGCACCCACCGCACCTCCGAGCGGCGCACGATACGCGTCGTCGTTCCGACGGTCACGGGGATCGTCTCGTCGCCGGGCGGCTCGGCATCCGCGGGCGAAGAGAGGGCACGACCCAGCGCCCGTGACAGTCGCTCCGCCCGGACGGGCTTGAGCACGTAATCGACCGCCTCGAGGTCGAATGCCTGCACGGCTCCCGCATCGTCGGCGGTCACGAACACCACCGCGGGACGCGCGCGCAGAACCGCGAGAGCTCGCGCGAGATCCAAGCCGTTCAGCCCCGGCATGTGGATGTCGAGGAAGGCCACGGCGATGCCGCCACCCTCGAGGATCCGCAGCGCCTCGGCCCCACCGGCGGCCGTGCAGACCGTGTCGACCCGCGGATCGGCCGAGAGCAGCGTCGCGAGCTCGGCGCGGGCGGGTGCCTCGTCGTCGGCGACGAGGACGACGACGCTCACGAGCGCACCGTCTCGTGCTGCGGCTGCGATTTCGGGACGCGCAGACGCACCGAGGTGCCCGCGCCGATGTTCGTCTCGACGACGAGACCCCCGGCCGGACCGTACAGCTGGCGCAGGCGCGCGTCGACGTTTCGCAGTCCCACGTGCGACGACGACGCGTCGAGATCGAGCAGGGCCGCCAGCTCGTCGGGATCCATGCCCACCCCGTCGTCGTCGACGATGACCTCGGTGTGCGTCCCGGCGTCGACCGATGACACCGTCAGCACGCCCCCGCGCTCCCCGGGCTCGAGCCCGTGGCGCACGGCATTCTCGATCAGGGGCTGCACCGACAGGAACGGGATGACGGTCGCGAGCGTCTCGGGGGCGATGCTCAGGCGCACCGTGAGACGGTCGCCGAAGCGCGCGCGCTCCAGTTCGAGATACGAATGGATGCTGCGCAGCTCCTCCGCCAGCGTCGTGAACTCGCCCTGACGTCGGAACGAGTAGCGCGTGAAGTCCGCGAACTCGAGGACCAGGTCGCGCGCCCGCGGCGGGTCGGTCGAGATGAACGAGGCGATCGCCGTGAGCGCGTTGTAGATGAAGTGCGGACTGATCTGGGCGCGCAACGCCTTCAGCTCCGCCTCGGCCAGCGCGGCGCGCGAGGCGTCCAGACCGGCGAGCTCGATCTGCGCAGCGCACCAGTCGGCGACGTCCCCGGTCGCCCGCACGAGGGGCGCCCGGGCCTCGTCGGCGAAGGCGACGACCGCACCCCACACCCGCCCGTCGACGACGATCGGGGCGCCCACGGCGGCGCTGTCGCGCTCGGAGAACACCTGACGGCGAGCGGAGTCGTACACGCGCGCCGCGACGCGGCGGGCCGAGGCCTCGAGCGCCGCGGGACCGTCGAGGGCGACGCGGTCGGCGGCGGTCTCGACGATCGCGACGGCCTCGGCGCCGAGCAGCACGCGCAGGTGCCTGGCCGCGCGCGCCGCATCGGGCTCGTCGCGGCCCCCGCGCAGCGCCGCGGCCGCGGCGGCCGCGACGTGGAGCGTGCGGTGGGTGGCCCGGTCGGCGTCGCTGCCCAGGTCGCGCGAGCCCAACGCGTACCGGCGAGTGAGCACGAGGGCGAGCGTCAGCGCCGCCCCGACGATCACGCCGACGGCGCCCGCGAGCACCGGTGCGTCGAGCATCCTGGCAGCCTACTCAGCAGCAGCGCGCGCCGGGATCACGGTCCTGCTCGTCCGACCGCTGGCGCCAGAACTGCCGTTCGGTCAGCGGCGTCGCCGTGGGGTGGTGCGCGCGCAGGTGCGAGACGTAGACGTCGTACGCGCGGTCGCCCATGAGGGTCGTCACGTACCACCGGATGCCACGGCCCGCCCGCGCCAGGCGGCACCGCAGCGTCCGGCCGCGGTCGTCGTCCGTGCCGGGGGCCGTGGCATCCATGCGGGTCATCATGGGGTCCTCAGTGGTGCGACGACGCAGTCGGCCGGTCGGGGTGATCGGAGGGGAGGCTCTCCCACTGCTTCTCGATCGCGCGCTCCTCCTTCGTGGCGAGGAAGCCCGCGGCCGCGAACCGCCGCGAGGGCACGGGTGCGTCCTCGAGGTTCTCGCCGCCGCCCGCGCGCAGCGCCCGGACCGTCACGATGACGGCCATGACGATCACGACGATCGCCAGCGTCACGAAGATCACCGACAGCACGCCCTGCACGAAGGTGTTGCGCACGACCGCCTCCATCGCCGCGACGCTCTTGGCCGTACCGAACTCGGTCTTGCCCTCGGCCAGCGCCCCGCGGAAGGCGAAGTGGTTGGCCCAGTACCCGACCGCCGGGACCGGCGAGAAGATCTTGTACATGGATGCCGTGATCGTCACCACCGCGGCGAAGGCCAGCGGCAGCGCCACGATCCACAGCCAGCGGAAATACGGACGACCGCGCTTGGCGACGATCGCCAGCACGACGGCGAGCGCGATCGCAGCGAGCAGCTGGTTGGCGATGCCGAACAGCGGGAAGAAGGTGTTGATGCCGCCCAGCGGGTCGGTCACGCCGAGGATGAGGATCGAGCCCCAGCCCGCGACCATCACCGCGGTGCAGATCCAGACGCCGGGCCGCCACGACAGGTCCTTGAACTTTGGGATGACGGTGCCGATCGAATCCTGGAGCATGAAACGGGCCACGCGGGTGCCGGCATCCACCGCCGTCAGGATGAACAGCGCCTCGAACATGATCGCGAAGTGGTACCAGAACGCCATCATCGCCTGACCGCCCAGGGCCTGCTGCATGATGTGCGCGAGTCCCAGCGCCAGCGTCGGAGCGCCGCCGGTGCGCGAGACGATCGAGCTCTCGCCCACCGCCGCGGCGGTGGAGGTGAGCATGTCGGGCGTCAGGTTGACGCCCGCGAGCCCCAGGCCGTTCACGAACGCGACCGCCCCCTCGACCGTGCCGAGCGTGGCCGCCGGCGAGGAGTTCATGGCGAAGTAGATGCCGCGGTCGATCGACAGCGCAGCGACGAGGGCCATGATCGCGACGAACGATTCCATGAGCATGCCGCCGTAGCCGATGAAGCGGGTCTGGCGCTCCTTCTCGACGAGCTTGGGCGTCGTGCCCGAGGCGATGAGCGCGTGGAAACCGCTCAGCGCACCGCACGCGATGGTCACGAACAGGAACGGGAAGATCGGACCCGAGAAGACCGGACCGGTCTGGCCGCCGGCGAACTCGCTGAACGCCGGCACCGAGATCTCGGGGCGCACCAGGACGATGGCCCCGGCGAGCATGACGATCACGCCGACCTTCATGAACGTCGACAGGTAGTCGCGCGGGGCCAGGAGCAGCCACACCGGAAGGACCGCGGCGACGAAGCCGTAGATGATGATGCCCCACGCGATGACCGAGCGGTCGAGATGGAAGGCCGCGTAGCCCCACTCGGTCGAGGCGACCCAGCCGCCCGCCACGATCGCGCCGATGAGCAGCACGAACCCGATGATCGAGATCTCGGTGATCCGGCCCGGACGGATGTAGCGCAGATACAGGCCCATGAAGAGGGCGATCGGGATCGTCATCGACACGCTGAAGACACCCCACGGGCTCTCGCCGAGCGCGTTCACGACGACCAGGGCGAGGATCGCGACGATGATCAGCATGATGAGCAGGCTCGCGAGGATCGCCGCGGTACCGCCGATCTTGCCGAGCTCGTCGCGCGCCATCTGGCCGATGGTGCGGCCGCCGCGACGCATCGAGAAGAACAGCACGAGGTAGTCCTGCACCGCGCCGGCGAGGATGACGCCGACGATGATCCAGATCGTGCCGGGCAGGTAGCCCATCTGCGCGGCGAGCACGGGGCCCACGAGCGGACCGGCCCCGGCGATCGCGGCGAAGTGGTGACCGTAGAGCACGCGCCGGTCGGTGGGGACGAAGTCCTTGCCGTCGGCCTTGCGTTCGGCGGGGGTCGCGCGGCGATCGTCGGGGCGCGTGAGGTAGCGCTCGATCACCTTCGAGTAGAAGCGATAGCCGATCAGATAGGTGCAGACGGCCGCGAACACGAACCAGATCGCGTTCACCGTCTCGCCGCGCACGATGGCGAGCATCGTCCAGCCGAGGCCGCCCAACAGGGCGATACCGATCCACAGGGCGATCTTCGCCGGTGTCCAGCGGCTCTCGAGCCTGTCGGGCGGCACCGCGACGGGCGGAAGGTTCGGATCGGTGACGACGTCGTCGTCGACGGATGCACTCATGGGGTCTCCTGTTCGCGGCTCTGCGGACTCGCCGAACATTAGAGGGATGCCGACCCCCGTCGGGGCGGCATCCCTCGGTCGTGCGATGAGCGGCGCGAACGGTGCGACGAGCGGCGGGCGAGCCGGGCGGGGCGGGGCCGTCAGAGCGGCATGCCGAAGACGTGACGCACCGCACCGCCGCCGAGGTCATCGGCGATGCGCCGCATGCCGAGGTTCGCGGCGACCCGCTGCGAGGCGACATTGTCGGGGTGAGTGATCGCGACCAGTTCGTCACTGATGGCGTGGTCGCGGGCGAAGTCACGACAGGCGGCGGCGGCCTCGGTCGCCAGCCCCCGGCCCTGGTGGAGCGGGACGACGTGGTAGCCCACCTCGAGCCTTCGCACCCCGTTCACCCACTGCCAGGTGAGTCCGCAGTCGCCGACGAACGCACCGCCGTGCGTCTCGATGATCCAGAGGCCGAACCCGTGATCGGCGTAGTTGGCCTCGTTCCAGTGGATCCATCGGTCCGCGTCCTCGCGGCTCTTCGGCGCGGGGTAGAACGCCATCACCGCGGGGTCTCCGAGGAGAGCGGCCATCGCGTCGAGGTCGTCGCCGCGCATCTCGCGGAACCGAAGTCGAGCGGTGGGCGGCGGCGGCATCCGGCCAGCGTAGCGAGAGGGCGCAGCCGAGGATGCGACCGCGGCCCCACCGCTCTGGAAGTCTGGTCGCATGCGACCCCCGCGGGCCGTGGGCTGCCATTCAGAGCCGCCGGCCGGAGGCCGCGTTCGCCGATGTGACGGTCGACTCCCTCGACGAGCTGCAACGAGTGATCGGACGGTCACGAACGGGACCCGACTGACGGTCACGGACGTCGGTCCCCGCACCATCGGCTCTGGTCGAGAACGCCGCCGCGCGCTACCGTCGGAGAGTGTCCACCGCCCAGCAGGTCGAACAGGTCGTCACGCGACGACCTCGCCGCCGCCCCAGCCGTGCGCTGATCCTGATCGCGGGCGTGGTTCTCATCCCTTTCGTCGTGGCTCTGATCTTCACCAGCTACCACACGGTGACCGAGGAGTCGGCGGTCCGCCAGGCTTTCGCCCTGGTCGCCGGACAGACGATCGCCATGCTCACCGCGATCGCCGTCGTCACCATGACGGCCGTGGAGCGCCGATGGCGCGAACTGCCCCCCTTCCTCGTGATCGCCGCCGCCGTCATCTCGTCGGCGGTCGGCTCGCTGACGAGGACCGGCGAGCAGCTCCTCCAGCTCCTGTCCACCGTCGCCTGAGAGTCGTCTGACGCGAGCGCGGGGCACGAAGCGCCCTCCTGTCCACCCGTCGCGGAACATCCATGCCAGCGCATACGTTGCTGTGATCACCGACGACAGGAGACCCCCATGGCCGACGACCTGACCGTGACCCGCAACGACGACGCGGGCCGATACGAGATCCACGTGGGCGATGAGCTCGGCGGATTCCTCGAGTTCGAGTCCGCGGGCGACCGCGTTGAGCTCCCTCACACCGAGATCGACCCCTCGTACAAGGGCAAGGGCCTCGGCTCGCGCCTGGCGAGCGAGGCGCTGTCCGACCTCGCGCGACGGGGCGACCCCGTGATTCCCTCGTGCCCCTTCGTGGCGCACTATCTCGGCGAGCACGACGTCGAGGGCCTCTCGGTCGAGTGGCCCCAGGACGCCGACGCGACGTCGTGACCCGCCTCGACGTCGCGCCGCCGGCATCCGAGGGTCCCGTCGACTGCGACGGCCCGCGCGCGCTCGTCGTCGCCGCCCGCGAGGTGCCGCTCGGCGGGGTGCGCGGCATGGAGGTGCACCGGACGCTCCCCCACCGCTCGCTGCCGATGGTCGGCGCATGGTGCTTCCTCGACCGCTTCGGCCCGCAGAACACCCTGATGCGCGTCGAACCGCACCCGCACATCGGTCTGCAGACGGTGACGTGGCCGATCGTCGGCGAGGTCCGGCATCGGGATGCCGTGGGCAGCGACATCGTCGTCCGCCCCGGCGCCCTGAACCTGATGACGAGCGGTGCGGGCATCGCCCATTCCGAGTACTCGGTCGGCGATGGACCGATCCCCCTGGACGCCCTGCAGCTGTGGGTGGCCCTGCCCGAGGACCGACGACACGGCGGCCCCGCCTTCGAACGCCACGAGAATCTGCCCGTCCTCGACCTGGGCGACGGGGCCGACGCGGTCGTGGTCATGGGTGACCTGGGCGGCGTGACCTCTCCCGCGACCGTGCACACCCCCCTCGTCGGCGCCGAGCTGCGCCTGCCGGCGGGCGCCGTCGTGCAGGTCCCCCTGCATCCCGAGTGGGAATATGCCGTCTACGGCATGACCGGTGTCGCGCTGGTCGAGACGGGGGTGGATGCCGTCGACGCCGACGCCGCGAGGCGCCTGGCCCCGACGCCCGCACCCGGGCCGACGGCATCCGTCGATCACACCCGCCTGGTGTACGTGGGCAAGGGACGCGACCACCTCGAGCTGCGCAGCGACGAGGGCGCCCGGGTGTTCCTGCTGGGCGGCGAACCGTTCGAGGCGGACATCGTGATGTGGTGGAACTTCGTCGGCCGCTCGCACGACGAGATCGTCGAGGCGCGCGAGGCGTGGGAGGCGCGGAGCGAGAGGTTCGGGACGGTGATCGACCACGGCCCCGAGCGCATCCCCGCGCCTCCCCTGCCGGGCGTGCGACTGACCCCGCGCAAGAGGCGCTAGCCACGACGACGCGGCGCCCGAGCCGGAGCCCGGACGCCGCGTGGCCGTGATGATCATCGCTTGACGTAGATCGAGGTACTCGTGCGCGAGCCCTCGACCGTCGCGCTGCCGGCGTAGACCGCCGTCACCCGCTGCAGCCCGCGGGTCTGCGGGTCGACGGTGAGCGTGGCCGAACCGTTCTGCAGGGTGGCGACGTAATCCTTGCCGCCGACCGTGACGGTGACGTCGCCCTGGGCCGCGGGGCCCGCGGCGGGCTTGACCGTCACCGTGAGGACGAACGGCTCACCGGCCGTGCCGACGCGCGGGCTCGGAGTCACCGAGATGCGCGACGAGACGACGACGGGGGCGCCGTTGCTGTCGGCCGTGCCGGTCAGCCCGGTGGCCGGGTCGGTCGCGGTGACGCGGACGCTCAGGGTGGTGCCCTGGTCGGCGCGCTGCACGCGGTACGTCGCGCCGGTGGCGCCGTCGATCGGCTGGCCGTCGCGCAACCACTGGTACGCGGTCGTGACGTCGGCCGGGTCCCAGGTGCCGGGAGTGGCGGTGAGCGTGCGCCCGACCTTGGCCGTGCCCGACACCGTCGGCGCCTCGACGACGACCGGAGCCGCCTCGCCCGAGTCGACGGTGAGCACCGTCTGCACGTCGGAGTCGCCGTACTGGACGACGCCGAGGTAGCGCGTGTTCGCGGCGAGTCCCTGCCACGACAACTCGTACGAAGTCGACACGCCCTGCTCGACGGGCAGCGGGTTGGGCGTCGCCGTCAGCTGGCCCTCGCCACCGGGCGTGACGTTGACCGTGGTCATGTCCCACGTGAACGGTCCGGTGAAGGAGTACAGGTTCGCCTCGATCAGGTACGTGCCCGGGGTCGGGTTCGGCAGCGACACCTGCTCGTCGGCCGAGGCCGTCGCCGAGGTGAAGCGCTCGTAGTACCGCAGATCGTCGGGGCTGACGACGCGCGACACGAACAGGTCGAGGTCGCTGCCGGTGTCGTCGGACGAGTCGAGCGTGAAGCGCGAGAGGGTCGTCCCCTCGGGCACGTCGACCGTCCACCGCACGTAACCGTCGGCGTCGCCCGAGTCCTGGTCACCGGAGTGACCGTCGACCGGGTTGGCGGGGTCGGTCAGCAGCGTCTGCGCGGCCAGGCCCGAGAGCGTCAGCGGCAGTTCGCCACCCACGCCCGGGAGCACCTCGACGCTCGTCGACCCGGACAGGCCCGTGCCCGACACCTCGGCCGGAGCCTCGGCGGTCGCCGGGCGCAGCGCGATGGGCGAGCGCACCTGCGTGTCGCCGCTCGTCCAGGTGAGGAAGCCCGTCGTCCACTGCTCGGCCGGAGCGGTCGTGCGAGAGAAGGTGACGGTGAAGGACTTCGTCTCACCCGCGGCGCCGAACTCGAGCGTGGACGGTTCGACGACGGCATCCACTCCGGGAACGTCGACGGATGCCGTGAACGTCCCCGCCTGCGTCGACGTCACGGTGCGGGTGACGGTCTGGGGCTTGGCGAGCGAACCGATCGAGATCGACGCGAGGTTGAGGTCGCTGCCGTCGATGGGCTCGACACCGAAGTCCTCGAGGCCCTTGCCCTGCAGGAAGGCCGCCCAGTCGGCGGGCTCGTTCAGGTAGAGCAGCCCCGGGTCGAAGTACTTCGTCGGGTCGACGTGACCGGCGCCCTGAGCGAAGGGATCCTGCGCGGGAGCCCCCTCGACGTCGACGGTGTCGTACGCGGTGGTCATCATCGCCGACTTGACCTCGGCCGGGGTGGCCAGGGGCCGCTCGCCCAGGTACAGCGCGGCGAGACCGGCGACGTGCGGCGACGACATCGACGTGCCCGAGAGGAACTCGAACGTCGGCGTGGCGCCCGGGGCGTTGGCCGCGGCCGCGAGGATCGCGACTCCGGGCGCCGACACGTCGGGCTTGAGGATGTCACTGCCGTCGGCGAGCATCGGTCCGCGGCTCGAGAAGCCGGCGACCTGCGGCGTCGGGGTGGTCTCACCCGTGACGTTCTCGCCCACGAGGGTGGCCGTGGCATCCGCGGTCCCGCGCACGTAGGCGAGCAGGGCGTCGCGGTAGCGCGCGTCGATGTGCACCGTCGGCACCGAGTGGAAGTCGTTGTCGACCGAGGCGGGCGTGACGTTGACGAGGATCATGCCCACGCCCCCGGCGTCCTTGACGGCCTGCGACTTCTCGACGCGGGCGTTCTGGCCGCGGTCGCACACGACGATCTTGCCGGCGACCTGCGTCGGGTCGAGCGAGCCGAGCAGGCACAGCGCCGCATTCGCGGGATCGGTCCCGGATGCCGCGATGTCGCCCGCGTACACGACCGGGGCCGTGACCTCCTGGCCCGCGGGCACCGAGACCGAGGCGCCGGCGGCCTGGAACCCGTCGGGCAGCTTCACCGTGCCCTCGTAGGTCGGGATCGTCGAGGCGGCGACCGTGGTGTACCAGGGCGACGCGTGGTCGGCCGTGGAGGCGCCGGGGCCGGAGTTTCCGGCCGACACCGCGATGAACACGCCCGCGGCGGCGGCGTTGAAGAACGCCTGGTCCTCGATCGCGAGGGTGCTCGTGGCGGCGCCGCCGCCGATGGAGTAGTTGATGACGTCGACGCCGTCATCAACCGCGGCGTTGACCGCACCGAGCAGGTCGCTGAGCGCGCACACGTCGTCGGTGGTCACGAGGGGGTCGGGGCCGGCCCAGCACGCCTTGTACGCCGAGACCTTGGCGGCGGGGGCGACACCCGAGATCGCGCCGAAGTCGATGCCCTCGACGTCGGCTTCGACGCCGTTGTTGCCGGCCGCGGTGCTCGCGGTGTGCGAACCGTGGGCGTCGCCGTCGCGGGGCGAGAGGTAGTCCGCCTCGAAGGTGAAGCCGGTGGCCGCCGCGCCCTCGCCGAAGTAGCGGGCGCCGATGAGCTTGGTGGAGTAGTCCGACAGCGACCAGCCGTTGCCCTCGGCGACGCGCGGCGAGCGGAAGTCGGTGCCGTCGCCCTTGCGGTACACGACGTCGTTGCCGTCGAGGTAGGGCTCGTCGCCGGGGGTGGTGCCCAGCTGCTCGCCCGCGAAGGCGGGGTTCTCGGGCGCGATGCCGGTGTCGACGACGCCGACGACGACGCCCTCACCGGCGGCGTCGATCCCGCCGACCTGCTGCCACACGCCGTTGTCGCCCGACAGGCCGAGGAACTCGGTCGAGGGGACGGCGGCGGGGTGGCGGATCTCGTCGGGGACGACCTTCTGGACGCCCTTGGTGGCGGCGAGCTTGGCGGCCTGGTTGGGGTCCATCGTGGCGCTGAAGCCGTTGACGGCGATCGTGTACGAGTAGTCCGGCTGCACGCCGGCCTCGTCGGCGACGTCCTGTTGGCGCTGCTCGAGGAAGGCCGAGTAGCGCCGCGCCTCGGGGGTGCCCGTGTCGAGGTTGGCGTCCTCGGACTTCGTGGCCTCGAGGCCCGCTTCGCCACCGCCGTAGGTGGCGACGGGCGCCTCGTCGAGCACGACGATGTAGCGCCCGGTGGCGGATTCGATGGGTGTGGGTGGGGTCACCCCCTCGCCCACTTCGGCAGCCTGGACGGCGGTGCCGCCGGCGACGGTGAACAGTCCGGCCAGGGAAATGGCCGCGACCGAACGCAGGGTTCGACCCATGGTGCGCTCCAAACGGGGGGATGAATTGAGCGATCTGCGCGACATCGGTGGCGCGCGTTGGTCAAACATAGCTCAGGGCGAATTCATCGCAAACGCATTTCTTGAACTCGGTCTGGCGCGGGATCGGCCGCCGGTCGCTTCAGCCGTGCGTCCGCACGGCCAGCCGCGCCCATCCGCGCGCGGTCAGCGCGGTGAGCACGCCCGCCGCGATCCACGTCAGGAAGGCTCCGAACGCCCCCGTGACGAACAGACCGAACACGAGCGCCGCGATCACCATCACCACGATCGCCAGCGCGGTCGCCGCGAGCAGCAGGACGGCCCGGACCGGATGCCACCGGAAGCTCCGCGGACCGTCGAGGGCACCGGCATCCGCGTTCCCCGTCGAAGAGGAGACGACGACCGCGACGAGCAGGCCGACCGCCCCGGCGAGAGGCGACAGGACCGTCAGCGCCGCGACGACCACCAGGGCGACGATCACCGCGGCGAGGGCGCGGACGACCCGGGGACGCCTGACCCCCGGCGCTCCGACCAGGACGAGCGTCGCAGTCGCCGCCGCGATGAGCACGACCGTCGAGACGGCCAGCAGGCCGAGAAAGCCCCCGCCGACCGCGGGCGTGGCGCCGGGCAGCACGCAGGCCGCCTGCACGAGGGCGTGCACGAGCACCACGCCGGCTATCGCGGCGACGCGCTTCACGGCGTGACTCCGGCAGCGCGGTCGATGACCTCGCGGACGCTGCCGTCGAAGATCACCCGCGACGACACGGTCACCGTGATGCGGTCGGGGTCGGACCCGGGCGACGACGCCGCGACGTCGTCCCCCGCGCTCGTCGTCCCCGCGCACGCGACCGAGCCGTCGTCACCGCGCGAGCAGGTGGGCACGTCGCGCAGGGCGATCCCCTGCTCCTGCAGCACATCGATCGTGGCGAAACGCACCTCGGTCAGGTGGTTGCCGCCGACGGGGGCGATCGCGGCGATCTGCGAGCACCCCGCGAGAGCGGCGACCGCCAGGAGCGGCACGACCGACAGCACGCGCCTCACAGCCCGCGCTCCCTCTCGTAGGCGAGCAGCCGCGCCCGCTCGGTGACGTGCTGCGCCTCGAGTTGCGCGTCCGAGATGACCGACAGGTCGAAGGGTGCGGGCAGCAGCAGTTCGGTGTTGCGGTCCAACGGCGAGCCGCGGCGCATCAGGGGCGTCTCAGCCCAGTCGTTCGCGGCGAGTTCGCGACTGCGGCTGGCGAGGTCGGCAATCGAGCCCGACGAGCCGGGCACCGCCGGCGACGAATGATCCAGCACCGTCGTGAACAGCGACAGCGTGCCGTCGCGGTTGTCGACGATCTCGACGACCTGCTGCTGCTGCGGGAAATCGATGCACGAGGCGGTCGTGATCTCCCAGAACCCGCCGGTGTCGGTGGGGTGGGCCAGGATCTGGTTGAGGTGCGTGTGGCCGTTGAGCCAGCCGACGACGATCGGGAACTCCTGCAGCAGCGCGATGAAGTCCTCGGCCCCGTAGAGCTTCTCGTCGGCCCCCGGTCGTGTCGCGCGGTTCTCGAGGGTGAGGCTGTTGTGGTGGCTGAAGATGAGCGCGAGCACCTGATCCCGCTGGGCGATCTCGAGCTGCGCCCGCAGCCACCGCATCTGCGACTCGGGCACCGCGCCATCGGGACCGGCGACGGCGTTGCAGGTGTCGAGCCCGAACGCGCGGACGCGGGGGCTCAGGTCGGCCTGCCACCACGTCTCACCCGACGCGAGGTTCTGCGCGGTGAAGCCGTGACCGATCGGCCCCGGGGTCGGCTGGGTGCGGAAGTGCTCGGCCATGAACTCGCGCTGCTCGAACAGGTAGCGTTCCCCGTTCGCCGGCACCTTCTTGAACCCCGGATCACCGGATGCCAGCCCCAGCGCCGCGAGAGCCTGAGACAGCACGCTCGTGCTCGACGCCCACCCCTCCAGAGCGGTGCCGGCCGTGGCATCCAGGGAGTACGATTTCCGACCACCGACGGCGAGGGCGCGCAGCTGCGGGCTGATGTCGAACGTGCCGAGCAGCAGCGTGTCGTGATTGCCGTAGACCGCGTACCAGGGGGCGGGCAGGCCCACCGACTCGACCTTCGCGGCGATCGCCTGCGAAAGCAGGTCGGGCAGACGCGGGAAACCGTAGTCTCCGAACGCGCCGCCGCGCGGATCGCCGGGGCGGTACGCCCACGTCGCCTCGCTCCACGCCTGCACGCCCTGCCACTCGGGGCCGCCGGTGGCCGGGTCGACGGCGAGGCCGTCCATCAGGTCGATGTACCAGCGCAGCTCGAGGTGGGAGTGCATGTCGGCGCTGTCGCCCGTGACGATCGCCGCGCTCATCGGGGCTCCGGTCAGCGGGCTGTAGCGCGCGTCCGAGAACGCCTGCACCATCGCCGCCGTCGCGTGCGGGCTGAGCGGGTCCTGCGGGTGGAAGGCCGAGCCCCACGCCGAGTGGTCCTGCACGATCATGGGTTCGATGCGGCCGGGCGACTGCGCCTCGATGACGTGCAGGTCGGACAGGTGGCCGAGGTACAGCAGCGACCGTCGGGCTGTGGTGCGGGCGGCCGACGGCGCCCGACGGAGCACGTCGGTGCGGGGCAGGTACGGCTCGCCCGGTCCGGTCGTCAGCGCGCGGTAGCGCCCTGACACGAGGCTCCCCTGGCGGATGGTCTGCTGCAGGGTGGTGGGGATGCCGGCGGCGAGCGCCGCGGGCGCGGCGGCGGCGCGCGCGGATGCGGCCGAGAGCGCGTCGAGTCCGATCCCCGTCGCGGCGGCGGCGGCAGCGGCGACGTGGAGGAACTGGCGGCGGGACAGTCCGGTCACGGGATCTTCCGTTCGGGCGGAGGAGGGACTCGAATCTAGCGCCTCGGCGCCCGGGCCGTCGAGCGCGCCGCTCAGTACGTCGGGGCCGCCGGAAGGCCGAAGAACTCCTCGAGGGTCGTGTAGCCGCCCTCGTGGTACGCGCGCGCCAGTTCGGGACCGATGTAGCGCTGGTGCCAGGCCTCGGGTTCGTAGCCGCTGACGCTCTCACGCCCCTCGGCGTAGCGCGTGATGAAGCCGAACTCCCACGCGTGCTCGCGCACCCACGCGCCCTGGGGCGAGGCGGCGACGTCGTCGAGGGTGCCGCACGAGCCGGTGCAGGGCACGATGTCGACGGCCAGACCCGACTGATGCTCGCTGTACCCGGCGCGGGCGCTCTCGCGGTCGGCCTCGGCCACCCCGCCCACCGCGACGCGACCGGCGTAGGTGGACTGCTGCGTGGAATAGGACCGGAACGCGCTGAGGTAGCCGATCTCACCCGCCCCCGCATCGGATGCCGCCTTCACCATCGCGGTCAGGGCGTTCGCCGCCGCGGCGCGCAGGGCCGAGTCCTCCAGGGCGCGCACGTTCTGCGGCATGATCAGGTCGCCCGCACGGTAGTCGATCGGATCGAGCGGGCGCTGCTTGTTCACCACGACCCACTCGCGGTCGGGGTCGCTCAGCGAGACGCACGGCGCGATCCCGGATGCCACTGCCGCGCGGAAGGCGCTCCCGCCACCGGCGGCCGCGATGGCCGCGGTGTCATCTCCGGCCGCCAGAGCCGCAGTGAACGCGGGGTCGTCGCACGGGGTGGCCGTGGCGGCGACGGCCGACACCTCGGGCACGGGCAGCCCCGCGTCGGGCACGGCGGGCGGACCCGCGGCGGCGGCCGTCAGAGCGGCATCGTCGACGGTGGCGGATGCCGTGGCATCCGCTCCGGATCCGGCCACTGCGCCGATGATGAGCAGCAGTCCGCCGACCGCAGCGACCGCGCACCCCGCGGTGATCGCGAGGCGGCGACGGCGCCGCGCCGGAAGAGCCGCGAGCGCCGCACGCACGCTCGAGAGGGGCCCGGAGCGCTCGGAGCGCCCTCCCACCGGCGCGGACGCATCAGCCCGGGCGGGGGCGGCACCGGGCTGCATCGCGATCGCGCCGGTCGCCGCCGCGCGCAGTTGCCGACGTGTCACCGGCTCGACGGGCGCCCCCTCCGCGGGCGACGACGTCGCGGCCGGCAGCGAGAGCGCCGCCGTCGCGAGACGCTCGGCCTCGGCGCGCGCGGCGCGGCGGGGCGAGAGCTCGGGATCGGGGGACGTCACTCGACCCATTCTCTCCCGCGCGCCGGCCCGGGTCGACCCCCGCCGGGTGAGTCCGGGGGCGCGA
>NZ_CAJYPF010000030.1 GCF_913776565.1 uncultured Microbacterium sp. | reverse complement strand
CCCGGACACCTCGCTGACCAGCTGGTGCACGTGCGGGTAGGTCTCGACCTCGAGCAGGCGGTCGACGCCGACGCTGGACGGTGCGCACACGCGCGACAGGTCGTTGCGCATCAGGTCGACGATCATGACGTTCTCGGCGCGCTCCTTGGCATCCGTCCGCAGCTCTTCGGCGAGGGCGGCGTCGACGACCGGGTCGGCCGACCGCGGCCGTGTGCCTTTGATCGGGTGCGTGTGGACGCGACCGTCGCGCACCTCGAGGAAGCGCTCGGGCGAGGCGCTGGCCAGGGCGCGCTCCCCCGCGCGGATGAACCCCGCGTGGTGCGAGCTCGAGGCGCGGCGCAGACGCCGGAACACCTCGAGCGCGTCCACGGCGCCCGGCACGGTGAAGCGCGTGGTCAGGCACAGCTGATACGCGTCCCCCTCGCGGATCGCCTCCCGGCACGCCGCGATCAGCTCGGCGTAGCGCTCCGGAGTGACGCGGGCGGATGCCGTCCCCCGCCGCTCGGGCTCGGCCACAGCGGGTGCGGGCGGGGCGTCGAGAGCGCGGGTCAACAGCTCGGGGTCGCCGAACGCGAACACCCGCCGACGAGCGTGATCGAACGCGAGGAAGCGCTCGACGCGGAGGAACGCCGTCTCGCCCTCGTACGTCCGCCAGCCGACCCATCCGCCGCGGAACGGACCGGCTTCGTGCGCGACGGTCGGGGTCGTGGCATCCCTTCGCATCGGGGGCGCCGAGGCGTCGGGCCGTCCCTCTCCGATCCAGCTCCACCCGCTGTCCGCGTCGACACCGGCGTCGAGCCAGAAGGCGTGCGGGGCGTCGGCGTAGAGGTGGGCGAACGCCGCCTCGGGGTCGACCCACCCGGACGGGGGGAACGGCGAGGAGGAGTGCGGCACGCTCCCAGGCTAGGCCGAGGCCCGCGCCTCTAGGCTTTCAGGGGTGAACGAGATCCTCACGTGGCTGCTCGACGTCGTCCAGAACGTCGACCCGGTGCTGCGTACCGTCATCGCCGGGATCGCGGTCATGCTCGAGACCAGCGTGCTGGTCGGACTCGTGGTGCCGGGCGACACGATGGTGATCGTCGCCGGTACCGCGATCGCGTCGCCCCTCGAGGGAGTCGTGCTCGGTGCGGCCGTGGTCATCGGCGCTCTGGTCGGCGAGAGTCTCGGCTTCTGGCTCGGTCGTTACTTCGGTCCGCGGATCCGTGCGTCGCGGCTCGGTCAGAAGCTGGGCGAGCGCAACTGGGAGCGCGCCGAGCGCTACCTGCGCCGACGCGGCGGACCGGCGATCTTCCTCTCGCGCTTCCTGCCCGTGCTGCACTCGCTGGTGCCCCTGACCGTGGGGATGAGCGGCTACAGCTACCGACGCTTCATCGCGTGGACCACTCCCGCGTGCGCGGTGTGGGCGGGGCTGTACATCACGGTCGCCGCGACCGCCGCGGGCACTTATCGCGAGCTCGCCGACCAGATCCACTACGCCGGTTACGTCTTCGTCGCGATCCTGGTCGTCTTCCTCGTGCTGATCTACCTGGGCAAGAAACTGCTGGAGCGCGCGGAGCGCCGTCACCTCTCGGAGGAGAGTCAGCCCCTCGAACCTGCGGACGGTGACGTGAAAGACTGAGCGGGATGTCTCGCTCTCCTCGCGCCAAAGCGCTCTGGTTCGCCCGACTCGAGCGCCGTTTTCACCGGTGGCGTGAGAAGCGGGCCCGCGCCCGTGGTCTGCGCCCCGTCGTCACGGGCTTCCCCGGATACGGCACCCAGGAATGGGTCCGCGTCCTCGGACGCGTCCTCATCGCCCCGCCGATCAAGCGCACCTCCACGGGGGAATTCGCGAGCCTCCGCGGCTGGCGCAGCTTCGCGGCTGTGCCGGTGGGCTCGGCGCGCGTCAGCGTCGTCATCGACGGCACGACGCACCGGGTCACCGCGGACCGCGGCGGCGTGATCGACGCGAAGCTCCCGGCATCCCTCGCCCCGGGCTGGCAGAGCATCACGATGTCGGTCGAGGGCAGCGACCCGACCGAGACGCGCGTCTTCATCGTCGGCGCCGACGTCCGCTTCGGCGTGGTCAGCGACATCGACGACACGGTCATGGTCACCGCCCTCCCCCGCCCGCTGCTGGCCGCGTGGAATTCCTTCGTCGTCGACGAGCACGCGCGCCAACCCGTGCCCGGCATGGCCGTCATGCTCGAGCGGTTGACGCGCGAGCACGCCGGTACCCCGGTCATCTACCTCTCGACGGGGGCGTGGAACGTCGCTCCCACCCTGACGCGCTTCATGCGACGCCACCTCTTCCCGGCGGGTTCGTTCCTGCTCACGGACTGGGGTCCCACGCACGACCGGTGGTTCCGCAGCGGTCGCGACCACAAGGAGCAGAACCTGCGCCGCCTCGCCGCGGAGTTCCCCCACGTGAAGTGGTTGCTGGTCGGCGACGACGGACAGCACGACGACGCGATCTACACCGGTTTCGCCATCGAACACCCCGAGAACGTCGCCGCCGTCGCGATTCGTCGGTTGCTGCCCGCCGAGGCGGTGCTGGCCGGTGGTCGCACCGTGGTCGACGACCACTCCGCCGCCGAGGTGCCGTGGGTGACCGAGTCCGACGGCGCGGGACTGCTCGAGCGCCTGCAGAGCGTCGGGGTGATCTCTCGCGACGACTGACCGGTCCGCCGTCGGAGCGGAGGGCCGGATGCCGACCCTTCACCCCGATGTCGGGGGTGACGCGTACGGTGGAGGCATGTGCGGTCGATTCGTCGTAGCCAACGTGGCCAGCGAGCTCGTGGGGGTTCTGCGCGTCGACGTCGAAGCCGATGAGCTGCCGCAGCCCTCGTACAACATCGCGCCGACCTCGCGGGTGGCGATCGTGCTCGACTCGATCAAGAGCGAGCCGCCGGCGCGTCGCCTCGAAGTCGCTCGCTGGGGTCTGGTTCCGGGATGGGCGAAGGACGTCAAGATCGGCGCGCGCGCATTCAACGCGCGGTCCGAAGAGATCGAGGACAAGCCGATGTTCCGCAACGCCCTCATCAAGCGGCGGGCGGTCATCCCGGCATCCGGCTACTACGAGTGGAAGACCACCGACGACGGCAAGACCCCGCATTACATCCATCCCGCCGACGGCTCGCCGCTGTTCTTCGCGGGGCTCTACGAGTGGTGGAAAGACCCCGCTCGCGCCGACGACGACCCCGCCCGCTGGGTGCTGAGCTGCACGATCCTCACGCGCGATGCGATCGGACGACTCGGCTCCATCCACGACCGCATGCCGCTGTTCATGGATCCCGACTTCGCCGACGCCTGGCTCGACCCCACGACCGAGAACGTCGGAGACATCCTCGACGCGGCCATCGACGCCGCGCCCGACATGGCCGAGACGCTCGACGACCACGTGGTCTCGGCGGCGGTGGGCAACGTCCGCAACGACTCCCCCGACCTCATCGAGCCGGTCGAATGACCCTCGTCGCGACCCGAACCGTCCTGACGC
>NZ_CAJYPF010000029.1 GCF_913776565.1 uncultured Microbacterium sp. | reverse complement strand
GGAGCGGGGGAGCGGATGCCGGGGGGTCGGGCACCGCGTAGCCTGGGACGGATATGGCACATCTGCTCGGGGGCGAAGCCCTGCACCTGGAATACCCGACCAAGGTCGTCTTCGACTCCGTCTCGCTCGGCGTGAACGAGGGCGACCGCATCGGCATCGTCGGTCGCAACGGCGACGGCAAGTCGAGCCTGCTCGGCATGCTCGCCGGCATCCGCGAGCCCGACAGCGGACGCGTCACCGTGCGCGGCGGCGTCACGGTGGGGGTGCTCGACCAGCAGGACACCCTCGACGACGACGACACGATCGGCCACGCGGTGGTCGGCGATCGCCCCGAGCACGAGTGGGCGGGCGACGCCCGCACGCGCGACGTGATCGCGGGGCTGCTCGGCGACCTGGCCTGGGACGCGCGGCTCGGAGACCTGTCCGGCGGCCAGCGCCGCCGCGTCGCCCTGGCCAAGCTGCTGTCCGGCGACTGGGACGTGCTGTTCCTCGACGAGCCGACCAACCACCTCGACGTCGAGGCGATCACCTGGCTCGCCGGTCACCTCAAGAAGCGCTGGGCGCCGAGCGCGGGCGGCCTCCTCGTCGTCACGCACGACCGGTGGTTCCTCGACGAGATCTGCACCGCCACGTGGGAGGTGCACGACCGCATCGTCGAGCCCTTCGAGGGCGGCTACGCCGCGTACATCCTGCAGCGCGTCGAGCGCGACCGGCAGGCGGCGTCCATCGAGCAGCGCCGGCAGAACCTCGCCCGCAAAGAGCTCGCGTGGCTGCGCCGCGGCGCGCCGGCGCGCACGTCCAAGCCGAAGTTCCGCATCGACGCGGCGAACGAGCTCATCGCCGACGTGCCCGAGATCCGCGACAAGGTGGCCCTGCAGTCCCTCGCGGTCGCGCGTCTCGGCAAGGACGTGGTCGACCTGCTCGACGCGGGCGTCAGCTACGGCGACCACACGGTGCTCAAGGACGTCGAGTGGCGCATCGCACCCGGTGAGCGCACCGGCATCCTGGGGGTGAACGGCGCGGGCAAGTCCACGCTGCTCAACCTCGTGACCGGGTCGCTTCAGCCCACCAGCGGGCGCGTCAAGCGCGGCAAGACCGTCAAGGTCGCGACCCTCACCCAGCGCCTCGACGAACTCGACCAGCACCTGAACGACCCCGTGCGCGTGGTCATCTCGTCGCTGCGGACGACCTACTCGTTCGGTGCGGGGTCCAAGGCGCAGGAGCTCACCCCGGGTCAACTGCTCGAGCGCCTCGGATTCTCGAGCGCTCAGCTCTCGACACCGGTGAAGGACCTCTCCGGGGGCCAGAAGCGTCGCCTGCAGCTGCTGCTCGTCATCCTCGATCAGCCCAACGTGCTGATCCTCGACGAGCCCACCAACGATCTCGACACCGACATGCTCGCGGCGATGGAGGACCTGCTCGACTCGTGGTCGGGCACCCTCATCGTCGTCTCTCACGACCGGTACTTCCTCGAGCGCGTGACCGATCAGCAGTACGCGATCCTCGACGCGCGCCTGCGTCACCTCCCCGGCGGTGTCGACGAGTACCTGCGTCTGCGGTCGCTCCAGGATGCCGGGCCCTCGCGCCCGACGTCGACCGCAGGCGCCCCCGCGGCGTCGGGTCTGCAGGGCGCCGAGTTGCGCGCGGCGCAGAAAGAGGCCTCCGCGACCGAGCGGCGCATCGAGAAGCTGCAGCAGCAGATCGACAGGGCCAAGGCGGCCCTGGCCGAGCACGACCAGTCGGATTACGTCGGTCTGGGTGCCGAGATGCAGCGCATCTCGGGCCTCGAGGCCGAGCGCGACGAGCTCGAGCTGCAGTGGTTCGAGCTGACCGAGCAGATCGGCTGACGCGAAACGGCCCGCCCCGAGGGGGCGGGCCGTCGCGCGCGAAGCCTCAGCGGACGCCGAGGAACACCGGGTTGGTGTAGAGCCACGTGTCCAGCCACGGGTTGCCCTGGCCGGGTGCGTGCGGCTGCGGGGCGCGCGGGTCGACCTCCGCGCCGCGCGGGCCGACGCCGTTGACGCGCCCGTCCGATCCGCGCACGCGCAGGTAGCCGTCCGCGTCGACCGTGCCCGCGGGGATGACGATCTGGAAGGCGGAGCCGCTGCGGTCGCTGACGTCGCGCAGCTCGACGACCCGCGTCGCCGGCGCGGTCATGCTGTCGCGGTCGGTCGCGGGACCGGTGACGAGACCGCGGATGACGTCGAGGTGGGCCAGCCGGGGCAGGATGCCGGCCGAGTTGCGCGTCGTGGTGGGTTCGACATCGATGACGACCTCGATCGTCGTCCCCTTCGGCACCCGCAGCGTCCCGCCGAGAGTGGCGGTGTTCGCGGTGTCGTCGACCGCGCGCACGGTGACGCCGAGGGCGGCGACGAGGTGGCCGTGATCGACCCACATGCGTCCCGCGCGCACCGCGTCGAGCACGGCCGTGTGGGTGCGCGAGGTGGCGCCGACGTGGGTGCGGCTGAACTCGCCGGGCCACAGGTCGCTGCCACCCTGGGGCGTGGGCGTCGAGACGGGATCGGGACGGCGGCCGGCGCGGTTGAAGTTCGCCAGGGTCGCGCCGCTGTCCCACCCGGCACCGGTGGGGAAGTCGCCCACGCGCGTCGTGTCGAAGTTCTTCAGGTGCAGGTCGCTGTTGGCGGTGATCCACCAGCGTCGACCCTCGCTCAGCAGGGCGTCCCACATGCCGCCGACGACGGCCGTCATCCAGTCGAATCCGCCGTGGGCGCGGTAGGCCTCGGCGGGATACCCCGCGAACGAGAAGGCGCTGGGGGAGTTCTCGTACTCCCCGCGCTGCGAGCGGTCGGTGGTGTTGGCGGCCAGGCCCGAGGCCTGGGCGCCGGGCGAGCCCTCGAAGCCGACGAAGACGTCCGGATCGGCGTCCTGCCACGCCCGCAGTTCGCCGGGCGAGTCAATGCCGAGGCGGCTGGGGTGGTTGGCCAGCACGAGGGCGTCGCCGATCGCGCCGGCCTTGCGTTGCTGTCCGAGCCACCGGATGCCGTCCACGGCGTGCTGCAGGAAGTCGGCGGCGTCGCTGGTTCCGGCGCGCGGCTTGTCCCAGGCGTTGAGCTTCCCGTCGTAGTCGAGTTCGAAGCGGCGCAGGACCTGGGTGGCGCGCGGCCCGGGGGCGACGAGGACGGTGCCGTGCTCGGCGGCGGGGATGTACCACTCCAAGCCCTGGAAAACGAGCAGGTCGGGGCGGGCGGTGCGCGCCGCCTCGATCTCGCGGGCGGCGTTGAAGACGCCGCCGACGTTCGCGTGGCCGAGGTTGCTGTGCTCGGTGAAGGCGATGGCATCCACTCCGAATCTCTGGGCCTGGTCGAGGATCGTCGTCATGGCGTACTTCGCGTCGTGCGAGTAGACCGAGTGGACGTGGTGATCGAAGACCAGCCAGCGCAGGCCCGCCGGATTGGGGGATGCCGCGGCGGCGGGCGCTTCGGCGGCCTGGGCGGCAGCCCCGGCTCCGAGGGGCGACACGGCCGAGGCGGCGGTGACGGCCGAGGCGGCGACGGCGAGGAAGGAGCGGCGCGAGAGGCCGGAGGACGTGTGTGAGGACATCGCTGACTTTCGTGAAGGGGTCGGCGGGAACGTAGGCGGGGCGGGTGAATCCCGAGTGTCCAGCGGGTGATGTTGACGTCATCATCCGTTCACCGACGCGTTCTTCCCGTAGGGCACAGTCCCCTCGTCTTCACCACCCGATCGAGAGCAGCCATGCCCTTCACTCCCGCGCCCCGTCGTGTCGTTCCCGCCTTCGCCGCCACCGCCGTCCTGGCCGCGAGCCTGTTCCCGCTGACGGTCGCGTCGGCGTCCGCGGCCTCGCCGCTGGTGCTGAGGGATGCCGCGGGAGCCCCCGTGTTCGCGGGAGAGGCGGCGGCCTACCCCTCCTTCGCCTCGGCCGACTTCGCCGACGGATGTCCCGCGGGGTCCCGCGACGCCGCCCGTCTGTCGGTCACCTCGGGATCGACGACGGTGGTGGTGTCGCCGACGGTCGCCGTTTCGGGTGCTGTCTCGGTGCCGATGGCCTCGTCCTTCAGCGAGGTCGTCCCCCGCGACGCCACGCAGGCGACGCTCACCCTCGAATGCCTCACCCTGACCGGAACGGTGCCCTCGGGGGTCGTGCCGGTGGTCAGCGTCCCCGTGACGATCACCGCTGCCGGATGGAGCGTCCCCGGCGCGCCCCTGCCGTCGTCCTCGCCCTCGCCGACCGTCGCAGCGCCGTCTCCCTCGCCGACGGCGGCGACCTCCCAGCCCGCGCCCACGGTGTCCGCGAGCGTCTCCCCGTCGTCCTCCTCGACCCCCGCTCCGGCCGGCGCGAACGGACCGTCCCTCGCCGTCACGGGCGTCCAGGTCGCGGGGGGCGCAGCACTCGCCGCAGTGGTCGCGACCGCCGTCGGTCTCATCCTGCGTCGCCGTCGCCGCTCGAGGAGCGCGGACGCCTGATCCGGCGCGTCCCGGCCCGAGTCCCCGGGCCGGGACGTCAGTGCACGGCGTACTCGAGCAGCACGATGAAGATCCCCAGGCACGCGGTCGCGAAAGCGCCCACCAGGCGCATCGCCAAGCGTGCCCCGCGCCGCGCGTAGGCGAAGTACCCGAGGATGCCGAGGACCACGAAGGTCGACCACATGCTGAGATCGGACGCGTCGTCCACTGTCATCCCCGTCAGGCCGGCGTAGCTGAGCAGCAGCACCGACGGGATCGAGGCGTACAGCATGCCGGCGCCATGGCGCATGCCCTCGCGCGTGGCCCGGCGCAGACCGTGGGTCGCGTGCTCGGTGAGGGTGTGCGCGAAGACGTGCGCGATGAAGAAGACGATGAGCGACGTCGTCGCGCTCTCGAGCACCTCGCCGACGGACTCGGCGTGGTCGTCGGCGATCGTCACGAACGCCGCGAACACGATCAGGCCGTAGATGGCGGCGGGGGAGCGGAAGCGGACGTCGAACCAGGCCTTCACGCGCTCCCAGCGCGAGAGCGGGGCGGCCGGGGCGCTCACGCGTCGAACCCCAGGCTGAGCTTGCGCAGCAGGGTCGCGAGGCGGTCGCGGTCACTGCGCGCCAGACCCTCGAGCAGCAGGGCCTCGGCGTCGACGAGGCGGGTGATGGCGGCATCCACCCGGATGCGGCCGTCGTCGGTCAGCGTCACGAGGATGCTCCGTCCGTCGCCCGGGTCGGCCTCGCGTCGCACGAATCGGCGGGCGACGAGCCGGTCGATGCGGTTGGTCATGGTGCCACTGGACACCAAGGTCTGCTGCAGCAATTGCTTGGGGCTGAGTTGATAGGGCTCTCCGGCGCGGCGCAACGCCGAGAGCACGTCCCACTCCCACGATTCGATGTCGCTGCGCCGGAACGCCTCTTTGCGGGCGATGTCGAGGTGCCGCGAGAGTCGCGCGACGCGCGAGAGCACCTCGAGGGGAGAGAAGTCCAGGTCGGGGCGCTGACGCACCCAGGCGTCGACGATGCGGTCGACCTCGTCGCTGTCCCGGCTCACCCCCTCATTATGTCCAGAGCCCGTCCCCCGAGCGCGTCGCCGCGCACCGGACGAACGCCCGGCGTCCGCGTCTGGCAGACTTGACCGGTGCCCGCGGGCACGGTCCGCCGTGGTGTAACGGCAGCACGACAGCCTTTGGAGCTGTGAGGTCTAGGTTCGAATCCTGGCGGCGGAGCATGACATCACCGACCGAGTTGGCCGTCGTCGTCCTCGCAGCGGGTCAGGGGACGCGCATGCGCTCCCGTACTCCGAAGGTGCTGCATCCGGTGGGCGGTCGGCCGCTCGTCGGTCACGTGCTCGACACCGCGGCATCCCTCGATCCGGCCCGCATCGTCGTGGTCGTGCGCCACGAGCGCGAGCTCGTCGCCGAGACCGTGACGGAGCTCGCCCCCGGCGTCGTGATCGTCGACCAGGACGAGATCCCCGGCACCGGACGCGCCGTCGAGGTGGCCCTGGACGCGCTCGGCGACTTCGCCGGCGACGTGCTGGTGCTCAGCGCCGACGTCCCCCTGCTCGAGACGGGCACGCTCACCGAGCTCCTCACCACCCACCGCACCGGTGGCAGCGCCGTGACGCTGCTGAGCGCCCGTGTCGACGAGCCCTTCGGCTACGGCCGCATCCTGCGCGACGAGACCGACGGCGTGCGCCGCATCGTGGAGCAGAAGGATGCCACGGCCGACGAGGCCGCGGTCACCGAGATCAACGTCGGGGTCTACGTCTTCCAGGCGGCGCCGCTGCGCGAGCAGCTCGCGCTCGTGGGCACGGACAACGCGCAGGGCGAGAAGTACCTCACCGACGTGATCGGGCTCCTGCGCG
>NZ_CAJYPF010000028.1 GCF_913776565.1 uncultured Microbacterium sp. | reverse complement strand
TCGACACCGAAACGCACCGACGCCCCGCGCACCTCGAGGAGGGGCGGGGCGACGGTGGCGGGCATGAGGTACATCATGCCTCCCACGACGCGAGAGCGCTAACACCGCGGCCCGTGTTCTCGGCCGCCGCGGCGCGAGCGGGTCAGCGACTGAGCGCGGAGCGCGAGACGATCACCCGCTGCACGACCACGAAGAGCAGCAGCAGCGCACCGACGGTGATGCGGGTCCACGACTGCTCGGCCCCCGAGAACGAGATGATCGTGCGGATGAGGCCGTAGACGAAGACACCGATCATCGAGCCCAACACGAACCCGCTGCCGCCGGTCAGCAGCGTGCCGCCGATGACGACCGCGGCGATGGTGTCGAGCTCGGTACCCACGCCGTTCAAGGGGTAACCGGCGCCGGAGTACGCCGTCAGCACGATTCCCGCCAGACCGGCGCAGATGCCGCTGATGACGTACACCGCAAGCTTCGCGCGCACCACCGGGAGCCCCATCAGACGAGCCGACTGCTCATTTCCGCCCACCGCGTAGACGGTACGGCCGAAGCGCGTGAAGCGCAGCACGAACGCGGCGAGCGCGACCGTCAGCAGGGCGATGATGCCGGTGGGGGTGATGTACCACCCCGCGAACGAGAAGCGGGTCGACTGCAGCCACAGCAGGCCGTCGTTCTCGACCTTGATGGACTCGAGGCTGACCACGAAGGCGAGCCCCCGGGCGAGGAACATGCCGACGAGAGAGGCGATGAAAGGCTGCACGTCGAAGAATTGCACGAGCACGCCGATGAGCAGACCGATCGCGGCGCCGATGAGCACCATCGCGGGGATCGCGACCGCGACCGGCACGCCGTCGCCGAGCATCTTCGCGCAGAGGATGCCGGTGAAGGCCATGACCGCCCCCACCGACAGGTCGATTCCCCCGGTGAGGATGACGAAGGTCATTCCCACGGCCAGGACGAGCAGATACGCGTTGTCGAGCAGGATGGACGACAGGATGCGGTTCAGCTGGAAGTTCGGGAAATACCACATCGAGCCCGCGATCATCAGCACGAGGATGACGACGGCGGCAAGCACCGGGACCCACGAGATGTGGCGGCTGAGGAAACGGCGGTACGAGCCCGCGGGCGACGACGCGACGCGTCGGTCTTCAGTGAGAGTGACCATCAGGACAGCACCTTTGCGTCGGGACGTCGAGTGAGGGGACGCAGTGCGCTGCGACCGGCCGTCTGGAAGAAGGCGCGGAAGCGGGGCGACTGCAGCAGCACGACGATGAGCACGGCCGCGGCCATGAACACCGGGCTGACGGCGGGCGGGACACCCAGGAACGTGATGGTGCTCTTGAGCGTCTGGATCGTGAACACGCCCACGACGGTGCCCGCCAGGCTGAACGTGCCGCCGGCCAGAGAGGTACCCCCGAGGACGACCGCGAGGATGGCATCCAGTTCGATGTAGAGACCGGCGGCGTTCGCGTCGGCCGCCATGATGTTCGAGCTGTAGAGGATGCCCGCGATACCGGCCAGCGTTCCGCTGGCGATGTACGCGCCCCAGATGATGCCGCGGGAGCGGACACCGGCCAGTCGGCTCGCCTCGGGGTTGATGCCGACGGCCTCGGTGAGCATGCCGAGGGCCGTACGGCGCTCGAGCACACCGACGATGACCACCGCGGCGATCGCGACGAAGAAGGCGAAGGGAAGACCGAAGACGTAGCCGCCGGCGATGAATTTGTAGGGGTCGCTGTTGATGGTCGTGATGAAGCCGCCCGTGATCAGCAGGGCGACGCCGCGGCCGGCGAGCATCAGCACCAGGGTGGCGATGATGGGCTGGATGCCGAGCACCGACACGAGGAAGCCGTTCCAGACGCCGAGCAGCAGGGCCACTCCGACGGCCGCGGCGATGGCGGTGAACACCACCCCGAGGTTGCCGGGATCCGGCGAGGCCTCGATGACGGTGAGGGCGACCGCACCGGACACCGCCATGATGGCGCCGACCGACAGGTCGATGCCCCGCGTCGCGATGACCAGGGTCATGCCGAGGGCGACGAGCATGAGCGGAGCGCTGTTGCGGAGGATGTCGATCAGCGACCCGTAGAACTGCCCGTTCTGCATCGTGATGCTGAGGAACGAGGGCCGCGAGATGGTGTTGACGGCGATCAGTACCACGAGGGCCGCGACCGGCCAGACGAGGCGGTGGCTGAGGAATTTCTTCATGCGATCTTCTCCCGATCGGACGACAGTGTCTCGGGCGTGGGGTGCGGTCCTGCGACGGCGACCGCCTCGGATTGGCCTTCGGCGATGTAGGCGACCAGCCCGTCGAGGTCGACGTCACGGGTGGCCAGTTCGCCGATCTTACGACGGTCGCGCAGAACGGCGACGCGCTGAGCGAGACGCAGCACCTCTTCGAGCTCCGAGGAGATGAAGATCACCGACAGTCCCTTCTCGGCGAGTTCGGCCACCTTGCGCTGGATGTCGGCCTTGGCGCCGACGTCGATGCCGCGGGTCGGCTCGTCGAGGATCAGCAGCTCCGGAGCGGTGGCGAGCCACCGCGCGAGCAGGACCTTCTGCTGGTTGCCGCCGGACAGATTGCGGATGAGCGCGTTCGGGTTGGCCGGGCGTACGCCGAGCGCGGTGATGTACTCGTCGACGATCGCCTGCTTCTCGGCCGCGCCGATGCGGCGCAGGGCGCCGCGACGGGCCTGGATGCCGAGGATGATGTTCTCGGCCACGGTCAGGTCGCCGACGATGCCCTCGGCACGACGATCTTCGGACGAGAACGCGACGCCGCGGTCGAGGGCGTGACGCGGAGAGCCCAGCCGTGCCCCGGTACCGCCGACCTCGACGCGACCGT
Source organism: uncultured Microbacterium sp. (assembly GCF_913776565.1). Classification (GTDB taxonomy): domain Bacteria; phylum Actinomycetota; class Actinomycetes; order Actinomycetales; family Microbacteriaceae; genus Microbacterium. Next base: position 10,502 of record NZ_CAJYPF010000028.1, on the reverse strand, counting down.
CGTCGGCGCGATCCGCTCCGGCGATGAGACGGGCGAGTTCGGTGCGGCCCGAGCCGAGCAGACCCGCGAGACCGACCACCTCGCCGGGATAGACGTCGAGGTCGACCGGTTCGAGGGCGTTCTTGCGGGCGAGTGAGACCGCGTGCAGCACAGGGATGCCGGTGCGGTCGATGTCCCGCTCGGCGCTGGCCGAGATGGCATCCAGTTCGCCCAGCTCGCGCCCGATCATCTTGGCGACGAGCTGTTCGCGGCCGAGCTCCTCGACGGGATACTCCCCCACGAGGGTGCCGTTGCGCAGCACGGTGAGTCGGTCCGAGATCTCGTAGATCTGGTCGAGGAAGTGCGACACGAAGAGGATCGCGACGCCGCGGTCACGCAGATCGCGGATGACGCCGAACAACTGCTCGACCTCACCGCGGTCGAGGCTGGACGTGGGCTCGTCCAGCACCAGGACCTTGGTGTCGACGACCATGGCTCGACTGATGGCCACGAGCTGCTGGACGGCGATCGAGTGGCTGGCGAGGATGGACCGCGTGTCGATGTGGACGCCCAGTTCGGCGAGGTACGTCGCGGCGGCGGCGTGCGTGGCCTTCCAGTCCAGCATGCCCGCGCGGCGGATCTCGTTGCCGAGCATGACGTTCTCGCCGACGGTGAGGTTCTGACAGAGGTTGACCTCTTGGTACACGGTCGCGATTCCGGCGGCCTGGGCGTCGGCGGTGGAGCGGAACTGCCGCTCCTGCCCGTCGACGCCGATCGTGCCCTCGTCGATGCCGTAGACACCGGTCAGGGCCTTGATGAGGGTCGACTTTCCGGCGCCGTTCTCTCCCATGAGGGAGTGGACCTCGCCGGCGTAGAGCGTGAAATCGACGCCGTCGAGCGCCTTCACTCCGGGGAACTGGATGCTGATGCCGCGCATGGCGACGACGGCAGCACGTTCGGAAGTCATGTCCGACCGCTTTCTGAAGAGTCGTGGGGTGTGCGGGGCCGGTCGGGGAGTCCGGCCCCGCACACCGGGGAGGTTGCGTCGGGCATCGCGGAACGCCGTCAGCGGGGGTGTCTGGATCAGTAGGGGCGGCTGTCCAGAACCTTCTTGGCCTGCTCCTGGTCGAAGGCCTGGTCCTCGACGATGTACTGCTTGTCGACGGACTCGCCGGCCACGACCTTCTTGACGACGTCGGCCGTCTTCTCGCCCAGGAGGGGGTTGCACTCGACGATGTAGTTGAACTCGCCGTTGGCCAGGGCGGTCATGCCGTCCTTGACCGCGTCGATCGTGACGATCTTGATGTCGGTGCCGGGCGTGAGACCCGCGGCCTTGATGGCCTCGAGGGCACCGAGACCCATGTCGTCGTTGTGCGCGAAGAGCACGTTGATCTGCGAGCCGTACTTCTGCAGGAAGCCCTCCATGACGGTCTTGCCATCGGCTCGGGTGAAGTTACCCGTCTGGGAGTCGAGCACCTTGATGTCGGTGCCGGCGATCGCCGAGTCGAAGCCCGCGGCGCGGTCGGTGGCGGCCGACGAACCGGTCGTGCCCTCGAGAACGACGAGGTTCGCGGGCGTGGAGCCGAAGTTGTCGGCGACCCACTTGCCCGCGGTCTCGCCCTCCTTCTTGAAGTCCAGACCGATCCAGCTGGCGTAAAGGTCTGTGGAAGCCGAGACGGTGCGGTCCTCGAGGATGACCGGGATGTTGGCATCCTTCGCCTCCTGCAGCACGTCGTCCCAGCCGTCGGTGACGATGGGGGCGAGGACGATGGCGTCCACACCCTGGTTGATGAAGCTGCGCACCGCGGCGATCTGCGCCTCGGGTTTGTTGTCGGCCGCGTTGAAGACGAGGTTGAAGCCGTTCGCCTCGCTGAACGCCTCTTTCATCGACTCGGTGTTGGCGCTGCGCCAACCGCTCTCGGAGCCGGTCTGAGCGAAACCGACGGTGATGACGCCGTCGCCGCCGCCGCTGCCACCCGCCGCGGCGCCGCCGCCCGCGCAACCGGTCGCGGTCAGGGCGAGAGCGCCCAGGAATGCGACGCCCGCGATGATCTTCTTCGCCTTCATGGTGAAACCTCCTCGTTTCGCCGGCCACTGCGCCGGTTCATGTGATGCAGCTCTCGGGTGAGCCGTTGATGAATGTTAGCGCTCACACAATGGACGATGTCAAGCACTGTAGGGCAACGGAGAAATCACGAGGGGGCGGGGAGAGAGGGATGTGAAGCCTCACAAGGAGGTGGACGGTATGAGAAATATGGCCCTGCCCTGCCGTTTTGGCAAGCGCCGTCCTCCATTTCGGAGCAGCGACGACGCCGTCGCTCTTTCCCGAAGAGAATCCGATGACGGATATCCGCCGATCCCGCACCCGCTCGCTCCGCCGCCTCGTCCCCGCCCGAGACGCGTCTCGACATGCGGGTCCGTCCCTCGCGATCGGCCCGCATGTCGCGATGTTTCCTCGCCGGCGCCGCGACCACGACGAACGGCTAGCGTCGAAGGCATGACCTCGCTCCCCCACAACGCTCCCGAGAGCACTCCTGCCATCGGCACCTCGGTCTCGGCGGACGACTTCAAGCGCGCCTTCCGGGGCCACCCCGGCGGCATCGCGGTCATCACCGCCTACGGCGAGCACGGCCCCGTGGCCCTCACGGCCTCGAGCGTGTCGTCGGTGAGCGCCGACCCGCCGCTGCTCATCTTCTCGGTGTCGGCCCTGTCGTCGGCGACGCCCACGATCATCGCGGCCGACACCATCGTGGTCCACCTGCTCGACGCCGAGGACATCGGCCTCGCGCGCGCCGGCGCCACCAGTGGCCTGGACCGCTTCGCCGACACGTCCACCTGGTCGCGCCTGGCGACCGGCGAGCCGGTGTATCACGGCGTGCGGGCCTGGCTGCGCTGCAAGATCGTGAGCCGGATGGATGCCGGCGGCTCCACCGTCATCGCGGCCCAGGCACTGCAGGTCGACGTCGAACGCGACCTCGAGCCCGGCGAGCCCGGGGCGGCGCTGGTCTACCACAACCGCACCTGGCACCGCTTGGGCGAGCACTCCCGCCTGGACTGACGGGGTCGATCAGTGCGCGGCGGGGGCTCCTCGCCGCAGGACGCGCTGGATGCCGGTGACGACCGCGACGATGATCAGCCCGAGGGCGAGCCCGAAGACGGCCGACATCGCCGTCTCGACGATCCACACGACGACGGGACCCGCCGCCTCGATCGCGTGCGTGACCAGGTGGACCACGTCGTAGGGACCGTGCCAGAACGTCTCGGCGAGGTTCTGCAGCACGAGGTGGCCCCCCACCCACAGCATCGCGACAGTACCGACGACGCTGATCACGCGGAACACCGTGGGCATGGAGGCCACGACCCGGGCGCCGAACCGGCGCACGCCGCGCGACGGGCTCTTCATGAAGCGCAGACCGATGTCGTCGATCTTGACCAGCAGGGCGACGGCGCCGTAGACGACGACCGTCATGGCCAGGCCGATGACGAGCAGCGCGCCGAGCGTCATCCAGATGCCGAAGCCGGGATCGAGGCTCGTCAGGGCGATCAGCATGATCTCGGTGCTGAGAATGAGGTCGGTGCGCACCGCCCCGAAGACCAGCTTCTTCTCGTCGCGCGGCGCATCGTCGTCGCGCTCCTCGTGGTGCGCGCCGAACCACTCGAGCACCTTCTCGGCGCCCTCGAAGCACAGGAACCCACCGCCGATGATGAGCAGGAAGGGCAGGACCCACGGAGCGAACGCGGTCAGCAGCAGCGCGATCGGGATGATGATCACGTACTTGTTGATGATGCTGCCGAGCGCGATCTTCCACACCACGGGGAGCTCGCGCGCGGGCGTCAGCCCCTGCACGTACTGAGGTGTCACGGCGGCGTCGTCGATCACCACGCCGGCCGTCTTGGCGCTGGCACGCATGGCTGCGCTGAGGATGTCATCGACGACGGCGAGCAGACCGACCGACATGCGTTCTTCTCCCGGGGACGAGGGTGCGGGCACGAGCGGACCGCGCACTCGAGACTATCGGGCGCACATCGACGCCGAGAGGGCCTCGCGGGCGGGTCACGGCATCCCTCCCTGTCGAGACGGGACCGACCATCGCTAGGGTGAAGCCACCGCTCTGATCGAGTGAAGGGGATGCCATGTCGTTCATCACCCGCGGGTTCTCGGGCCGTCGCCGCGAACGCGATCCGAGGCTGCCGCCCGGTCAGACCTCGGTGAGCGACTGGCCGGTCCTCTCGGCCGGCCCGACCCCGACCGTCGCGGCGGACACCTGGGAGTTCGTGATCGGCACCGAGAACGGCGTACACCGATGGACCCGCGCCGACCTCGAGGCCCTGGGCGTGGACGACATCACCGTCGACATCCACTGCGTCACCCACTGGACCAGGTTCGACATGCCGTGGCGCGGGGTGTCGCTGGACCGGTTGTTCGTCCAGGTCGAGACCGCGCACCGGTACGCGATGGTGCACTCGTTCGGCGGGTACACCACGAACCTCGCCCTGGACGACCTGCTCGGCGGCAAGAGCTGGATCGCCTTCGAGGCCGACGGCGCTCCCCTCACCCCGGAGCACGGTGGACCCGCCCGACTGCTCGTGCCGCACCTGTACTTCTGGAAGAGCGCGAAGTGGGTGCAGGGCCTCGTGACCATGCCCACCGACAAGCCCGGCTTCTGGGAGCAGAACGGCTACCACCTGCACGGCGACCCCTGGCGCGAGGAACGGTACGGGTGAGCCGCCGGACGGCATCCTGGCACACGGCGACGGTCGTCGGATCGCGACCCGAGACGACCAGCGCACGCCGGATCGAGCTGGACGTGCCCACCTGGCCCGGCAACGACGCGGGGGCGCACCTCGACGTGCGGCTGACCGCGCCGGACGGGTATCAGGCGAGCCGGTCGTACTCGGTCGCCTCGTCGGGCGAAGGCACGCGTCTCACGCTCGCGGTCGACGAGGTCCCCGACGGCGAGGTGTCGCCGTTCCTGGTGCGGGAGCTCCGCGAGGGCGACCGGATCGAGGTGCACGGGCCCCTCGGCGCCTACTTCGTCTGGACCCCCTCCGGCGACCCGGCCCCGGTGCACCTGATCGCCGGCGGGTCGGGAGTGGTGCCCCTGTACGCCATGGCGGCGGCGCACGCCGAGAGCGACGATCCGACCCCCTTTCGCCTGCTCTACTCGGTGCGATCGCCGGACGACATGTTCTTCCGCGCCGAGCTGGAGGCTCTCGCCGAGAGCGATGACCGTTTCGACCTGCAGGTCGTCTACACGCGACGCGCACCGATGGGGTCGACGATTCCTCCCGGTCGTCTGACCGCCGAGCAGCTGCGCACGGCCGTTCCCCCCGCCACGGCCCGTCCGCGCCTGTTCGTGTGCGGCCCCACCCCTTTCGTCGAGGCGGTCGCGGGATGGCTGGTCGAGGAAGGGCACGCACCCGGGCGGGTGCGCACCGAGAGATTCGGGGGTTCGTGATGACACGTCTCGACGGCAATGCCCTGGCCGGCCGTCTCGCCGACCTCATGGGGTGGGATGCCACGGCCTCCGAGGTGCGCTGCACGCACTGCGGCATGCGCGGGCTCCTCGCGACCGCCGTGGTCTACATCTCCGCGATGGGCGCGGTCGTGCGATGTCGATCGTGCGACGCGGTCCTGCTCACCCTCGTCGACGCCTCGGACGGCCGCTCGTGGATGGGGATGCCCGGGCTGACCGCGCTGGAGCTGCGGCGCGGGTGACGAGCCGCGGGTGATTGCGTCTGCGCTCCGGGCGCGGCCATACTCGCCCGAGGGGCGTCGCGCCGACCGTGCGCGAGACTGCGGACGTGAGAGGTGGACGATGTCAGCTGCGGAGCCGGGCTGGTACGACGACGGGTCGGGACGGATGCGCTGGTGGGACGGTGCGCAGTGGACCGACCGATTCCAGGAACCGACGGCGCCGCAGCCGGGCATCGCCGGCATGGTCGCGCGAGCTCAGGCCGACGCGGTCGCCGGGGCGCAACCCCGTCCCGCTCAGAACGGGTGGAACTACGTCGTCCTTCAGGTCGTGCTGAAGGAGAAGTTCTTCGGAACCGGTTCGGGCAACCTCACGGAACTCGAGAACGTGATCAATCGGCAGGCCGCCCTCGGCTACCGCCTGCACACGATCACCACCGCCTCGTCGGGCAGCACCGGCTTCGGGGGCGGCGATCGCATTCAGGCCACGATGGTGTTCGAGCGCCAGGGGTGAACCCGGAAACCAGAAAAGCCCCGGCGAACCGGGGCTTCATCTGCGGAGACGGAGGGATTTGAACCCTCGGTCCCCTTACGGGGACTCCACCTTAGCAGGGTGGTGCACTAGGCCTGACTATGCGACGTCTCCAGGTGATCGCGCTGTTCGCGCGAGCACACCGGTCCATACTAACCGGATGCCGCCCGGCATCCGAAACCGAGATCGGATGCCGGGCGGATCGCGTCAGCGCACGTTGCCGTTCGAGCAGGTGGCCTGGGCGGCGGTCTGACCGGCGATACCGTCCGGCAGGACCACGGCGCCCGAGGTGGGGGCCGGGGTGGGCTGCGCGGAATCGGACGGCGACGGAGCGGACGTCTCGGTCGGGGCGGGCGTCTCGGAGGGCGCGGGCGTGGCGTTCTCATCGGCGACCACGCCGTTTCCGTCGCTGAGCTTGCCCGACAGTTCGAGCGGCTGGTTCGCCGCGAGCGCGGCCCAGAGGGTGTCGGCGTCCTCTGCGTCGGGCACCACGCGGTTGGGGTTGCTGGGATCGGTGTAGGTCGGGTACTGCAGGAACACGATCTCGCTGAAGGGGACGTCCTTCACCGCCGACGCGATCTGCACCAGGGTCAGCGGGTTGGTGAGCGAGGTCGACGGGTCGACATTGCGCAGGGCCGTCGATGCGAGCTTGTACAGCGTCGCGGGGTTGGACAGCACCTCCTGGCTCTTCAGCTTGTTCGCCAGTCGCGACATGTACTGTTGCTGGTTCGAGATGCGACCGAGGTCGCCACCGTCGCCGACGCCGTGACGCGTGCGCAGGAACTGCAGGGCGTCCAGTCCGACGACGGTGCGCATGCCGGCGGGCCAGTCGATCCCGGTGTAGGGGTCCTTGATGCCGTTGGCGATGCAGACGTCGACGCCGCCGATGGCATCCGTGATGTTGATCACCCCGCCGAAGCTCACCTTCGCGGCGAACGGGATCTCGAGGCCGCTGAGCTCCGAGACCGTCTGCACGACGCACGAGAGGCCGCCGTAGTAGTACGCGCTGTTGATCTGCTGCTTGCTCATGGCGGAGTGCTCGACGCCGTCTTTGTCGGTGCACGAGGGGATCGGCACCATCAGGTCGCGGGGGAACGAGATGACGGTCACGCGGCGAGGCGCATCGGAGATGTGGACGAGCATGTTGACGTCGTTGAGGCTGTCGCCCGCGTCGGCGCCGGTGCATCGCTCACCGAAATACTGGGCGAAGTCGGGCTCGCACTCATCGGTTCCGATGAGCAGCAGATTCACGCCGCCCTTGAGCTCGCCGAGGTCGGGCGGGACAGCCGGCTGCCCCTTGAGTTCGACGGCATCCGCGGTGAAGCTGCGCGTCAGGTCGACGGCGGCGTAGGACAGGACGACCCCACCCGAGACCAGCACGACGGCCAACACGATCGCGAGACCGCGCATCAGCTGCGCGACGGGACCGGGGGACGTCAGCCGCCCGTGGCGCGCGACCGTGCGTTGACGGCGCGGGGTGATGTTCTTTCTCACTCGGGTCCTTCCGTGACGGATGCCGCCGGCCCGGCGACGCGTCGACCCGTGCGGCGAGGCCCGAGGTCGGAGCCATACTAGGGATCGCGTGCTGTGAATGCCGTGAGGATCGGGCGTTTCACCCGGTCAGAACGACGAGAGCGGGCCCTGGCGGGGCCCGCTCTCGTCGTTGCGGAGGGTGTGGGATTCGAACCCACGGGACATTGCTGCCCACTGGTTTTCAAGACCAGGTCCATCGGCCGCTCGGACAACCCTCCCGGACGCCCCGAGTCTACCCAGGGTGCCGGGTGCCCTCGTCCAGGCCCCGAGCGCGACCGGCGGCTCCGGATAGCGTCGGGGCATGACCACGACCGCACGCAGCCCGTTGGCATCCCTCTTCCTGCGACTCGGACGGCAGGTGTGGGTGCGCGCGGCCCTTTTCACCCTGATCGCCATCGCCGTCGTCCTCGCGGCGCGCTTCATCGGGCCGCTGCTGCCGTTCTCGTTCCGCATCGACCCGGCCGAGGGCGCCGTCGACGAGTTGCTGCAGATCATCGCCACCGCCATGCTCACCGTCAGCACCTTCTCGGTGACGGCCATGGTGACGGCGTTCTCCTCGGCGACGACGACGGCCACCCCCCGCTCCACGCAACTGCTCATCGCCGACCCGACGTCGCAGAACGCCGTGTCGACCTTCGTCGGCGCGTTCGCCTTCTCGCTCGTCGGCATCGTCGCCCTGTCCACCGGGTACTACGAGAGCCAGGGGCGCACGATCCTCTTTGTCGCGACGCTCGTCATCATCGCGATCGTCGTCGTCACGCTGCTCCGCTGGATCTCGCACCTGTCGACCTTCGGGCGGATGTCCGACGTGATCGACCGGGTCGAGGAGGCGGCCACGCTCTCGCTGGAGTCCCACGCGACGCACCCGACCCTGCGGGCGCACGCCGCCGTCGCGGTCCCCCGCGGCGCGGTGGCCGTGCACGCCGACGAGGTCGGTTACGTCACGCACGTCGACGTCGCCGGACTCGACCGCATCGCCCGACAGCACGACGTCGAGGTGCACGTGCGGGCCACCCCCGGGCGCATCGCGGACGCGCGCGTTCCGCTGGCCCACATCGACGGTTCGGCCTCCGACGAGACAGCGACGGCGGTGCGGCGGGCGTTCCGCATCGAGCGCCACCGCACCTACGAGCAGGACCCGCGCTTCGGCGTCATCGCCCTGACCGAGATCGGCAGCCGCGCCCTGTCGGCGGCGACGAACGACCCCGGCACGGCCATCGAGGTCATCGCCGCCCTGCATCGCGTCTTCTCGCGCGCACTCGCCCTTCGCCCCGAGTCCGAGGTCGCCCACGAAAGGGTCTACGTCCCGGCCCCGCGGCTGGTCGACCTCGTCGACGACGCCTTCCGCCCCCTCGCGCGCGATGGAGCGGCGGACATCGAGGTGCAGGTGCGCCTGCAGAAGTGCCTCGCGTCGCTCGCGGCATCCGCACCCCACCAGCGCGAGGTGTTCGCGGATGCCGCACGGGCCGCGGAGCAGAGAGCACGCGGCGCCCTGGATCGGGCGGACCGGCGAACGCTGCGTCAGGCGATGCGCGGAGCGTGGACCGTGTGATCAGAGGGCGCGGAGCACCGCGGCCACGCCGCCCTCGGTGACCGAGAGCCCGACCTCCCCCGCGGCCGCGTGCACCTCGGGCGGACCCTGGTGCATCGCGATCGCGCGACCGCCGTTGCGCACGGCCCACTGCATCATCTCGATGTCGTTGCGGCCGTCGCCCATCACCAGCACCCGGTCGGGCGAGATGCCCAGCCACCCGCGCACGAGTTCGAGCGCCGTGGACTTGTCGACGCCCTTCGGCGCGATGTCGAGCCACGCCGTCCAGCCGATCGCGTACGACACCTGGGTCAGACCGATGCGCTCGACCAGCTCGAGGAAGTCCCTGTCGGTCTGCTCGGGCGCGACCACGACCACACGGCACACCGGCTGCGCCGACAGCTCGGGGAACGTGACCCGGTCAGCCTGATCGAGGTTCCAGTCGTCGAGATAGTCGGTGAAGAGCCTTTTGCCGTCGGGCAGCTCGACCAGGAAGTGCGCATCCGGCAGGTGCTCGCCGAGCAGCGTCAACACCTCGGTCGGATCGAACGTCTCGACGTGGGCGCGGACGTACTCGCCGTCGTCGCCCTGACGCCGCATCACGATGGCCCCGTTCGAGCACACGGCGTACTCGGGACGGATGCCGAGTCGGTCCATGATCGTGTGGGTGCTGTCCCAGCTGCGGCCGGTGGCGAGCATCACCTCGTGACCCGCTCGTTGCGCGCCGGCCGCCGCCTCGACGACGCCGGGGCTGAGCGTGTCGTCCTCGAGCAGCACCGTCCCGTCGATGTCGAGCGCGATGAGCATGCGCCCCGCGGGGGCGTCGTCGGCCAGGTGGGCGACGACGTCGGCCGCCTCCTGCTTCGGCGCGCTGTCGACGTCACCGGTTTCGGGAAGGGCGGCCTCGCGGGTCACGCGATCGGCTCCATGACCTCGAGCCCGCCGAGGTACGGCCGCAGCACCTCGGGCACCGCCACCGACCCGTCGGCCCGCTGGTGCGTCTCGAGCAGGGCCACGATCCAGCGCGTCGTGGCGAGAGTGCCGTTCAGCGTCGCGACCGGCTGCGTCTTGCCCCCGTCCGCCGGGCGGAACCGCGTCTCGAGGCGGCGCGCCTGGTAGGTCGTGCAGTTCGAGGTGCTGGTGAGCTCGCGGTAAGCGTCCTGCGTGGGAACCCACGCCTCGATGTCGAACTTGCGCGCGGCGCTCGAACCGAGATCGCCGGCGGCGACGTC
>NZ_CAJYPF010000027.1 GCF_913776565.1 uncultured Microbacterium sp. | reverse complement strand
AGCAGCGAGCCGATGATGAGCGCCGGCATGACCGAGCGCAGCTCCACCACGAACTGCGCGAGGGTGCGCCGCCCGCGGTCGCCGCGCTCCTGCACGACGATCTCGCACGTCTCGAGGAAGCGCTCGGTGAGCAGCTTGTCGGGATCGGGATGCCGGCTGTACAGCCAGCCGATGAGGTTGGCGACCAGGAACCCGCCGATCAGGCGCGCGACCAGGATGCCGTCGCTGAAACCGAACGCGGCGTGCGTCGAGATGATGACGATGGGGTTCACGATCGGCGCCGCGACGAGGAACGTCAGCGTGTCGGACACCCCGAAGCCGCGCATCATCAGACCGCGGGCGAAGGGGACGTTGCCGCACTCGCAGACGGGGATGAACATGCCCAGCAGCGACAGCACCGCCCGGCGCGCCCACGGCGCGCGCGGCATCCATCTCTCGATCGCCCCCGGCGGCACCCACACCTGCACGATGATCGACAGCAGGACGCCCAGGATGACGAAGGGCAGCGACTCGATCAGCACGCTGAGGGCGAGGGTCAGGCCGTCCTGCGCGCGGGTGGGAAGGGGCTGGGCGAAGAACGTCGGGGCGAACGCGTCGACCAGGAACAGCGCGGTGATGACCAGGACACCCAGGCCGAGGGCGACCAGGGTGCGCGAGGAGCCCGAGCGAGGGGTCTCGGGACGGCGGCGCGTGGGCGCCGCGGTGCGACTACTCGTCGCCACGCTCGCGAGCCCGGGCGCGGGCGCAGTCGGTGCAGACGCCGAAGATGTCGACGACGTGCTCGGCCTCGCTGAAGCCGTGCTGGGCGGCGGTGCGCTGCGCCCACTCCTCGACGTCGGTGGCCGCGATCTCGACGGCCTTTCCGCACGACCGGCAGATGAGGTGATGGTGGTGGCCCCGCGTCTCGCACGCGCGGAACAGGTTCTCGCCGTCGGGGCTCTGCAGCGAGTCGGCGTCACCGCGGGCGGCGAGGCCCGCGAGCGTGCGGTACACCGTGGCCAGGCCGATGCCGGTGTTCTCGTCGCGCAGGGTCGCGTGCAGCGACTGCGCGCTGACGAACCCGCCGGCTCCCGACAGGGCTTCGCGCACGCGTTCGCGCTGCCACGTGTTGCGCTGGACCATGGCGGCGAGTCTATCGACGGGTTCGGTGAATCGGCTGGGTGCGGGACGCACCGCGACGCGCGGGAGCGCCCGTCGTGGCGCGCGGGCTCAGAGTGCCCGCGTGGTGCGATCGCGCCGGGCTCCGATCAGGCGGCACACGAGATAGATCGCGAACGAGATCGTCGTGATGTACGGGCTGACCGGCAGCGTTCCGGCGACCGCGAGCAGCACGCCGCCCACCGCCGAGACGAAACCGAACAGCGCAGCCAGCACCGGCACCGACAGGGGACCGGATGCCACCCGCATCGCCGCCGCGGCGGGGGTGACGAGCAGGGCCATCACCAGCAGCGCACCGATGATGTGCACCGCGACCGCCACGATCAGGCCGAGCAGCAGCATGAAGGCCAGCGACACCGCGGTCGTGGGCACACCGCGGGCGGCGGCGGACTGCGGGTCGAGGGAGTCGAAGCGCAGCGGCCGCCAGATCAGCAGCAGCGCGACGAGCACGACCACGCCGATGACGACGAGCCAGCCGAGCTGGCCGCTCTGCACCGACACGATCTGACCGGTCAGCAGGCTGAAGCGGGTCGCGCTGCGGCCGTTGTAGAGGGACAGGCACAGGATGCCGACGCCGAGACCGAACGGCATGAGCACGCCGATGATCGAGTTGCGGTCGCGCGCACGCGCGCCGAGCACGCCGATCAGGGCGGCCGCGATGAGCGAACCGACGATCGAGCCCGACACGACGTCGGCGCCGACCAGCAGGGCGACGGCGGCACCGGCGAACGACAGCTCGCTGATGCCGTGGACGGCGAAGGCCATGTCGCGTTGCATCACGAAGACGCCGATGAGACCGCCGACCAGGCCGAGGACGGCTCCGGCGTACACGGAGTTCTGCACCAGCTCGAGGATGGCGCCGTACTGGCTCACCCCGCCGAACAGGGCGTCGCCGACGTCGGACCAGTTCATACGTCGTCCTCGTCGTGGTGATGGTGGTGGGCGTCGTCGGCATCCGGGGCTCCGACGACGATGAGCTGCCCACCGGCGCGCACGACGTAGACCGGGGCGCCGTAGAGCGCCGAGAGGGTCTCGGTGGTCAGCACCTCGTCGGGCGTGCCGAGGGTGAAGCGCCCGTTGGCGATGTACAGGATCCGGTCGACGCCCGAGAGCACGGGGTTGATGTCGTGCGTCACCAGCAGCACGGCGGCTCCGCGTTCGCGACGGTGACGGTCGATCACCCGCACGACGGCCTGCTGGTTGGCGAGGTCGAGGCTGGTGAGCGGCTCGTCGCACAGCAGCAGGGCGGGGTCGTCGGCGAGGGCCTGACCGACGCGCAGCCGCTGCTGCTCGCCCCCCGAGAGCAGTCCGACCGGGCGGTCGCCGAATTCCGTGGCCCCGACGGCCTCGAGCAGTTCGTCGATGCGGGCGCGGTCCTTCTTGCGCGACAACGGCAGGCCGAGGCGGTGTCCGTCGACGCCGAGGCCCACGATGTCGCGCCCGCGCAGCGGCGTCTCGCGCGGCAGGGGACGCTGCTGGGGGATGTAGCCGATGCGGCGGTTGCCCGCGCGACGCACCGGGGCGCCGAGCGCCTCGATCGATCCCGCGCTCACGCGCTCGAGACCGAGGATCGCGCGCAGGAGGGTGGTCTTGCCCGACCCGCTGGGGCCCAGGACGGCGACGAGCTCGCCGGGCTCGACCTCGAGGTCGAGCCCGGACCACAGCTCCCGGCCGCCGCGTTCGAGGGCGGCGCCGCGGATGCGCAGGGGCGCTCCCGCGCTCACGCCGCCAGCGCGTCGCTCAGCGCGGTGATGTTGCTCTGCATCCACGAGAGGTAAGTCTGACCCTCGGGGAGCGTTTCCGTGAACTCGATCACCGGAATGCCCTTGGATTTCGCGGCGTCTTCGACCTGCGTGGTCTCGGCTCCCCCGGTCTGCGGGTTGACGATCATCACGCGCACGTCACCGGACTCGATCAGCTGCAGCGACTCCAGCAGGGTCGCGGGCGGCACGTCCTGCCCCTCCTCGACGGCCTCGCTGAACTCGTTCGGGGTGGCGTTGTCGAGGCCGGCGGCCTCGATCAGATACACCGGCACGGGCTCGGTGACGAAGACCTTCGCGGCGGCATCCTTCGTCCCGATCTGACCGAGCGAGTCCTCGAGACCCTCGATCTGCTGGGTGAAGGCCTCGGCGTTGGCGTTGAAGTCGGCGACGTGGTCGGGGACGAGCTCGCCGAGCTTCTGCGCGATCGCCGCGGCGAGATCCTCGACCGTGTGCGGGTCGTACCAGACGTGCTCGTTGAAGCCCTCGACGTGGGCGTGACCGTCTTCACCCGCGTGGTCGTGGTCGTCCGCGCCGGCGCTGGCGGTCGGTTCGGCGCTGGCGCCGTCGTCGTGGCCCTCGGCTCCGGGGTAGTCGTGGTTGTATTCCACCGCGGTGATCACGGGGGCGGTGGTGCCGCTCGCCTCGATGAGCGATTCCATGAACGCGTCGTAGCCCGCGCCGTTCTCGATGACGAGCCCGGCGTTCTTGAGCGTCAGCTGGTCCTGCGCGCTCGCCTCGTACTCGTGGGGGTCCTGCGAGGGAGAGGTGATGATGGACTGCACGTCGACGAAGTCGCCGCCCACGGCCTCGGCGATCGAACCGTAGACGTCGGTGGAGGCGACGACGGTCACCGCGCCGTCGGCGGGCGCCGCCGCGTCGGTCTGAGTACTGGTGCCGGCGCAACCGGCGAGCGCGAGAACGGAGGCGGCCCCGAGGACGGCGGGGGCGAGAAGGCGGCGGGTCATGCGTCCACGGTAACGCTGCTGATAATCGTTCTCAAACTCAGGGGCGAGCCCATAGCGCCTTTTCAGGAACCACCCCATCTTGTGCCACATCGTCCAGGAGCCGCGCGCCGGCTGTGCGAATCGGCATCCCGATCTCGTCCTTCGACGCCCTTTACTGGACGCATGACCGATCACGACCTCCCCGTCGTCGCGCACTGGTTCGACGGCGCCGCCGCCCCCTCGGCGAGCGGACGCACCGCCCCCGTGCACAATCCCGCCACCGGTGCCGTGCGCGCGCACGTCGCCCTCGCCGACCAGGCCGACGTCACCGCCGCCCTGGCCTCGGCCGGTCGCGGTCTCGCGGAGTGGAGCGCCTTCTCGATCGCCAAGCGCCAGAGCGTGATGTTCGCCTTCCGGGAGCTGCTCAACGCCCGCAAGGGCGAGCTGGCGCGCATCATCACCGCCGAGCACGGCAAGGTCGTCTCGGACGCGATGGGCGAGATCGCCCGCGGCCAGGAGGTCGTCGAGCTCGCCTGCGGCTTCCCCCACCTGATCAAGGGCGCGTTCAGTGAGAACGCCTCCAACGGCGTCGACGTGTACTCGATCAAGCAGCCCCTGGGGATCGTCGGCATCATCAGCCCGTTCAACTTCCCCGCGATGGTGCCGATGTGGTTCTTCCCCGTCGCCCTCGCCGCCGGCAACGCCGTCATCGTCAAGCCGAGCGAGAAGGACCCCTCGGCATCCCTCTGGCTCGCGCAGCTGTGGAAAGAGGCCGGGCTGCCGGACGGCGCCTTCACCGTTCTGCAGGGCGACAAGGTCGCCGTCGACGGACTGCTGCACGCCGACGAGGTGCAGTCGATCTCGTTCGTCGGCTCGACCCCGATCGCGCAGTACATCTACGAGACCGCGTCGAAGAACGGCAAGCGCGTGCAGGCGCTCGGCGGGGCCAAGAACCACATGCTCGTCCTTCCGGATGCCGACCTCGACCTCGTCGCCGACTCCGCCGTCAACGCCGGCTTCGGCGCCGCCGGCGAGCGCTGCATGGCCGTGTCGGTCGTGCTGGCCGTCGACCCCGTCGCCGACGAGCTGATCGCCAAGGTCGCCGAGCGCATCGCGAAGCTGCGCATCGGCGACGGCGCCGCCGACGCCGAGCCCGACATGGGTCCGCTCATCAGTGCCGCCCACCGCGACAAGGTGTCGTCGTACGTCGACGTCGCCGAGGCCGACGGCGCACGCATCGTCGTCGACGGACGCGGCTACACCGTCGACGGGCGCGAGGACGGCTTCTTCTTCGGCCCCACCCTTCTCGACGAGGTGCCCACCACCTCGCGCGCCTACACCGAGGAGATCTTCGGCCCCGTGCTCTCCGTCGTGCGGGTGAAGACCTATGAAGAGGGCCTGGCACTGATCAACAGTGGCGAGTTCGGCAACGGCACGGCGATCTTCACCAACGACGGCGGCGCCGCACGGCGGTTCCAGAACGAGGTGCAGGTCGGCATGATCGGCATCAACGTGCCCATCCCCGTCCCCGTCGCGTATCACTCCTTCGGCGGCTGGAAGAAGAGCCTCTTCGGCGACGCCAAGGCGTACGGGGTGCACGGCTTCGACTTCTTCACGCGCGAGAAGGCCGTCACCAGCCGCTGGCTCGACCCCGCCACCCACGGCGGCATCAACCTCGGCTTCCCGCAGAACAGCTGAGGGCGGACGGCGGATGCCGCGGCGCGGGCCCTTCGGAGCACGGGGGCGCGGCATCCGTCCCCTTTGATCGGTCGCGTCAGGACGTCAGCTGCAGCGCCGCCCAGAGCTCGGCGCGGGCCGAGAAGGTCGACAGGTCGATCCCCAGCAGCTGCTCGAGCTGGGCCATCCGCGCCTTCAGGGTGTGCCGATGGATGCCGAGCCCCCGCGCCGCGGGATCCCACGCGCCGTTCGCGTCGAGCCACGCCCGCGCCGAGTCGAGCAGGCGTCCCCGCTCTCCCGGGGGCACGGCGTCGAGCGGTCGCAGCAGCGACGCGGCGAGCAGGTCGCCGCCGCGCTCGCGCAGGGCGCCGACCAGGCCGGACCCGGCGATCTCGGCGTAGGGGCGGATCGTTCCGGCGGGCGCCTCGCGAGCGGCGAGGTCCGCGCGACGCATCGTCGTGGCGAGGTCATCGTCGTCGAGATGCATCGCGCTCCCCGCGGCCAGGCGGCGCCGCACGACGACAGAGGCGAGCACAGCGTCATCCCCCTCGGCGGCGAGTACCACGACGTCGTCCCCGCGTTCGGCGAAGAACAGCCGCCGCGGATCCGTCATGATCACCTCCAGTTCGTCGAGCAGTCCCGGCTCGACGGCTCCCGAGCCGAGGGTGATGACCGTCGACGGCGCGGCGGGCAGGGCGCCGAACACTGCCTCCGAGAGGCGTCCGGCCGCCTCGCGGTGGCCGCCGACCAGCAGCTCGAGCACGCCGGAGCGGACGCTGCGCAGCGACGTCTGCACCTGACGCTGTTGATCGAGGGCGATGCTGGCGAGGGCGACCACCGTGGCCACCAGGTCCTTCTCGGCCGGGTCGAACGCGGCCCGGGCGCCCACCGCGAGCACGCCGCGCAGCCCCGCGCTGCGCCCGATGGTCTGCAGGACGGCTCCGCCGGGCGCGGGCAGCTGCACGCTCGCCGCCGTGGCCCGCTCCAGCAGTCGTCGCGTCTCGCCGGCGACGCGCTGCTCCTCGGCTGCCGGCGCCGAGGGGATGCCCTCGAGCGGGATGCGGGCGCCGGCGCCGTCGTACAGCGCCACCCACGTGTCGAGCAGGCGCGAGAGCGTGCGCAGGATCTCGCGCAGACCGTCATCGCGCACCGCGGCGCGCGCCACGGCGCGCTGCGCGTCCAGCAGCCAGGTGAACCGCGCGGCGCGGTCGGCCGCGATCAGGTCGGCGACGAAGCGGATGATGCCGATGAAGGGCGCGCGACGACCGACCTCGATCAGGGGCACCCCCGCCTCGGCGCACGCCGCGACCACCTCGGGCGGCACCCGGGCGTGGATGACATCGGTGGCGAAGCCCAGGCCCGCCACCCCCGCGTCGCGCAGGCGTTCCGCGTAGGCGCGGGGGTCGGCGGCATCCGCTCCCGAGAAGGGGGCGCCGTTGGTCAGCAACAGGTTGCCCGGTTCGAGCCACGGCGTCGGGTCGAGCAGATCCGAGCTGTGCACCCACGACAGCGGGCGGTCGAGGGTCTCGTCCGTCAGCGGCGTCAGGGCGCGCAGACGCGCGCGGTCGTGGTCGAGGAGGGTGCGGAGCGAGGCGGGCATCGGCGGGCCAAACTGTCGAGTGTCCCTCGAGGGTACCGACAGTTCCGCCACCCCCTCCGGCCGGGCGACGGAGCACACTGGGGGCATGTCGACTCCCCTCACCACGACCCGCAACGCCGAGATCAGCGAGCGCGACCGCCACAGCGTCTTCCACTCGTGGTCGGCCCAGCGCACCCTCGCACCGCTCCCCCTCGCCGGGGGCTCGGGAGTGGAGGTGTGGGATGCCGACGGTCGCCGCTACCTCGACTTCTCGAGCATGCTGGTCAACGTCAACATCGGTCACCAGCACCCCCGCGTAGTCGCCGCGATCCAGGAGCAGGCCGCGCAGCTGACGACGGTCGCCCCGGCGCACGCGAACGAGACCCGCGCGCACGCCGCCGAGCTGGTGCTCGAACGCGCCCCCGAGGGCTTCTCGAAGGTGTTCTTCACCAACGGCGGGGCGGATGCCAACGAGAACGCGATCCGCATGGCCCGACTGACCACCGGCCGCGACAAGATCGTCTCGCACTACCGGTCGTATCACGGCAACACGGGGGCCGCCATCGTGGCCACCGGAGACTGGCGACGGATGCCGAACGAGTACTCCCGCGGCCACGTGCACGTCTTCGGGCCCTACCTGTACCGCACCGAGTTCTGGGCCGAGACGCCCGAGCAGGAGACCGAGCGCGCTCTCCGTCACCTCGAGCGCACGGTGCAGGCCGAGGGGCCCGACACCATCGCGGCATTCCTGTTCGAGACGATCCCCGGCACCGCCGGCATCCTGGTGCCCCCGCCCGGATACCTCGCCGGAGTCCGCGAGATCGCCGACCGGTACGGCATCCTGCTCATCCTCGACGAGGTCATGGCCGGTTTCGCCCGCGCGGGCGAGTGGTTCGCGTTCGACGCGTTCGACGTGCGCCCCGACCTCATCACCTTCGCCAAGGGCGTCAACTCCGGATACGTGCCCGTGGGAGGAGTGGTGATCTCGGATGCCGTGGCCCGGGTGTTCGACGACCGCGTCTTCCCGGGTGGGCTGACGTACTCGGGCCACCCCCTGGCCGCCGCATCCATCGTGGCCGCGCAGCAGGCGATGGCCGACGAGGGCGTGGTCGACAACGCCCGCCGCATCGGCGACGAGGTGATCGGCCCGCGCCTGCGGCAGCTGGCCGAGGAGTCGCCGCTCGTCGGCGAGGTGCGCGGGCGCGGTGTGTTCTGGGCCGTCGAGCTCGTCGCCGACCGGGCGACCCGCGAACCCCTGCCCGCCGCCCGCATGGGGGCGATCAAGGCGGCGATGCTCGAGCGCGGCGTGCTCGGCTTCTTCGCCGAGAACCGCGTGCACGTCGTGCCGCCGGCCGTGATCGGCGACGCCGACGCCCACCGCGGCCTCGACGTGCTGGCCGAGGTGCTGCGGGCCGAGGCCGCACAGGGCTGACCCGCGCTCGCTCGGGACGCCGCGCGGGCGTTCGCCCGGATGCCCCCGGTGCCGCGCGCTGCCGCGACGTCGGCGTCGCGCGGACCGAGGCGGCGAAGGACTCAGCCGCGGCGGGCGCTTCTGCGTGCCCGCCAGGCCCGCCACGCCCCGGTCGACCAGAGCGCCCACATCACCAGCAGGGGCTGGAAGAGCAGACGGATGCCGCGAGCGAGGTCGGTGTCGAGGCCGAAGGCGTCGGTGCCGCGGACGAACTGCTCGATGTTGCCGGGGAAGACCGCCACGAAGAACGCCGCGACGATCCAGCCCACCGGCACGCGGAAGCGACCCAGGACGAGCAGCGCGAGTCCGAGGGCGATCTCGACGATCCCGGATGCCACGACCGTGACGTCGACCGGGAGCGGCACCCACGACGGGACCTGGGCGACGAACTCCTCCCGCGCGAACGTGAGGTGCGCGGTCCCCGCGAAGACGAGTGCGGCTCCGAGCAGCCAGCGAGCGAGGGTGCGCAGAAAGCTCATCCTCCGAGGGTAGGCGGCCCCTCCCCCACCTCGAGTGTCCAAGACACGCGGGCCGCATTCTGCGGCATCCGGATGTCTTGGACACTCGAGGCGTCGAGCTGCGGCGCGCCCGTCGAGCGCGTCACTCGCAGGCGATGCCGTCGCCGTCGCGATCGAGCTTCCGGCTGTAGCCGGGCTGACCTTCATAGATCGGCGCTGCACCCGCGTCCCTCGCCGCCGTGCAATTGGCGTAGTACGCCTCTTGTGCGGGCGCCTCCTCGACCGGGGCGGGCGCGGGCTCCGCGGGTGCAGGGGCCGGTTCGACGGCCACCGGCTCGACGACCGGCGCGGGTTCGACGACCGGCGCGGGCGCGGGCGCCGCGAAGGGCGACGTCGGCACCGTCTGGTCCGGACAGGTCTCGAGGACGCGCTTCATTGCGTCGCGCTCCGCCTCGGTGACCCACAGCCCGTACGTCGCCTTCACGGCGATCTGGGCTGCGACGTAGGAGCACCGGAAGGATTTCTGCGCGGGGAGCCACGTCGCGGCATCCCCGTCGGACTTCTGCGCGTTGGCGGCCCCGGTGACGGCGTAGAGGTTGAGAGGGTCGTTCGCGAAGCTCGAGCGCTGATCGGCGGAGAGCTGCTGCGCCCCCTTCTGCCACGCGTCCGAGAGTGCGACGACGTGGTCGATCTGCACGAGTTCGGACGTTCCCTGCCCGCGGACGAAGTCGACGCGCTGCCCGGTGTACGGGTCGGCGAGCGTCCCCGCGGTCACCCGACAGGGCCCCGAGCGCACGGCATCCGTCAGATCGCGCCACAGGATGTCGTTGCGAGTGTCGCAGCCGTTGCGATCGACGTCGAGCCAGCGCTGCCCGAACTGGTCGCGGTCGTAGCCGGTTTTCGGCGCGCGCCCCTTCACGGCGAGACCGTCGAGGACCGTGATCGCCGATTTGTCCGCCGTCGCCGACGCATCGGCGGCGGTGCTCGCCTGACCGTCGAACGCGGCGAGCGCTGAGATGTCGTCGGCGAAAGGCGTGGGAGATGCCGTCGGCGATGCGGCCGGTGTGGCGGATGCCGTCGCCGACGCCTCGGGCAGCGCCTCGGCCACCGGGACCGCATTCCTCGGGTTCAGTGCCATCGTCAGTCCGCCCGCGACGGCGAAGACGAGGGCCGCGGCCGCGGTCCAGACGGCCGCACTTCTGCGCGAGGGGAAACGGAGCCACGTCGGAGTGTTCTTGGCGAGGGCGACGATCCCCGTGATCAGCACGATGAGTGCCGCAAACCCGACGAACGGGGCGAGCACGACGAACGCGACCGCGACGACGATCCCCGCGACGACGCGGCCCCAGACCGGAACGCGGGAGATCCAGCCGCGGGCGCGCTCCCGCACCGCGGCCGGAGGCGGAGCGGTGGTCACGACGGGAGCGGGAGGGAGCGGGGTGAAGTCGTCGGTCCACTGTCGACCGTCCCACCAGCGCAGGCGTCCGGGAGTCTCGGTGTCGGGGTACCACCCCGCCGCTGCATCGGTCATGCGCGCACCGCCGCAATGGAATCGATCTTTGTGCCTCGGAATCGCATGGATTCCCCCTCCCCCAATGGATGAACCCCGGAGAGCCTATTCATAGGAATGAGCCGCGATTGCTCACAGAAGGACGGATTACGAAACGAAGGCCATCGAACGAGTCTTCTCGAGATCGAATCGGTACCGGCACGCTTCCGCCCACCCGAGATTCCGCACGACTCCGGACTCACCCGGGACCGTCTCCGTGCGGGAAGTCCGCCGCGAGAGCGAACGGCCCCGGCATCCGCCCCCGTCGGGTGTCCAAGACACGCGGTGCACGGAGGCGCACGATCGGCGTTTCTCGGACGCTCGACGGGGTGGGGGATGCCGGGGCCGCGCGGGCTGTCTGCGGAAGCGTCAGCGCCGCAGGATGCGATGCGCGAGGGCGTTGCCGACCAGCTGACCGGCCTGCACGATCACGACGATGATCGCCACCGTGACCCACGTCGCCTGCTGGTTGAACTGCTGGTAGCCGTAGATGATCGCGAAGTTTCCGAGACCGCCGCCGCCGATGTAGCCCGCCATCGCCGACATGTCGACGACCGCTATGAACATGAACGTGTAGCCCAGGATCAGCGGTGCGAGCGCCTCGGGGATGACGACACCGAACAGCACGCCGATCCGTCGCGCCCCCACGGCCCGGGCCGCCTCGACGGTACCGGGGTCGACGGCGACGAGGTTCTGCTCGACGACGCGGGCGATCACGACGGTGGCCATGATCGTGATCGGGACGATCGCGGCATCCGTCCCCAGGGTGGTCCCGGTCACCGCCCGGGTGACCGGGGCCACGGCGGTGAGGAAGATGATGAACGGGATCGGACGGATGACGTTGATCACGAGGTTCGCGACGAAGAACACGACGCGGTTCTCGAAGAGGTTGCCGGGCCGGGTGGCGTACAGCAGCGCTCCGATGACCAGGCCGGCGACGCCCGAGATGAGCAGAGACACGGCCACCATGTAGACCGTCTCGCCGATCGACTGCAGCAGCACCGGGGTCAGGGTGTCCCACTTGTTCATGCGCGCACCCCCTCGCCCGGCAGCACCACGTCGGTGCGCTCACGCAGCTCGGCGACGATCGGGGCGAGATCGTCGGCGTGGACGCGGAACGTCAGGGTGCCCAGCTGCTTGCCCAGCACGTCCGTCACGCCGCCGTAGACGACCGAGTGGCGCGCACCGTGGCGGTGGAACACCGCCGAGACGTCCTCGCTCGAGAACTCGTTGACCTCGCCGCTGACGAGCTCGCCCCCGCCCGCGGCGAGCGACGACAGCGTCTCGCCCGCGGGGACGCCCTGCGTCACCGCCGCGCCGAGCTGACGAAGCGGTTCGTCGCGGCG
>NZ_CAJYPF010000026.1 GCF_913776565.1 uncultured Microbacterium sp. | reverse complement strand
GTGACCACGGCCGACCCCACCACGATCGGTCTGGGCGACACCTTCGTCGGCGGCTTCCTCGCCGCGGTGCCGGCGGCGGCGCGTGCCGCGACCGCCGCGGCTCTGGAGCGCGCCCTCGACGCCGCGTCCGCGGGGCGCTGAACCAGAGGCGGGTGGTCTCGAGGCATCGGGTGTGGGGGAAGGGGGCGACGACGACGGATCCACCGCGTTCCTGAAGCGAGGACCGTCGGGTCGCGGCCGGTGTCCCGCGGTGCGCTCAGATCACCCCGCGTCGCGCATCTCCGGCGGGGAGTGCCGTCATCGCGGTGACGGTGGTCGGACGCACGAGGAACGGTGCGACCGCCGCGTTCAGACGGACGACCGCGTCACCGGCGGCGTGCGCGGCCAGCGCATCGCGGGACGACCACTTCTCGATCAGCACGAGCGTGCCGTCCTCGGCGTCGTGCAGGGCGTAGAGCTCGCATCCGTCCTCGGCGTGCACGGCCGCCAGCGACTGCTCGAGAGCGGCGGTGAGCGACTCGCGGCCGCCCTCGATCGGATGGAAGGCGGCGGTGACGACGACGGCGCTCACGAGAGTTCTCCTGTCGGGACGAGGGGGGCGGTGCTGGCGCGTGCGACGAAGTCGGCCGAGACCGACAGTGTGCGCGGTGCCTCGGGGACGTTGCCCCGGACGCGAGAGGTGACCAGTTCGACGGCGTGCACGGCGAGCATGTCGACGGGAGGGCGGACGACGCTCAGCGGTGGTGAGGTCAGTTCGGTCCAGGGGTTGTCGTCGAACACGACCACCGAGAGGTCGTCGGGCAGTCGCAGACCCGACTGCAGGAGCCGTCGCAGGGCGTTGCGCACCTGCGCGGTGTTGGCGACGACGAGCGCGGTGGGCGCCGGGTGCAGACTCAGCAGGGCGCCGACGGCGTCGCCGCCGCTTTCGCCGCGGAACGGTACGGCGTGCACGAGTTCATTGCGCAGGGGGATGCCGGCGCCCGCGAGGGCGCGCCGGTAGCCTTCGATGCGCTCACTGCCGGTGGTCGTGGTGGTCGGTCCCGACACGATGCCGATGCGCGTGTGGCCGAGGCGGACCAGGTGGTCAGTCGCGGTGAAGGCCGAGTCGACGTTGTCGATGCGGACCGCGTCGATCGGAAGGTCGGGGATGGAGCGGTCGACGAAGGTCACCGATACGCCCAGGTCGAGCAGGCGCCGCCAGGCGTCGATGTTGGCGCCGGTCGGGGTGGCGATGATGCCCGTGACCGAGCGGTCGCGCAGGCGCTCGAGCAGGTCGCGTTCGAGGTAGGGGTCCTCGTGGGTGGTCATGAGCATGACCTGCGAGTCGTTGGCGCGTGCCTCCCAGGCGACGCGGCCGGCGAGGCGCGCGAAGAAGGGGTTCTCGAGATCGGTCACCATCAGTCCGATCACGGCGGCGCCGCTGGACAGGCTGCGGGCGGCCGCGCGCGGCCGGAAGCCGAGTTCTTCGATCGTGGCGACGACTTTCGAGCGGGTATCGGGTGCGACGGGGCCGCTGCCGTCGTTCAGCACGCGTGACACCACGGCCACGGACACGCCGGCGGCCGCCGCGACGTCGCGGATGGTCGGGGCTTTCTTCACCGGGCCTCCTTGGTCGTTGTCGTCACTTTAGTCGCGGTCGCCCATTCCTCCGCGGTTGTCGTTGACAGTATCGACGAGGCAGTGGTACAAAAATGGAACCGTTACCACTCTACCGAGAGCCGACACCGACGTCCACTCGATTCCCGCGTCGACGTCGTCCAGGAAAAGGAAGAACATGAACCTCCACCAGCTGCTGAGCGAGCGGGAAAGCGCGGGGCGACCGATCCGCGTCGGCCTCATCGGTGCCGGACGATTCGGCACGATGTACCTCTCGCAGGCCCGCAACATCCCCGGCATCCACGTCGTCGCCGTGGCCGACATCAACCTCGAGCGCGCCCGCGGCGCCTTCCGACTGGCGCAGTGGCCCGACGCCCTCGTCAAGGACTCCGTCGACGATGCGCTCGCCGACCGCTCGACCGCGGTCGTCGGCTCCGCGAGCGATCTGTTCCGCCCCGAGATCGACGTCATCGTCGAGGCCACCGGAAACCCGATCGTCGGCATCGAACACGCTCTCGCGGCCATCGACGCCGGTCAGCACATCATCATGGTGACGGTCGAGGCGGATGCCCTGGCCGGACCCGCCCTGGCGGTTCGCGCCCGCGACAAGGGCGTGGTCTACTCGATGGCCTACGGCGACCAGCCCGCGCTGATCATGGAGCTCGTGGACTGGGCCCGCACGTCCGGCTTCGATGTGGTCTGCGCAGGCAAGGGCGCCAAGTACCTGTCGCACTACCACGAGATGAACCCCGACAATGTCTGGGAGAACTGGGAGTTCTCGAAGGAGCTCACCGACTCCGGCCAGCTCAACCCCTATATGCACACCTCGTTCCGCGACGGGACGAAGGCCGCGATCGAGATGGCCGCAGTCGCCAACGCCGCGGGTCTGCGCCCCTCCGACGACGGCCTCACCTTCACCCCCGGGGACGTCGAAGAGATCGCCACGATCTGCCGCCCCGCAGCGGTCGGCGGCGTCCTGGCCACCGAGGGCAGCGTCGACGTGATGTCCAGCGTGACCCGCGAGGGCGACTGGATCCCCCACAACACCCAGGAGGGCGTGTTCGTCGTCGTCAAGGCGACCAATGACTACGTCTCCGGATGCTTCACCGAGTACCCGTGGCATCCCGACCCCACCGGCCAGTACGCCGCCCTCTACCGCCCCTACCACTACGTGGGTCTCGAGCTGAACATCTCCATCGCCAATGCGGCGCTGCGCGGCGTGGCGACCGGGAGCCCGATCGGCTTCTACGCCGATGTCGTCGCCACCGCGAAGCGCGACCTGCGCGCCGGGGAGTTCCTCGACGGCGAGGGCGGGTACACCGTCTGGGGCAAACTCGTCTCGGCGCAGCGTTCCCAGGCCACCCGGGCACTCCCGGTCGCCCTCGCCCACCACGTGGAGCTCGTCAACGATGTCGCCAAGGGCGAGATCGTCGACTGGGACGACGTGAAGATGGACGATTCGCTCTCCCACGCCCTCGAACTCCGCCTGGAGACGGAAGCTCTGCTCGCCGCCCCCGTCTCGGCCTGAATCAACCCGAAGCACCGATCCTTACAAAGACGAAAGGACCACTCATGTCCCTCACCACCCGACGCGCGCTCGCGCTCATGGGCGCCGCCGTTCTCGGACTCGGCGTCGCCGGCTGCAGCGCCACCCCGGACGGACCCGCCGCCGGCGGTTCTTCATCCGACATCGCCTCGCTCGTCCAAGCAGATCAGACGACCGAATACGACGCCGTCACCGACGAACTCGGACAGCCCACCGTGCCGGACGGGGCGAAGGTCTGCTACGTCACCCGTACCCTGTCCAACGAATACTGGTCGTTCGTCGCTCAGGGAGTCGAGAACCGCGCGAAGGAGCTCGGCATCCAGTCGCAGATCTTCGCCGTCAACGACGAGGCGTCCATCACCGAGCAGCTCGACAAGGCCAAGAGCGCACTCACCCAGGGCTGCTCGATCCTGCTCGCGTCCCCCATCTCGGCGACGGGTCTCGATTCCGTCTTCTCGGACGCCCTCGCGCAGGGCGTGCCGGTCGTCGTGCTCAACGACGCCAAGGGCACCCTCCCGGGCGTCGTCTACTCCGGGCCCGATTCGCTGGTCACCGGTGCCTCCGCCGCGGACTTCCTCGCCGAGAAGCTTCCCCAGGGCGGCAAGGTCGCCATGGTCGAGGGCGACCCCGGTTCGTCGAACGCGCTCAACCGCGGCGAGGGCTTCAAGAACGGGTTGGCGAAGCACCCCGACCTCAGCCTGGTGGCTTCTCAAACGGCCAACTGGGACCAGACGAAGGCTCAGGACATCGCCACCGCGATGCTCACGGCCAACCCCGACCTCAAGGCGTTCTACGTCCAGAACGACGGCATGGCCTTCGGCGTGGCGACGGCGGTCGAGCGTGCGGGCAAGACCGGTGACATCCTGGTCGTGGGCACCGACGGCATCCCTCAGGCGAAGAAGGAGATCCAGAACGGTCGCATGTCGGCGACGGTCAGCCAGAAGCCCAATCAGGAGGGCGCGGCCGGCGTGGACGCCGGTCTCTGGCTCATCGCCGGTAAGAGCGTGCCGAGCTGGATCGAGGTCCCGGCCTTCGTCGTGGATGCCGACAACGTCGCCGACTACGCCGAAGGAATGCCGTAAGCCCGCGGGCTCGGCATCTCGAGAAAGGTGATCGTGTGAACGCGCTCCTCGAAGTCGACGACGTCGCGAAGAGCTTCCCCGGGGTTCGAGCGCTCGACGGCGTGACCTTCCGCCTCGACGCGGGCGAGATCTGCACACTGGCCGGGGAGAACGGTGCAGGAAAGAGCACGCTGCTGGCGATCCTGGGCGGCGCGCTCACTCCGGACCGCGGATCGATCACCATCGACGGCGTCCGGCGCGCAGAGTTCTCTCCGCGCCGGGCGCTCGCCGACGGCGTCGTCATCGCTCACCAGGAACCGGCGATCGTCCCCCAGCTCACGGTGGCGCAGAACGTCTTCATCGGCCGACCCCGGGCGGAGCGCAAGAACGCGCGCCGCGTGGTGGACGGTGTGCTCGCCGACATGGAGCGCATGGGCTTTCCCACCACGGCGGGAACCCCCGCGGCGACGCTCAGCCCCGCCGAGCGGCAGTCGCTGGCCATCGCCCGCTCCTTCGCCTTCGGGGCGCGCATCATCGCGTTGGACGAACCCACCACGAGCATGCTCGAGCAGAACGCCACGCAGGTGCTCGAACGGGTGCGCGAGATCGTGCGCGAGCGCAACGTCGGGGTGCTGTTCGTCTCGCACAAGATGCCGGAGGTCATGCGGGTCTCCGACAGTGTGGTGGTGCTTCGGGACGGACGCACGGCCTTCCGCTCGGCGATCGTCGACACCGACGACGACGAGATCGTGCGCAAGATGGTGGGGCGCGAACTCCTCGCCTTCACGCGCGAACACCCCGTCGCCCCCGACGCGCCCGTGGCCTCGAAGTGCACGGGCGTCCGCCACCCGCGGCATCCCGAACCGCTCGACATCGCCGTGCGAGCCGGCGAGGTCGTCGGGATCGCCGGTCTCGTCGGCTCGGGCCGCACCGAGTTCTTGCGCGCCATCATCCGGGCCGACCCGGGCACGACGGGGCGCATCATGATCGGCGGACACGATCGACGCGTGACCGATCCGCACTCCAGCCGAGCCGCCGGCATCGCCTTCGTCCCCGAGGAGCGCAAGCGCCAGGGGCTCGTGCTGCAGATCCCGGCCTACGCCAACATCGCCATGACGGCGGACCGGCAGTTCAGCGCTCTCGGGCCCTTCGTCAGCAAGAAAAGGCAGGTTGCGGTCGCCACCGGACAGACCGACGGGATGTCGCTCAGGCCCGGCGATGTGCGGCTGAACGCGCGGCAGTTCTCGGGCGGAAACCAGCAGAAGCTGGTCATCGCGAAATGGACGTGGCGCGGGTCGACGGTGTACCTGTTCGACGAGCCGACCAAGGGCGTCGACGTCGGCGGCAAGGTCGAGATCTACCGCCTCATCGATCGCCTCGCGTCGCAGGGCAACGCGATCCTCGTCGTCTCGTCAGATCTCCCCGAAGTCATCTCTCTCAGCGACCGCGTGCTCGTCATGCGCGGCGGCCGCTTCGTCGGCTCCTTCGAAGGCAGCGACATCAACGAACAGACCCTCGTCGCGAGTGCGATGGGCGTCGCGAAAGGACAGCAATGAGCACGCCCACCGTCGCGCGTCGCCGCCCGAAGATCAACGTCCAGACCCTGGGCATCTTCGGCGCTGCCGCCCTGATCTTCCTCATCTTCGGGGTCCTGAACCCGGCCTTCCTCACCGTCGGCAATCTGCGCGACATCGCCGTGGCGGCGAGCATCAATGCGATCATCGGCCTCGGGGTGACGTTCGTCATCATCACCGGCGGCATCGACCTGTCGGTCGGGTCCATCGTGAGCCTCGTCGGCATCGTCGCGGCCACCGCGATGGTCACCGGGGGAGTCCCGCCGCTGTTGGCCCTCGTCATCGGGCTGGCCGTCGGCGCGCTGTGCGGAGGGGTCAACGGCATCCTGATCACCCGCCTGAAACTGCCGCCCTTCATCGCGACCCTCGGCACGATGAGCGTGTTCCAGGGGCTCGCCTACGTCACCACCGACGGCAAGCCCGTCTACAACATCCCCCAGGGGTTCATCCTCATGCTCAACAGCTACATCGGCGGGGTGCCGGTCATGGTGCTCATCGTGGCGGTGGTGGGAGTCCTCGGTTGGCTGCTGCTGCGGCGGACCGTGTTCGGGGAGAACGTCATCGCCGTCGGCGGCAGCGAGGAGACCGCGTGGCTGTCGGGCATCCGCGTGAACCGGGTGAAGGTCGCCGTCTACGCGCTGTCCGGGTCTCTCGCGGGGTTGGCCGGTCTGATCCTCGTCGCTCGCATCAACGCCGCGCAGACCGAGGGCGGCAGCCCCTACCTGCTGACGGCGATCGCCGCCGCGGTCATCGGAGGGGCCAACCTGATGGGCGGCGAAGGGCGGATCGCCGGAACCCTGGTGGGTGCGCTGATCCTGGGCGCTCTCACGAACGGTCTGGTCCTGCTGAACGTTCCGAGCTTCTACGAGCAGATCGTGACCGGCTCGGTCGTGGTCATCGCCGTGGCGTTGGACCAGAGCGCCAAGGGATGGCCGCTCGTGCGTCGCTCCAAGACGCCGACCGACGTCGAGCAGCCGACCCCTCAGACCGTCGCGTGAACTCGCGATCCATCGGCGGGGCCCGCATCGTCGTCACCGGCGGTGCGGGCCTGATCGGGCGGGCGACGGTCGCGGCACTGCGCGACCTCGGCTGCGAGACGGTCAGCTTCGACCGCCTCGCCGCGAACGTGACCGGCGTGAGGGATCAGCCGGGCGATCTGCGAGACGCCGGGGCGATCCGGGCGGCGGTCGAGGGAGCGGATGCCGTCGTGCACCTGGGCGGCATCCCCGGTCCCTGGATCGAGGACGAGGTCACCACCTACGCCGTCAACGCCGTCGGCACGCTCGCGGTGTTCGCCGCGGCGGCAGAGGCGGGGGTGGAGCGCGTGGTCTACGCGTCGAGCATCAACGCGAGCGGTCTTCCGATCGGCAAGCTGCGCGCCCCGTCGATCGTGCCCTACGACGAGGACGAACCCCCTGCGTTCGGCGATACGTATTCGCTGTCGAAAGACGCGAACGAGCGGGCCGCGGTCATGGCGCATGCGACGTGGGGGCTGGAACTGACGGGACTGCGCTTCCCGCTCGTTCGTGACATCGCCGCCGATGAAGGGCGGGTGTTCGCGGCCCACATCCGCCGCGGTCTTCGCGAGGACCCGGTTCGTCAGGCCTACGAGGGATGGAGCTACCTCGACGTGCACGATGCCGCGCGCGCCGTCGTGTGCGCGCTGCGCTGCACGACGCCCCCTGCGCCGGGCATCCTCGTGGCCGCGCCGACCACCTATCTGCGCGAGAACACGCGCGAAGCCGTCGCCCGGATCCTCCCCGATGTGCCCGTCGGCGAGCTCGAGGGGCGTCAGGTGGGCCTGGATCTGACACGCTCGAGTGCGCTCCTGGATTTCCGGGCCGAGCGGCTCCTCGAATACGTCTCACCGGACCTGCTGGCTCCTCTCGGAGGTACCCCGTGACACCCTCACCGTCTCTCGCGTTCCTCGGGCTCGGCCCGATGGGGGCGCCCATGGCAGCCCGACTGGTGGATCACGGGAACGAGCTGGTCGTGTGGAACCGCTCGCGCGACAAGACCGCCGCGCTGGTGGAACGGGGAGCGCGATCGGCGGCCACACCGGCCGAGGCAGCGGGCGGGATCGTCCTGACGGCCCTGCCCGACCTGCCTCAGGTGCAGGAGGTGCTCGAAGGACCGGAGGGACTGCTGGCCGGCTGGCGCGCGCGGAGCGTGGCGCATCCGATCCTGGTGATCCACGGGACGACCTCGCCCGTCGAGACGGCGGCGTTCGCCGAACGGCTGCTTCGCCGCGAGGGGGTGGTCGTCGTCGACGCGCCCGTGAGCGGGGGAACGGTCGGCGCCGCCGCGGGCTCGCTGAGTGTGATGGTCGGGGCGGACGAGGCCACCTTCGAACTGCTGCGGCCGATCTTCGGCGCCTTCGGTGCGCTGGTGACCCGGTTCGGTCCCAGCGGAGCGGGCGCTCTCGCCAAGGCCTGCAATCAGATCGTCGTGGCCTCGACGGTCGCCGCGATCGCCGAGGCACTGGTTCTTGCGCAGCGGGGTGGTCTCGACCGCTCCGCCGTGCTCGACGTCCTGGCCGGTGGTCTCGCCGGATCGGAGGTGCTTCGGCAGAAGCGCGCCAAATGGGAGCGAGAGGACTTCACCGAGGGCGGGAGTGCACGCAATCAGGTCAAGGACCTGCGCTTCGTCGAGGCCGCGGCGAGCCGATGGCACCTCGATCTCCCGGCCGCGTCGGCGGTGACGGGCCTTTTCCAACGCATGGTCGACGAGGGCGATGGCGACCTCGATCACACGGGCGTCATCCGCACGCTCTCCGCAGCCGCGACGGAGCGCTCATGACCTTCGACGTCCCCCTCATCGACGCGCACCACCACCTCGCTCGGCTCGATCTGGGCTACCCGTGGCTGAGGGCGGAGGCCCCCGTCGACCGCTATCACGGCGACGATCGGGCGCTACGCCGGGACTACGCGATCGAGGAGTACCGGGCCGACAGCGAGGGGCTGCCCCTCGTGGCCTCGGTGCACGTCGAGAACGGCGCCGCCGATCCCCTCGCGGAGGCGCGGTGGATCGGAGAGGTCATCGCCGCCCATGGGCCGATCCCCGCCGTCCACGTCGCCCGCGCGGAGCTGTCGGCACCGGGGGCCGACGAACTGCTCGACCAGCTGGGCGCGATGGCGCACGTGCGCGGCATCCGGCACATCCTCAACTGGCACCCCGACGTGCGGTGGTCGCATACGGACCGCCCGCACATCATGACCGAACCGCTGTGGCGACGGCGCTTCGCCACGCTCGCGGAGCGGGGCCTGTCGTTCGATCTGCAGGTCTTCGGTGACCAGCTCGCCGAGGCCGCGCGGCTTGCCGCGGACCACCCCGGGAACAGCATCGTGCTCGACCACGCCGGGATGCCCGCCGCACGCGATGCCGAGTATCTGCGCCGGTGGAGATCCGGTCTCGCCGAGATCGCCCGCTGCGAGAACGTCACCGTCAAGGTGTCGGCGATCGGGACGACCGATCACCGGTGGAGCGTCGCCTCCCTGGCCGAGATCGTCGTGCCGACGATCGACGCCTTCGGGCCCGACCGGGTGATGTTCGGCAGCAACTTCCCCGTCGACGGCCTCTACTCGTCGTTGTCCGCGCTGTACGCGGCGTTCGACGAGATCACCTCGCGCTACACCCGCTCCGAGCGCGCGGCGATGTTCTCGGGGACCGCTGCGCGGACCTACCGCATCCCGCTGGACTGACGGCCCGCTCGTCGCGGCTTTCCACCCTTCGGACGGTAGGCCAGCCACAGTACCCGCGCGTGCCGGACCTTCGCCCTCTCGACGCCGTCCTCGTTCTTCACGGCGGCACTGATCCACTCGGCGACGCGGCTGGCCAGCGCGCCGAGCACCATGCTCAGGTCGGCGTGCGC
>NZ_CAJYPF010000025.1 GCF_913776565.1 uncultured Microbacterium sp. | reverse complement strand
TGGTGGTCGACACCCCCGGCATCCATCGCCCGCGCACCCTGCTCGGGCAGCGCCTGAACGACCTCGTCGAGCAGGTGCTCGGCGATGTCGACGTGATCGCGTTCTGCGCGCCCGCGACCGAGAAGGTCGGCCCCGGCGATCGACGGATCGCCGAGTCCCTCTCGGGCTACCCGCGCGCCAAGAAGGTCGCCCTGGTCACCAAGACCGACGCGGCCACGCGCGACCAGATCACCGAGCGCCTCGTCGAGGTCGACGCCCTGCGCGAGGACTGGGCCGCGGTGATCCCGCTGTCGGCCGTGACCAATGACCAGCTCGACGTGCTGAGCGACGAACTGTTGGCGCTCATGCCCGAGGGCCCGGCTCTCTATGCCGACGACGTCGTCACCGACGAGACGCTCGAGGACCGTATCGCCGAGATCATCCGAGAGGCCGCCCTTCACGGCGTCCGCGACGAGCTGCCCCACTCGATCGCGGTGACCGTCGATGACGTGGCCGCGCGCGAGGACAGCGATCTGACCGATGTCTACGCCAATATCGTCGTCGAGCGCGACAGCCAGAAGGCGATCATCATCGGAAAAAAGGGATCACGCCTCGCCGATGTCGGGGCGCGCGCCCGCGCCGGCATCGAGCCTCTCGTCGGTGGGCGCGTCTATCTGTCGCTGCACGTGCGCGTCGCGAAGGAATGGCAGCGTGACCCCAAGCAACTCGGTCGGCTCGGCTTCTGACCAGCCCCACCGATTCGCCGACGCCGAGGACTACGCTCGGCCACGACCCCCGCATCCAGGACGAAAGGCGTGAGCATGGCGAAGAGGTGGACGGCTCCGGAACCCGGGCCCATCGATCGGTGGAGCTTCGACGAGGTCGAGATGTCCGCGCCCGGAGCGGGCGAGGTCTCGATCCGCGTCCGTGCCGCGGGGGTCAACCCGGCCGACGCGAAGCACGTCGCGACCGCCCGCCCCGGTGCCGAGTTCCCCGTCCCGATCGGCTACGAGCTGTCGGGGGAGATCACCGCGATCGGCCCCGACGCCGTCGGAGGATCCGGTGAGCTGACTATCGGCGACGAGGTCGTGGCCTTCCGGGTGCAGGGCGCTTACGCGACCGACATCACCGTTCCCGCCCGGGACGTCTTCGCCAAACCCGCGCCCCTCTCGCACCCCGAGGCGGCGAACCTCCTGCTCGCGGGCACGACCGCGGCCGAGATGATCCAGGTCACCCGCGTCGCGGCCGGCGACACCGTCCTGCTGCACGCCGCCTCCGGCGCGGTGGGCGTCAGCCTGCTGCAGCAGGCGCGCGAGCTCGGCGTGCGCGTGATCGGGACGGTGGGACCGGATGCCGAGGACTCCGCCGCTCGTGTGCGTCGCTACGGCGGCATCCCGGTGGCCTACGGCGACGGTCTGCGGGAGCGGGTCGAAGAGGCGGCCGACGGGGTCGCCATCGTCGCCGCGTGGGACGCCGCCGGCACCGGCGAGGCTTTCGACGTCTCCCTCGCCCTCGTCTCCGAACGCGACCGCATCGTGACGATCGTCGATCCCGAACGTGCGAAGAAGGACGGTGTGCTCTGGATCGCCGGGGCCCGGCCCGAGAGCGCCCGCTTCCGCGACATCGCCCGCGCCCGCGTGCTCGAGCTCGCGGCATCCGGGGTCCTCGAAGTGCCCGTGGCGCGCACCTATCCGCTCGCCGACGCCGTCGAGGCCGTTCGCTTCGTCATGGAGGGTCACCCGGGCGGCAAGGTCGCCCTGCTGCCGTGAGCACACCGCCGTTCTCGCTCAAGCCCGCACCCGACCGTCTCGACGTGAGGCGGGAGCGCGTGCGGCTGCGCCCCTTCGAGGAGCGCGATCTCGACGCCATGGCCGCCTACCGCGGCGACGCCGAGGTCTGCCGCTACCTGCCCTTCGATCCGCAGACCGCCGACGACATCCGTCGACGCAACGGAGCCCTCATGGGGCGGACGACGCTGGAGGGCGAGAACGGCGGCGTCATGCTCGCGGTGGAGCGCCTCGACGACGACGTCGTGATCGGCGACCTCGTGCTCTTCCACGTCGATGTCGCCGCGGGCTCCGCCGAGATCGGCTGGGTGATGAGCCCGGCGGCATCCGGTCGGGGGCTCGCCACCGAGGCCGTGCGGGCGCTGATCGATACCGCGTTCGAGGTGTACGGATTGCGCCGGTTGGTGGCCCGGATCGATCCCGACAACGCCCGTTCGGTCGCCCTGGCCGAGCGGCTCGGCATGCGGCGCGAGGCCCACTTCGTCGAGGAGGACTGGTTCAAGGGCCGGTGGAGCGACCTGCTCGTCTACGCCGTCCTCGCGCGCGAATGGGACACGCCCGCGGGGTGAACGCGGTGACCGCCGGTCCGCGGTGGACGGATGCCGCGGCACGGGGCTGCTACGATCGCAGAATGCGCTTCGGTGGCCTGCTTCTTCTTAGCTGCCGCGACGAGTCCTCGTTCTAAGGGCCTTCCTCGTCGCGGAGATCGTCGTCGGCCCCACCGAACGAATCTAAAGAAGCGACACATCATGAAGAACACGCAGAAGCCCACGTCCGCTCCGGTGCACAAGTACCGTCCCTTCCACGAGCAGATCCGGGTCGAGCTGCCCGACCGCACGTGGCCGTCGAAGCGCATCGAGGTCGCGCCGCGCTGGTGCGCCGTCGACCTGCGCGACGGCAATCAGGCCCTGATCGATCCGATGAGCCCCGAGCGCAAGCGCGTCATGTTCGACCTGCTGGTGAAGATGGGCTACAAGGAGATCGAGGTCGGGTTCCCGAGCGCGAGCCAGACCGACTTCGACTTCGTCCGCCAGCTGATCGACGACGACCTCATCCCCGACGACGTCACGATCCAGGTGCTGACGCAGGCGCGAGAGCACCTGATCGCCCGCACGTACGAGGCGATCGCCGGCGCGAAGCAGGCGATCGTGCACCTGTACAACTCGACCTCCGTGCTGCAGCGCGAGGTCGTGTTCCGCACCGACGAGCAGGGCATCGTCGACATCGCCCTCGAGGGCGCGCGCCTGTGCAAGAAGTACGAGGCGACGATCCCCGAGACGCAGGTGTTCTACGAGTACTCGCCCGAGAGCTACACCGGCACCGAGCTCGAGTTCGCGCTGCGCATCTGCAACGAGGTGCTCGAGGTGTTCCAGCCGACGCCCGAGCGCAAGGTCATCCTGAACCTGCCGGCCACCGTCGAGATGGCCACGCCCAACGTGTACGCCGACTCGATCGAGTGGATGTCGCGTCATCTGAACCACCGCGAGAACGTCATCCTCTCGCTGCACCCGCACAACGACCGCGGCACCGCCGTCGCGGCGGCGGAGCTGGGCTACATGGCCGGCGCCGATCGCATCGAGGGGTGCCTGTTCGGAAACGGCGAGCGCACCGGCAACGTCGACCTGGTCGCACTGGGGATCAACCTGCTGACGCAGGGCATCGACCCGCAGATCGACTTCAGCGACATCGACCAGGTCAAGCGCACCGTCGAGTACTGCAACCAGCTGCCCGTGCCCGAGCGCAGCCCCTGGGCCGGCGACCTGGTCTTCACCGCGTTCAGCGGTTCGCATCAGGATGCCATCAAGAAGGGCTTCGAGGCCATGGAGGCCCGCGCGGCCGCCGAGGGCAAGACCGTCGACGAGATCGAGTGGGCGGTGCCGTACCTGCCGATCGACCCGAAGGACCTGGGGCGTTCGTACGAGGCCGTCATCCGCGTGAACTCGCAGTCGGGCAAGGGAGGCGTCGCGTACCTGCTGAAGGCCGACCACGCGATCGACCTGCCGCGCAAGCTCCAGATCGAGTTCTCGGGCGTCGTGCAGGCCCGTACCGACGCCGAGGGAGGCGAGGTGTCGAGCGCTCAGATCTGGGACATCTTCACCGACGAGTATCTGCCGTCGAAGGACGACGATCAGCGCTGGGGCCGCTTCGAGCTGCTGTCGACCCGCTCGTCGAGCGACATGTCGGGCGATGTGCACCTCGATGTCTCGCTGCGCGACGGCGACACCACCCACCCGGCCTCGGCAGTGGGCAACGGCCCGGTGGCCGCGTTCCTCGAGATCGTGCGCTCGCAGGGCTTCGACGTCACGCTGTACGACTACGTCGAGCACGCCCTCAGCTCCGGTGGCGACGCGCAGGCCGCGGCCTACGTCGAACTGCAGGTCGACGATCAGCGCCTGTGGGGCGTCGGCATCGACGGCGACATCTCGACCGCATCGCTCAAGGCGATCGTGTCGGGTGTGAACCGCGCGATCCGCACGCGCCAGGCCTCGTCCGCTCTCGCCGGCGTCTGACTGCTCCGAGGCGCCGCCGTCCCCGTCGGGCGGCGGCGCTTCGACGCTCCCGGAACGGCGCGGATGCCAGGATGAACACGTGATCCGCATCGACGCCCTCTTCCGCTACCCGGTGAAGGGCTTCACGCCCGAACGGCGCGACAGCCTCGTGATCCAGCCCGACGGGCGGGTGCAGGGCGACCGTTCGCTCGTCTTCCGCTTCGCGGACGCGGTCGAGCCCGAGGACGCCACCTACCCCAAGAGTCGCGGTCTCGCGCTCATGACCTTCCCCTCGCTCGCGCGCGTCGACCTCGCGTTCGACGACGAGGCGCGGACCCTGCGGCTGCGCGTCGACGACCTCGACGTGACCGCCGACCTGAGCGAGGCGGGTCGTACGCGGCTCGCCGAGGCCGTCACCGCCTACCTGCGGACCACCGGCGATGCCCGACTGCTCGAGGCCGACGGCATCCTGCCCCTGGGTCTTCTCGGCGACGGCCGTACGGCGCGTTTCCAGGACCGTCCGCAGGGGTTCGTCTCACTGCACGGAGCGGCTTCGGTCGCCGACCTGGATGCCGCGGTCGAGGCGCCCGTCGACGACCGGCGCTTCCGCTCGAACATCGTCGTCTCGGGTACCGGCGCGTGGGAAGAGCTCGGCTGGTCCGGGCGGGTGCGCATCGGCGACGTGGAGTTCGAGGTGCAGAAGCCGATCGAGCGGTGCGCGGCGATCACCGCGAACCCCGACACCGGCGCGCGCGACGCACGTCTGCTGCGCGTGCTGACGACGGAGTTCGGTCAGTCCGAACCGACCCTCGGCATCCTGCTGCTGCCCGTCGCCGAGGGCGGCACGATCCGGGTCGGCGACGAGGTCATCCTCGACGCCTGAGTCGCCAGGAGTTGTCGCCTCGAGCGCGCGCGAGGCGACAGATCTCGGCACCGCGCGCGGTCAGTCCTCGACGCGGATGATCGGGATGCCGGTCGTCTCGACCGCGACCTTACGGCGGTAGAGCTTGCGCTGCTCGGGCAGCGACAGGTCGAACAGCACCGCGAGCACGCGGATGACGGTCGTCACCACGACACCGATCACCGCGGCGACCGGCAGCGGCACGCCGAAGGCGGCGGTCGTCGCCAGCACAGCGCATCCGCCACCCGCCGCCACGGCGTAGAGCGAGCCCACGTGCATGATCGCGACCGGAAGCCCCATCAGCACATCGCGCAGCACGCTGCCGCCGGCCGCGGCCAGGACGCCGACGAAGATGGCGGGCACCGCGGGCATCCCCAGGGCCAGGGCCTTGGACGTGCCGAAGGCGCCGAACAGACCGATCACGACCGCGTCGAGCATGACGATCGCCCGATTGAGGCGTTGGAAGATCCCCGACAGCAGCATCCCCACGATCGAGGCGAGGGTGGCCGTGATCAGGTACCAGTTGCTCTGCAGCGTGGCCGGTGTGAGGCCGAGCAGCAGGTCGCGGATGAGACCGCCGCCCATTCCGAGCAGGATGCCGATGATCGCGACCCCGAGCAGGTCCAGGCGTCGCTGCCCCTGGAATCCCGAGGCGAACAGCGCCCCCTGCACGCCGCCGAGCGCGACGGCGGTGAGGTCCGCCCACAGCGGGATGACGAAGGTCGGGGTGTCCACGGCATCCATTCTGTCCGGCGCGGGCCGGACTCGCCGACCGGGCAGGCGTTGTTCATCTGCACGAGCAGTGGGGCCCATGTGCATTTGCGCCCCCCTCGAGGCCACCCCCGCCCCGCGACTCCGACGGATGAACGCGATCCGCGCCGGCGGGGACGGGCGCGGCGCGCAGGCCGCTCTCGGGCAGCCGGGCCGATAATGGACTGTGCCCACCTACCGCGACGAAGTCGTGGTCCTGCGTACCCACAAACTGGGGGAGGCGGACCGCATCCTCACCCTCCTCAGCCGCCGCAACGGCAAGATCCGCGCGGTGGCGAAGGGCGTGCGCCGCACCTCGTCGAAGTTCGGGTCGCGCCTCGAACCGTTCATGGTCGCCGACGTGCAGCTGTTCAAGGGACGCAACCTCGACATCGTGCAACAGGCCGAGTCGCTCGGCGCGTACGGCGCCGACATCGTCGTCAACTACGACCGGTACACCACCGCCAGCGCGATGGTCGAGACCGCCGACCGGCTCAACGAGGCCGAGGCCACACCGCAGCAGTACCTGCTGCTGGTGGGCGGCCTGCGCGCGCTCGCCCGGGGCGAGCACTCCGAACGCAGCGTGCTGGACTCGTACCTGCTGCGCGCGATGGCGCTGTCGGGCTGGGCGCCCGGCCTGACCGAGTGCGCGCGGTGCGGCACGATCGGCGATCACCCGTACTTCCTCCCGCAGCTCGGCGGGGTCGTCTGCTCGACCTGCGCCCCCGCGGGGTCTCCGCGCGTCGCACGCGAGACGGTCGACATGCTCCGCGCCCTCATGGCGGGGGAGTGGGACACGATCGACGATGCTCCCGGTCGCACCGTGGCCGCCGCCTCGGGCCTGGTCGCCGCCTACGCCCAGTTCCACCTCGAACGGGGCATCCGTTCGCTCTCGCACCTGGAGTCGCATCGATGACACCCAAGCCGTTCACACACCGCGACGCCGTGCCGTACCGCCCCCTGGATTGGACGGGGGAGTACCCGCCCACGTATCCCAAGGGCGCCGTGCCGGAGCATGTCGCGATCGTCATGGACGGCAACGGCCGGTGGGCCAACCGCCAGGGACTCACCCGTGTCGAGGGGCACCGCGCGGGAGAGGCTGCTCTGCTCGACGTCGTCGCCGGCGCGATCCAGGCCGGGGTGAAGCACCTGTCGGTCTACGCCTTCTCGACCGAGAACTGGTCGCGCTCGCCTGACGAGGTGCGCTTCCTCATGGGCTTCAACCGCGAGGTGCTGCACCGCCGCCGCGACCAGCTGAACGAGTGGGGCGTGCGCATCCGGTGGTCGGGCCGCAAGCCGCGCTTGTGGGGTTCGGTCATCAAAGAGCTCCAGCATGCCGAGAAGCTGACCGAGACGAACTCCACGCTCACGCTGACGATGTGCGTGAACTACGGGGGCCGCGTCGAGATCGTGGATGCCATGCGCCGCATCGGCGACGACATCGCCGCGGGGCGGCTCAAGCCCTCGGCCGTGACCGAGAAGCTCATCCGCAAGAACCTCTACCAACCCGACATGCCCGACGTGGATCTGTTCGTCCGCTCGAGCGGCGAGCAGCGCACCTCGAACTTCCTGCTGTGGGAGTCGGCGTACGCCGAGATGGTGTTCCTCGACACGCTCTGGCCCGACTTCCGCCGCACGCATCTATGGGATGCGATCGGGCTGTATCTCTCGCGCGATCGGCGGTTCGGCGGCGCGGTCGACGCCCCGACGGCGTGACGGATGCCGCCGGCGGAATAGATCCACGATCGAAGGAGTTGCACGCGATATGACGGATGCCATCAAGATCGACGTGTGGAGTGACATCGCCTGCCCCTGGTGCTACATCGGCAAGCGCAACCTCGAGAACGGCCTGGCCGCCACGGCCGCCGACGACGACGCACCCGTCGTCGAGATCGAGTACCACTCGTTCGAGCTCTCACCCGACACCCCCGAGGACTTCCACGGCGGCGAGGTGGACTACCTGTCGCAGCACAAGGGCATCTCGCCCGAGCAGGCCCGCGAGATGCTCGACCGCGTCACCGGCGTGGCCGCCGAGGCGGGGCTCGCGTACCGCTTCGACATCCTCCAGCACACGAACACGGTCAAGGCGCACGAGCTGCTGCACTTCGCGAAGGAGAACGGTCGCCAGCTCGAGCTGGCCGAGATCCTGATGTCGGCCTACTTCCTCGAGGGCAAGCACGTGGGTCGCGACGACGACCTGGTCGCCCTGGCCGTCGAGGCGGGTCTGGACGAGGATGCCGCCCGCGAGGCGCTGTCGTCGCAGCGATTCCGTGCGGCCGTCCGCGCCGACCAGGAGCAGGCCCGCCAGTTCGGCATCTCGGGCGTGCCCTTCTTCGTCATCGACGGCAAGTACGGCGTCAGCGGCGCGCAGCCGGTCGAGGCCTTCACCCAGATCGCCCGTCAGGTCTGGGGAGAACGCCGCGAGTCCGTGGAGACCGCCGACGCGTGACGCCTTCTGCACACCGGTGCCCGTTCCCGACTCTTGCGGGGGCGGGCACCGCCGCGTACGACCGTCTGGGAGAATGAGACAGTGAATACGGCTTTGGCTCCGACGCGGACGCTCCGCATCGGCAACATCGAACTCGACGCCCCGGTCGTGCTCGCTCCCATGGCCGGCATCACGAACACGGCGTTCCGGCG
>NZ_CAJYPF010000024.1 GCF_913776565.1 uncultured Microbacterium sp. | reverse complement strand
CCGATGACGCGCCCCGCCTCGGTGGAACCGGTGAACGAGATGACGGGCACGGCGGGGTGGTCCACGAGAGCCGATCCGATCTCGACGCCGCCGGGCAGCACCGAGAACACCCCCGCGGGGACCCCGGCCGCCTCCAGCACCGCCGCGAAGAACAGGCCGCCGCTCACGCTCGTGCGGGGATCGGGCTTGAGCACGACCGCGTTGCCGAGGGCGAGGGCGGGAGCGATCGAGCGCGCCGACAGGATGCCGGGGAAGTTGAACGGCGAGATGACACCCACCACCCCCACCGGTCGGCGTCGGCTGAGACTCAACCGCGGGCGCGCGGAGCGCAACAGCTGACCGTAGGGCATCATCGCGGTCGCCGCGGCGAGATGGAACTCGTTGGCGACCAGCCCGGCCTCGAAGTGAGCCTTGCCCTGCGCGGATCCGGCCTCGTCGCCGAGCCAGCGCGCGAGCGTCTCGGTGTTCTCCTCGATGATGGTCGCGGCGCGGCGCATCACGGCGGCCCGTTCCTCGGCGGGCGCGGCCGCCCACGCGGTCTGCGCGCGATGCGCGGCATCCGCGCTCCGGTCGAGGTCGGCGGCGGTGGGCGCGGCCACTCGGGCGATCGTCTCGCCGGTGGACGGCGACACGACAGCCGCGGTGTCGGGCGTGCTCACCCACGATCCGTCGAAGTAGCGGCCCTGCCAGGTCTGCGGGTCGAAGAACGTCATCGGTCCGTCCCTTTCTGCGCCTCGGCGCGGGTGTTCGTCGGTTCGGAAGCGGGGGCCAGGACGATGTCGAACCGGGTCCGCGACCAGCTCCGCCCGCCCAGATCGCGGCCGTCCGGGGTCTCGCTTCCCGCGGCCTGCTCGGAGAAGTCCATGATCAGCGACTCCTTCACGCCGAACACCGAATCCCGGTCGAGCAGTTCGTCTCCCCGGACGAAGATGTGCGTGACGAGGGTCCGCATCTGCGCAGCCGACACCATGAAGTGCAGGTGCGAGGCGCGCATGGGCGACCGGCCCACGGCATCCAGGAGCTTTCCGACCGGCCCGTCGTTCGGAATCGGGTAGGGCGTGGGGGTGAGACCCCAGAACCGGTAGCGTCCGTCCTCGTCGGTGTAGAGGTGGGCGCGCCCCGCGACGCGGTCGTCGCCGTACTGGACGTCGTAGAAGCCGTCTTCATCGGCCTCCCACACCTCGATGCGTGCTCCCGCGACCGGGGCCCCCGTGGTGTCCGTCACCGTGCCCTCGACCCAGCAGGGTCGACCGGGCGCGCCACCGGTGATGTCGCCCCCGTTCTCGATGAACGGTGCGTCCTCGGTGAAGAACGGACCGAACACCGTCGCCTCGGTGGCGTCGCCGTAGGCCTCGTTGTTGACGGCGACGGTCTGCATCGAGACACCGAGCACGTCGGAGAGCAGGATGAACTCCTGCCGCCGCTCGTCGGTGATCCGGCCCGCCGCGTTGAGGAACGCGATACCGGCCGCCCATTCCTCCTCGGTCAGGCGCACCTCGCGCACGAACGCGTGCAGGTGGCGGGTGAGGGCCTGCATGACCTCTTTCAGCCGTGCGTCGGGCGCCGCGGCGAACGAGCCGACGACGGTCTCGATCAGCTCCTCCTCGCGGGCGCGCTGCTGCGGCGACGGGGTGTGCTCATTCATGTCCTTCTCCTGTCCCGAGATGCTCCGCCGGCGCCCCGTCCCACGCCGCTGTCAAGAGGGACTCGAGGTCTTCTCGCGTCACGGGACGGGGATGCGAAGGCGGGACGACCGGCAGAACGAGCTCTGCCGCATCGCGGATGTCCTGCCGACGGGATCCGTAGTCCCGCAGGGCGACGGGCGCGCCGACGTCTCGACGAAGATCGAGGAGCCCGACGAGGGGGTCCTCGACCGAGAGGGCCGAGCGCAGGCGCTGCGCCGCATCGGGCGCGAACGGGATCGTGAACGCCGTGACGTAGGGCAGCACGATCGCGTGCGTCTGCGCGTGCGGCAGTCCGTACGTCCCGCCCAGGACGTGGCAGATCTTGTGGTGCAGACCCGATCCGGCCGAGGCGAAGGCGGCCGCGGCGAGATACGTGCCGAGCAGTGTCTGCTCCCGCCCGGCCGGGTCGGCGTCGTCGCGCACGAGGGCGCGCATGCCCGAAGCCAGGCACCGCGCCCCCTCGGTCGCGAGCGCCGCATTGATCGGGTCCCGATGGGGCGCCCACAGCGAGTCGACGCAGTGCGCCAGGGCGTTCAGTCCCGAGGCGACGGCCAGGTCCCGTGGCAGCGAAGCGGTGAGCTCGGGGTCGTAGACGATCACCCGGGGCAGCACGCGGGGATCCGACCCGGTGGTCTTGCGGCCGTTCTCGGTCAGACCCCAGACGTCGGTGGCTTCGGATCCGGCATACGTGGTCGGAACCGCGATGATCGGGATGCCGGTGGTCAGCGCGATCGCCTTCGCCAAGCCGATCGCCGAACCTCCGCCGATCGCGACGACGGCGTCGACGCGCTCCTCGGTCGCCGCGTGTCGAGCCCGGTCGGCCACCTCGACCGGGACGTGCGGGGCGACCTCGCTCCACTCCCGCGCGACGGGCACGGCGGCGCGGAGCTCTCTCGCGAGCTCGGCCTGCGACGGCGACGCGATCACCATGACCCGGGTCGCCCCCATCCGCTCGACCTCGGCGACGGTGCCGGTCAGCGCCCGGCCCGACGAGAAGACGACGCGAGCCGCCGGCGTGGTGTGGACGAACGAGAGGGGGCGCGTCATCGCGACCTGCTGAGGATCGCGGCGAGGGCGGATGCGAGCACCCCGGCCGGGTCGCTCGAAAGGTGCGGAGCACGCCAAGCGACGATTTTGTCGGGTCGGACGAGCAGGGCTCCCTCTTCATCGATCCCGCGCAGCCGCTCCCAATCGAAGTACAGGTCCGTGTACGTCCGGCCCGGTCCGATGACGACCGCTTCGATCGGCACGCCCAGACGGTCGGCGACCTCGGGGACCGCGTCGGCCCATGCCTGCCCCGCGATTCCGGTGAACAGGGTGAAGCGCGAGCTGGGCGCCAGGTCGAGCGTCGAGAACGATCGGCGCGCGTCGCCGACCCATGCGTGCGGGAGCGGCGAGCCGGGGACGGTCGACGGCTCGTAGTACAGCTCCGGGTCGCGCGTCGGAGCAGGCCGGGAGGTTCCGTCCGGGACGACGGCGGACGACCGGTAGAACTGGCCCATCTCCACGCCGTGGGCGTTGAACTCGTAGTTCTTCAGCTCCATCGCCGCGGTGATCGCCCGACGCTTGGCCCGCCCGCGCGGGGTGTCGTCCTTGCGCTCCTCGATGAGGTCCCGCATCTCCTCCTCCGTCTCGGCGTCGGTGATGCCGAGCGCGGTGAAGAGCTCCCCGAACTCGCGCCCCGACTTGTTGGCCCGGAGGACGATCTGCCGGGCGACCGGCGCCCGCTCGGTCGTGTACGTCTCGAGGAGGGCCTCGCCCGCCTGGCCGCGGATCACCGCGGCGAGCTTCCAGGCGAGGTTGTAGGCGTCCTGGATGGACGTGTTCGATCCCAATCCGTTGGAGGGGGGATGCCGGTGGATCGCGTCTCCCGCGGCGAACACGCGTCCCTTTTGCAGGCGTGTGGCGTACATCTCGTTGTTCCCCCACAGGGAGGTCCCCGTGATGGTGACCTCGAGGTCGGGATCACCGATCAGGTTGCGGACGATCTGCACGGCCGCGGCCTCGTCGATGACCGGTTCCGGACCGTCGATGTCGTATCCCCACACGATGAGCCATTCGTTCCAGGGCCGCACCATGCGGATCAGGCCGGCACCGATTCCCCCGACGTTCGAGCCGGGCTGCACGACCCAGTAGAGAACGCTCGGGCGGTGGCCGACGAGGTGGTCGATGTCGGCGGTGAACGTGATGTTCATCGACCCGGCGATGTCCATGCGGCCCTCCATCGGGAGGTCGAGGTCGGCGACGACGCGCGACCGCGCTCCGTCCGCGGCGATGACGTACTTCGCCCGCACCTCGTACGGCCGTCCGGTCACCCGGTCGAGGACGCGCACGGTCACGCCCGCGTCGTCCTGGACGTGCGACAGGTACTCGCTCGAGAACCGCGTCTGCGTCCCCCGCGCCGTGGCGTTGCGCACGAGGATCGGCTCGAGGTAGTTCTGGGGCACGTCGCAGTTGAGCGTCGGGGATGCGGCGGCGTAGTCGGCGTGGCGCGCGGGGCTCGTCCCCC
Organism: uncultured Microbacterium sp.; assembly: GCF_913776565.1. Classification (GTDB taxonomy): domain Bacteria; phylum Actinomycetota; class Actinomycetes; order Actinomycetales; family Microbacteriaceae; genus Microbacterium. Next base: position 8,963 of record NZ_CAJYPF010000024.1, on the reverse strand, counting down.
AGCTGAGGATCCGGCCGAGTTCCTCTCCGGCGAGCGAGGTGCAGAACACGGTGTCGCCGATCATCTCGTGCGGGGTCGAATCGGCTTTCACCTGATCCTCGATGCCCATGTCGCGGAAGAACTCCATGGCCCGCTGGTTCGTGATGTGGGCGCGCGGGGTGTTCGCCGTCCACCGGTACTTCGTGATCATCACGGTGTCGATGCCGAGCGTCGCCAGCGCCAGGGCGGCCGACGCGCCGGCGGGGCCCGTCCCGATGATCAGCACATCGGTGTGCACCACTCCGGCGTCCGGGAGGGCTGTGTCGGTGATGCCGTCGTCGAAAACCGCCATGGGTCCGTCCTTCATCCCTGCGCCACGACATCGTGGCGTCCCGGGAAGTATGCGTCGGCGACCCCGCGACGTCCGTCGACGAAGGCGAAAGGCTCCCTCGATGTCCGGTTTCGTCAAACGGGGTGCCCGGAGCGGACCTCCCGAGGCGTGCACCCGTAGTGCATCCGGAAGGCCCGGCTGAAGTGCGGGTGAGACGCGAAGCCGCACCGTCCGGCGATCTCTCCGATCGGCACGGTCCCGCGCAGCATGTGGAGAGCGGCCGAGAGCCGCCGCATCCGGATCTCCTCGGCCAGACTCCGCTCCGCGGAGGAGAAGAGCCGACGCATCGTGCGATCCGTGAGGTCGAGACGGGCGGCGATGGACCCGGTGTTCAGTCGGGTGTCGTCGAGGTGCGCGTCGACGAAGTCGAGCACGATGCTCCGCCGGCCCGCCTCCGTCGACGCGAGCCCCGGAACCAGGAGCAGCCGGATCCGGTCGATGAGGTCGTCGTCGGACGACCCCGACGAAGCGAGCCTCCCCATCACGCGACGGTGGACCGCGCCCGCGACGAGTCGCATCGTCGCGGTCGCGCCGACATCGAGCCGCCCCGTCGGAACCGCCTCGGTCGCGAGCAGGTGCGCGGCGTCCGCATCCGAGAACGCGATGACGATCTCGTCGACCCCGCCCCGGAACTCCCGGGAGAACGGCCGGTCGGTGGCGCAGACGACGGCCGATCCGGGGCCGTGTCCCAGGACCTGCTCGTCGCTGATCAGGCGCGCATCGCCCCGGCGGGTCAGGTAGATCGCCCGGCCGGGCGCGTCGTGGGCGACGATGTGCGCGCGCGTGCGTCTCACGGCGTGAGGCGTCGCGACGACGTGGGCCACGTCGAACGGCCCGACGCGGGCGCTGCGCACGGTCGCGTCGAACTCTCCCGACCGCGGCGCGACGCAGGCGAGGCCGACGAGCGCACGTTCGTGGTGGGCCTCCCAGGCGCTGATGCGCCCGGCGCGACCCACTCGTCGGGTGGAGAACGTCTGCGGCTCCATAACCGTCCCATCGACCCTCGCGGCAGCAACGATGATGCCGATTCAGCCTATTCCCGTGAATACGCTCGCGCGAGGGTCCCGCGCATCTCTCAGGCGATCCGCCGTTCCCCCGGCCGGATGACCCGCCACCATCGGTACCCGTACCCGTCGAGCGTCACCTCGAACCCGTCGCCGTCCAGGGTCTGCGCCCCGCCCGCGTCGTCGAGAAGGTCGACGAGGCGCCAGGTCTCGGCATCCGCTCCCTCGATCCGCAAGCGGAAGGTGCGGCCGTCGGGGGCGAAGTTGTGCGCGGCGACGAGCATGCCCAGCTCGCTCGTGACCGCGTGGGCCAGCACGCACGCGTGGGGTTGATCCAGGATGCCGAGCTCCCCCCACCCGATCTCGGGAGACGCCCGGTACTGACGCACGAGGTTCTGCGTGAACCGCAGCATCGAGTCGGGGTCGCGCCGCTGCTGCGCGACGTTGACGTGTTCGGGCGCGAATCCACCGGGGACGACGTCGGCGATGAGCTCGTCCGCCCCCGAGAAGCCCGCATCGACGTCCGCGGTCCACTGCATCGGCGTGCGCACGGCCGCGCGACTGCCCGAGATCGTGGGGTTCTCGCCCATCCCGATCTCCTCGCCGTAGTACAGCACCGGCGCCCCGGGCAGAGAGAACATCAGGCTGTAGACCATGCGGATGCGGCGCGGGTCCCCCTCGAGCATCGACGGCAGGCGGCGCGTGATGCCCCGGCCGTGGATGCGCTGGCCCTCCTCGGGGGCGAAGGCCGCGAACACCTCCTCCCGCTCCTCGGCGCTCAACTGATCGAGCGTGAGCTCGTCGTGGTTGCGCACGAAGTTGCCCCACTGGTTGCCGCGGGCGATCGCGGGCCGCGACTCCAGCGCCTCGCGCAGGGGCGCGGCATCCTGCCGGGCCAGGGCGAGGTACAGCCGCTGATTGGCGACGAAGTCGAACTGCATGGTGAGCTCGTCGCCGTCGGCGTCGCCGAAGAAACGCAGCTGCTCGTCGTAGGGCAGGTTGACCTCGCCGAGCATCATGGCGTGACCGCTGCGACGCGAGACGTATCCCCGCAGCGCGCGGAGGAAGTCGTGCTCGGGCCCGTCGCCTCCGTCGATGAGGTGGGGCACGGCATCCACGCGGAAACCGTCGACACCCAGCTCGAGCCAGAAGCCGATGACCTTCGCGATCTCCTCGCGCACCTCGGGGTGGTCGGTGGCGAGGTCGGGCTGATGCCGGTAGAAGGAATGCTTGTAGTACTGCCCCGCGGTCTCGTCGAAGAACCAGACCCCGTCCTCGACGTCGGGGAACATGCTCGCCGGGGCGTCGTCGGGCACCTCGTCGCTCCACTGGTAGAAGTGCCGGTAGCGGCTGTCGGGGCTCTGCCGCGCCTGCTGGAACCACGGATGCCGGTCGGAGGTGTGGTTCACGACGAGGTCGACGATCACGCGCATCCCGCGGTCGTGGGCCGTGCGCAGCACCTCGACCATGTCGCCGAGCGAACCGTAGCGGGGGTCGACACCGTAGTAGTCCTCGATGTCGTAGCCGTTGTCGCGCTGCGGCGAGGGGTAGAACGGGGCGAGCCATAGGCACGTCACGCCGAGCTCGGCGAGGTGGTCGAGCCGCTGCGCGAGGCCGCGCAGGTCGCCCACGCCGTCGTCGTCGGCATCCAGGTACATCTTGACGTCGAGGTTGTAGAAGACGGCGGTCTTCCACCACAGGTCGCTGGTGTCGGTGAGCCTCACGACGCCACCTCCGTCCGAGCGGCGGGGCGGCGGTCGGGGTGCGGGGAGGTCGTCATCGGAGCCCTCTTCTCGGGAGCGGTGGCGTCTGTCCCTGTCGTTCCTACCGTGCGCGCCCCGACGGGCGGGCGCTCTTGCCCCGGGAGCGACGATGTGCGTCGATCCGAGCGCGTCGACGGGACCGGCCCCGGTCGTCCGCGAGGCTCGAGCCGTTCGACCGCGCCGAGGAGAGCACGATCAGAGCGCGCAGGACTCCCGCTCGACGAGCGACACGTCGATGACCGTGACCTCGTCGAGGCCCAGGCCGGCGTCGGGCTCGAGACGCGCGAACACGCGCTCGGCGGCGAGCGCGCCGATGCGGCGCGGGTCCTGGTCGATCACCGTGACGGCGGGCGTCAGGGTGTCGGCCATCGGAAAGTCGCCGAACCCGACGAAGGGCAGCGGCTCGCCCCGCAGCACGTGCGCGAGCGCCATGGACGAGCGGGCGTTGGCCGAGAAGATCGCCGTGGGCGGTTCGGGCAGCGCCCGCAGGCGCTCGAGGGCGGATGCCGCGGCCTCGCGTGTCGCGACCTGCGAGGCCACGAGAGCCTCGTCGACGTCGATCCCCGCTTCGCGCAGAGCCCGGCGCCAGCCCTCCACGCGCTTGGTCTCGGTGGAGAGGTGCACCATGTCGCCGACGTACGCGATGCGGCGATGACCGTGCGACAGCAGGTGGGTCGTCGCCAGGTGCGCTCCGGCCTCGTCGTTCTCGGTGAACGTGTCGGTGGTGAGTCCGACGGGAGCGCGGTCGACGAACACGATCGGGGTGTGCCCGCGCCAGCGCTCGAGCCACGAGTGGTCGGTGCCGACCGGGGCGATCACGAGCCCCGTCAGCTGGCGTCCGAGCAGGGACTCGAGGGCGGGCTTCTCGTCGTCGGGGTCCTCACCGAGGCTCGTCACGAGCGTCGACAGCCCGTGCCGGCGGGCGGTGTCCTCGACCGCGCGCGCGATCGCCGCGAAGAACGGGTCGACGACGTCGGGCACGGCGACGCCGATCACCGACGCCCGACCCGCGCGGAACGTCGTGGCCAGGGCGTTGGGCACGTAGTTGAGCTCGCGCATGGCCGCCTCGACCAGGGCGCGGGTGTCGGGCAGCACGTGCGGGTCGTCGTTGAAGACGCGCGACACGGTCTTCGTGCTCACCCCGGCGCGCTGGGCGACGTCGCGCATCGTGGTCACGAGACACCTCCGGGGTGCGGGCGGGTGGGGGCTTCGACTCGCAACCCTATCCGCCGCGCGCCGACGTCCGAGCGCGCGCCCGGCGCCGGGGAGCGGCGACCGGATGCCGCACCCCCGCCCGTGGTCGCGTCCGCGACCATCCGGCCGGTCCCCTTGTCCGCCCGCCCGGCACCGCGGCATCCGTCCCCCGCGTGCACCCGCGCAGAGCCGGTCCGACTTGGGTCGGATCCGGCCGGCGGACGCGATCGGCGCCGGGCGGGCGTGGTCATCTCAGCGTCCGTCGACCGCGTCGGCGAGCTCGCGCAGGCGCGGGAGGGCACGGCCCGAGAGGAGCTCCTCGCGGCGGTCGGCGTCGATCGAGAGGCTGTCCTTCCACAGCGACCGACCGGCCATGGCCCCCGAGGCGCCGTTGGCGACGGCTGTGCGCACCTGCTCGATGAACGTCTCGTGGTCGACGCCGGCCGAGAGCACGGCCCACGGCACGCCCTGGGCGGCCTCGGTCACGCGAGCGCTCGCCTCGGCGGAGCCGGGGTACTGCAGCTTCAGGATCTTCGCGCCGCACGCGACGGCCAGGGCGGCGCCGTCGACCACGAGGTCGGCGAACTTCGCCCGGTACTCCTCGTCGCTCTCGCCCTCGAGCTGGTAGGTGAGCAGCTCGACGATCAGCAGCAGGCCCTCGGCCTCGCAGGCCTGCACGAGATCGCGGATCTCGTGCGCGACGCGCGAGTCGGCGTCCTGCTTGTCGGGGCGGGTGTACCAGAGCATCTTGGCGACGTCGGCGCCCTGCTCGCGGATCGAGTGCGGCGTGGTCCCCGGGACGTAGCGCGTGTACTTCAGGCCGTCGACCGTCTCGGCACCCGAGGCGTCGAGACCGACGACGAGGGCGGTGTCGCGGGCGAGCACGCCGTCGTCGACGATCCGGGGCAGCGCGACCTCGGGGTCGAGCAGGATCGCGGGGGCGTGGTTGGCGAGGTGGCGCACAAGGTCGGCCTTCACCTCGGCGAGCTCCTCGCGCGAGATGGCGTCGGAGCCGTTCGGGGCATCCTTGATGGCCGCCTTCATGCCGTTGCGCTGGTCGGCGGCGACGATGAGCATGTGACCGTCGGGGGTGCTGATCGACTGGAGCGCGCGGCGCTCGATGGTGGTGAGGGCGTTCATGATCTCTCTTCTCTGGGGTTCATTCGCGCCGGTCGGCGCGGGTGGTCTGTTCGCGCGTCGGGTCGCAACGGGCGCGGCGGATGGGGAGTCAGGAGGGGACGGATGCCGAGACGAGCCGCCGCGCCATGTCGGCGGCTCCGTAGGCGACGTCCTGCTCGCGGGTGGACGGGGACGGATCGGGCAGCACCTCGGCGCGGGCGCGGCGCACGGAGGCCATGCCCGCCCAGCCGCCGGTGAGCGTCGAGTGCGTGGCGGGGGCGACCTCGCGGTCCATGGCGGCGATCAGGCGGGCGATCTCGTCGTTGCTGTGCCGCAGCACGGCGCCGAAGATCTCGGCGGGGCTCGCTTCGGTGTGCAGCGTCAGCCGCAGCACGCCGTCGTCGTTGCGGGCGCCGGCGACCTCGATCGCCCCGGCCGGCAGCTCGCCCTCGTAGGGCAGGGCCATGACCGCGGCATCCAGCTCATCGCGCCCGGCGCGGTCGCTGATCCCGGCCGCGTGCAGCGCCCGGCGCAGCAGCAGTCCGGTCTTCACCCCGGCGACGAGCACGTGCTGCCCCGGGACGACGTGGCGCACCTCGTTGATGAGCGCGTCGGCGAGGCGCTGCCGCGCCGCGAAGCCGAGGGGCGCGTCGAGCACCCGCAGCAGCACCTCGGCGGTGCCGAGCGAGACGTGGTAGCCGTCGGCATCCAGGGTCCCGTTGGCCTGCGCTGCGACGAGGTGGTCGTGCCCCGCGACGGTGAGTGCGGCGCCCGCGACGCGGGGACCGAGATCCGCGGATGCCGTGCCCCAGGGCAGTCCGCCGCCGCGCAGGGGCGGCAGCAGGTCGGCGGTGACGCCGAGGGCGTCGAGCATCGCGGGCCAGGCGGCGCCGGAGTCCTGATCGATGAGGCCCGTGCGCGAGGCGAGCGAGAGCTCGAGGGCGGTGTCTCCCCCGAGCGCGGTGACGACGAACTCGGGCAGGTCGAGCCAGCGGAGCCCGGCGAGGTCGGTGCCCTGGTCGCGCAGCCACGCGAGCTTCGCGACGCTCACCTGCGCGCCGAGCGGCAGGCCCGTGCGCCCGGCGAACTCCGCGCGGACGGCGTCGGGGAAGGCGGCGATCTGCTCCCACCCGCGCGGGTCGAACCACGCGAAGCCGGGGGCGACCGCGCGACCGTCGGCGTCGATCAGGATGCCGGTCTCGCCCATGCCGGCGACCGCGAGAGAGGTGAGCGGAGTCGAGGTCCGCGGCGCGAGCTCGGCGTCGACGAGGCCGATGAGCGTGCGCAGGGCGGCGAGCAGGTCGTCGGCGTCGATGTCGGTCGTGCCGGCCTCGCCCACGCGCCACGGCGTCGGCACCTGGGCGCCGGCGACCTCGATGCCGTCGTCGTCGATGACGAGCATCTTGATGCCCGTGCTGCCGAGGTCGATGCCGCCGTGCAGGCGCTCCGACCCTCGCACCATGTCACCGGTGTCGTGCATGAGCGGCCGTCCTTTCCGGAACCTCTTCGAGTCCCGGAATGACGAGCATGACACCGGTGACTTGCTACGTCTATGGTGGGGGTATGCCGTCGTCGTGTCAAATACCCGATCCGCTCGCCGTCGTCGTCGCCGGACCCGCCGGAAGCGGCAAGAGCACGCTCGGTCGAGCCCTCGCGGCACAGCTGCGCGCCGCCCTGGTCGACCTCGACAGCGTGACCACGCCCCTGCTCGACGCGCTCCCGTCCGAGGCCCTCGGCGGGCACTGGCTCACCTCGCCGCACGCGGGTGCGATCCGCTCCGGGCGCTACGCCGCCCTGCGCGCCACGGCCGCCGATGTCCTCGCGACCGCCGGACGCGTCGTCGTCGTCGCCCCGTTCACCGCCGAGCTCGCCGGGGGCGACGAGTGGCAGGCCCTGCGCGACGCGTTCTTCCCCACCGAGCCGGTCGTCGTGCACGTCGACGGCGACCCCGCGGTGCTGGCCTCGCGTCGCGCCGTTCGCGGAGCCCCCCGCGACGCGCACCGGCCCGAGACCCCGTCCGTCGCCCCCGCGATCGACGTCCTCGGCGTCGACGCGGAGCTCACGACGACCCAGCAGCTCGCACGCCTGCTCCCCGCACTCGGTCACCGGCGCCCGGTCGACCCCGGCGCCGCGATCTTCGCGCGCGAGTTCGACGCCGTGCTGTTCGACCTGGACGGCACGCTCGTCGACTCCACGGCATCCGTCGTCCGATCCTGGCGGCGTTTCGCCGAGCACTTCGGGGTGCCGATGCAGGCTCTGCACGCCAATCACGGGCAGCCCGCGCGCACGCTCGTGAGCCTGCTGCTCCCCGCGGACCGGCACGCCGAGGCGCTCGCGCACGTGACCGATCTCGAGGTGCGGGATGCCGTGGGCCTGCACCCCATCCGCGGCGCCGACGTGTTCTTCGACGCGGTACCCGCCGACCGCCGGGCGATCGTGACGTCGGGCTCGGTGCCGATCGCCACGGCCCGCCTGGGAGCCGCCGGATACGAGCGGCCCGCGGTGTTCGTCACGGTCGACGACGTCGTCAACGGCAAACCCGATCCCGAGCCGTTCCTGCTCGCCGCCGAGCGCATGGGCGTCGACCCGTCGCGCTGCCTCGTCGTCGAAGACGCCCCGGCCGGCATCGCCGCCGCCCGCGCCGCGGGCTGCGCGGTGATCGCCCTCACCGGCACGACCGCCGAAGAGGAACTGACCGCCGACCTGGTGGTGGACGGGCTGGACGTGCTGCGGATCGAGGCCACCGCCCGGGGGACGATGCGACTCGCCCCGGCGTGATCGCGAGACCGTCCCGACCGCGGCCTCGGCGGCGTCAGGGGCGACACTCTACGCCAATCGACGCCTCGGCTGGGATTCGTTTTCTGCCATAGCGCGTTCGGGTGGCGGCTGCTTACTGTGGGCCCATTCGCGCAATTCCACTGTCTCGATCGCGGCGACCGACCTCGGTGACGTTGCTCTCCCCCACTGGACACCGGAAGGAGCTCCCATGAGCCCGGACGACAAGACCAACACCTGCAGCTACCACATGGCCGGCGGCCTTCCGGCCGGCGGCGATCACCTCGGCGGCACCTTCGGTCAGGCGCCGAGCCTCGACAGCTGGTACCCGCAGCGACTGAAGGTCGAGCTGCTGCACCGCAACGGCGTCGCGGCCGACCCGCTCGGTGCCGACTTCGACTACGCGGCCGCGTTCGCCACGATCGACCTCGATGAGCTGAAGGCGGACATCAAAGAACTGCTCACCACCTCGGTCGACTGGTGGCCCGCGGACTACGGCAACTACGGGCCGCAGATGATCCGCATGGCCTGGCACGCCGCCGGCACCTACCGCATCGCCGACGGACGCGGCGGGGCGGGGACCGCGATGCAGCGCTTCGCCCCCATCGGCAGCTGGTGGGACAACGGCAACACCGACAAGTCCCGTCGCCTCCTGCAGCCGATCAAGCACAAGTACGGAAACGCGCTGTCGTGGGCCGACCTGATGGTCCTGACCGGAAACTGCTCGCTCGAGCTGAT